>CAYNIY010000019.1:0-5182 GCA_964397525.1 uncultured Eubacteriales bacterium
AAGGTAGCGAAATTCCTTGTCGGGTAAGTTCCGACCCGCACGAAAGGCGTAACGATTTGGGCACTGTCTCAACGAGGGACTCGGTGAAATTGTAATGCCGGTGAAGATGCCGGCTACCTGCGACAGGACAGAAAGACCCCGTGGAGCTTTACTGCAACCTGACATTGGGTTTTGGTATTTCATGTACAGGATAGGTGGGAGACTGGGAAGCCAGGACGCTAGTTTTGGCGGAGTCAATGTTGGGATACCACCCTTGAAGTATTGAAGTTCTAACACAGTCCCATGAAGCTGGGACGTGGACAGTATCAGGCGGGCAGTTTGACTGGGGCGGTCGCCTCCCAAAGAGTAACGGAGGCGCCCAAAGGTTCCCTCAGCGCGGTTGGAAATCGCGCGTTAGAGTGTAAAGGCAGAAGGGAGCTTGACAGCGAGACATACAGGTCGAGCTGGGACGAAAGTCGGGCTTAGTGATCCGGCGGTTTTCGAGTGGAAGAGCCGTCGCTCAACGGATAAAAGCTACCCCGGGGATAACAGGCTTATCTCCCCCAAGAGTCCACATCGACGGGGAGGTTTGGCACCTCGATGTCGGCTCATCGCATCCTGGGGCTGTAGTAGGTCCCAAGGGTTGGGCTGTTCGCCCATTAAAGCGGTACGTGAGCTGGGTTCAGAACGTCGTGAGACAGTTCGGTCCCTATCCGTCGCAGGCGCAGGAAACTTGAGAGGAGCTGTCCCTAGTACGAGAGGACCGGGATGGACAGACCACTGGTGTACCAGCTATTGTGCCAACGGTAGCGCTGGGTAGCTATGTCTGGACGGGATAAGCGCTGAAAGCATCTAAGCGCGAAGCCTCCCTCAAGATGAGGTTTCCCATAGCATAAGCTAGTAAGACCCCTGGAAGACTACCAGGTAGATAGGCCGGGAGTGTAAGCTTAGCAATGAGTTCAGCTGACCGGTACTAATAGGTCGAG
The DNA here is from genome assembly GCA_964397525.1 of uncultured Eubacteriales bacterium. Lineage (GTDB taxonomy): Bacteria > Bacillota > Desulfotomaculia > Desulfotomaculales > Pelotomaculaceae > Syntrophopropionicum. Next base: position 966 of record CAYNIY010000019.1, read on the forward strand.
GACTTGACCTAATATGAGACGTGAGACGTGAGAAATGAGACGTGAGAACTAAAGGGATGACCTAAAGGGTCTAAAGACCTGAAAGGAATACCGGCAATCACACGACCCACGACCCACGACGCACGACTCAAAAAACTTGTTTAACTATGCTGTCCAGTTTTGAGAGAACATAAAAAAAATGTAGGTGCGAATTTAGTCGCACAAAAAGACAACGATAGAGAGTTTTCTGGTGACAATGTCGGAGGGGGTACACCCGTTCCCATCCCGAACACGGCAGTTAAGCCCTCCTGAGCCGATGGTACTTGGGACGTCGGTCCCTGGAAGAGTAGGTCGTCGCCAGAGAAATTTTAAAAACCCCGCAGATAAAACCGCGGGGTTTTGTTTTTATTTTTTCTGACGACCGGCGGCTGTTACTGGCCGGCTGCTACATGGACCATTGCCTGGTGATCCGGGTCAATGCTGTCCGTGCCGTGGGTGCGGCTGTTCAGGAAGTGCAGGTCGAACATACCGTCAAAGTCGTTGCCGTAGATGTCCTGGCTGGTGCCGTGCGGCATTCCCGCCATAGAGCAGGCAATAGGCTGGCCGTCCAGCCAGATGATGGCTGCCCTGCGTTCCCAGCTCCACTCGCCGCCGAAGATATCCTTCATGATCGCTGAATCATCGGCAGTCAGCGGTTCGCAGTCAGCGTGGTTTTGTCCAAACAGGTGGTGGATGCGGAATGTGCGTCCCGTTTCAAAGTCCTGAAGTGTTACGTTACTGCCCATCGGAAACATGTCATTGATATACTTCCATGCAATCAGTTCACCATACGTACTGTCCGGCTCCTCGTAAACCGGGGCGCTGCGGGATACGGAACCCCTGCTGATTTCCTGGTATGCTGAAGCGCTGCCGGGTACAGTCAGCACCTGCCCTATCTGGAGAAATTCTGAATCCAGGCCGCTGGCTGATAATATTGCTTCAACACTGGTGCCATAGCTGCTGGCAATTGTCCACAGGTTGTCACCTGGAGCTACCGTGTAGCTGAATGATTCGCCGGAATAGGCGGTGTTGGTCTCAGCAAAATACGTGTCCGGTACATCAGTGCCAGGTACAACAATCTGTTCACCGATCTGCAGCGCTTCAAAATCCACGCTGGGGTTGGCTGATTGAATGGCATCAACGTCGACACCTAATTTTTCGGCAATCGTCCAGAAACAGTCACCTTCAACGACAGTGTAGGGGGAGGCATACACGATGGCTGCCCCCGTCAGGGTAACACAGGTAAATATTAATACAAACAATAAACTTGGCAGTAATAAACGTTTAATATTTTTAACTACTCTCATTTTCGCCCCCTTAAAAAAATGTTTTAGTATTTTACCTGTCAGGGTAAATGTCGAGACGGTATCACCCGGCAGCACGGCGATCGTGGCAAAAAAGGCTGGGAAAGAGCCGTTTTTTGCTTTAGACCCGTTGCTTTGCGCCTCCAACTTTCGTGTGGATTTGCCCTTTTCAGGTAATAGCTTTCTTAATTCTTCACGGTCTGATGTTTTTCCTCTCTGATTCTAATATTTATAAACAAAAGGGCTATTTAAAATATTTATCGGTTGCAATGTTTTTGACTTTAGATGTACCAGAGCAGTTCTGCAGGCCTATTATATTTGCGAGATAATTTATGGTATGGTAATATAAAAAAGATAATCTGGTCGGAGGGACTGGCATGCAGGTACAGGAAAAGGCAGACAAAATTGTCCAATGGCTGAAGTCCATACTCGCCAATTCCGGGGCAAAGGGATTTGTTCTCGGCCTCAGCGGGGGCATTGACTCAGCAGTGGCAGCGGCTTTATGCAAGCGGGCCTGTCCCGATACGACACTGGGCGTGATGATGCCCTGCTACAGTGATCCCCGGGACCTCCTGGATGCCCAGCTGGCAGCGGATGCATTCAGCATACCGGTGGAAAAAATTGTTCTGGATGAGGTCTTTGAAACTTTTGTCAGGGTGCTGACCGGAGCGGCATTCGATAGTAATGCAAAAGACCTCAGCCTCGCCAACATCAAACCGAGGCTGCGCATGACCACACTCTATTTCCTGGCTGCCCGCCGGAAACTGTTGGTGGTTGGCACCGGCAATAAAAGCGAGATCATGATTGGTTATTCTACTAAATATGGCGACGGTGGGGTTGACCTGCTTCCGATTGGCAGTCTGGTCAAGACGGAAGTGCGTGAGTTTGCCCGCTTCCTGGGTGTACCCCAGGGGATCATCGACAAGGCGCCTTCAGCCGGCCTCTGGGCGGGGCAAACCGACGAAGCTGAAATGGGCTTCACCTACGAGGAGTTGGATCGCTACATCCTCACCGGAGATGTCTGTCCGGAAAAGAAGGCTATTATTGAGAGCATGATCAAGCGCAGCGAGCATAAAAAAATGCTGCCGCCTGTACCTCAATTATAGACCGGTGCTTAATTTATAATTATAAATGGGAACATCAAGCGCTCAGCGCTTTTTTCTTATATTACATTTACTTCCTTGAAGGAGGATCACAATGTCCGGTCATTCAAAGTGGGCAACGATCAAACGTAAAAAGGCGAAAACAGACCAACAGCGAGGAAAGGTATTCACCCGCATAGCGAAAGAAATTATTCTTGCCGCACGCCGGGGCGGCGCTGATCCCGAAGGCAATGCGCGTTTAAAGGCGGCCATTATGAGGGCAAAGGAAGCCAATATCCCGAATGACAACATCATGCGTGCCGTCCAGAAGGGCGCAGGTGAGACAGGTGGCGCCAACTACGAGGAAATAACATACGAAGGTTACGGTCCGGGAGGTGTGGCAGTGATGCTTGATATCATGACCGACAACCGCAACCGCACCGCGGGGGAAATAAGGTTCATTTTTTCAAAGAACAGCGGCAACCTGGGAGAAACAGGCTGTGTGGCCTGGATGTTTGAAGAAAAAGGGATTGTCGTAGTGGAGAAGGCAGAAAACGAGCTGACGGAAGACGACATCATGCTCGAGGCCATTGAAGCCGGCGCCCAGGACTTCAGCGCTGAGGATGACTCCTATGAAATAGTCTGTGAGCCTGCCATTCTCCAGGCTGTGAAAGAGAACCTGGAAAAGGCAGGCGTTAAGATCGCCACGGCTGAAGTAACCCTGGTACCGCAAACTACTGTCAGCCTGGAGGGTGAAAAAGCTGAGCTGATGATCCGCCTGATGGATACTTTGGAAGACCATGACGATGTGCAGAACGTTTACGCTAATTTTGAGATAGAAGAATAAGAGAGATCTGACCGCTCAAAAAAAGGATTGCCCCCTTTGGCGTAGAATAATTCAGGTAAAGGGGGTGGGAACACATGTTCATTATGGGTCTTGATCCCGGTACGGCCATTACCGGCTACGGTTTGGTCAAATTCGACGGCAGCAAATTTTCCCTGGTGGACTGCGGCTGCGTCCGGACGAGCCCCGAGTTCCCCCTGTCCGAGAGGCTTCAAACCATTTACTCGGAGTTGACTGGTGTGATCAGTCTTTATAAACCGGAGCAATTTGCCATCGAGGAGCTTTTTTTCAATAAAAATGCGCGCACCGCGCTTGCTGTGGGGCATGCCAGGGGAGTCGCCATGCTGGCGGCTTCAAACTCCGGCCTGCCTGTTTTTGAATACACCCCACTTCAGGTCAAGCAGGCTGTGACTGGTTTTGGCCGGGCAGATAAAACACAGGTCCAGTACATGGTCAAGACTATCCTGGCGCTGCCTGAAGCGCCGGCCCCGGACGACGTGGCAGACGCGCTGGCGGTGGCCATCTGCCACGGGCAGTTATTTTCATGGGTGAGGAAACTGAAATGATCGCATTTATTAAAGGAAAGCTGGCTGATTTTCAGGCGGGAGCGGTTGTCCTGGATGTCGGCGGTATCGGATTCAGGATAATGGTCCCACTATCATTGCAATACCACCTGCCGCCCCGGGGCAGCGAAATTATGCTGCATACCAGCCTGGTGGTTAGGGATGACGGGTTTTACCTGTATGGCTTTCATAGTGAAAATGAGCTTGAATTTTTTTTGATGCTGTTAAATGTGTCAGGTGTCGGGCCCAAAGGCGCCCTGGCCATCCTTTCGATCTATACTCCAGGTGAGCTAGGCAGGGCGATCGCCGGTGAAGATATACCTCTGCTGACCAGGGTTTCCGGTATCGGCAAAAAGACGGCTGGCAGGATAGTGCTCGAATTAAAAGACAAGGCAGCCGATATGAT
>CAYNIY010000019.1:5282-28295 GCA_964397525.1 uncultured Eubacteriales bacterium
TGAGGTGCATGAGCATGGAGGAAAGGCTGATCTCAGCCACCGCCCGGCCGGAGGACTTTGAGGCAGACTTAAGCCTGCGCCCCCGCAGGCTGGATGAATACATCGGCCAGGAAAAAGTAAAGGAAATGATCTCGATCTTTATCCAGGCCGCCCGCGGACGGGAGGAGGTCCTTGATCACGTCCTGCTGTTCGGGCCGCCGGGATTGGGAAAAACAACCCTGGCCAATATTATCGCTTATGAAATGGGTGTGAGCATCAGGACAACGTCCGGACCGGCCATAGAGCGCCCCGGCGACCTGGCAGCCATCCTGACCAGCCTGTCCCCAGGAGATATTTTATTTATCGACGAAGTCCACCGTCTCAGCAGGACCGTGGAAGAGGTGCTGTACCCGGCGATGGAGGACTATGCTTTAGATATTGTGATCGGCAAGGGACCAGGCGCCCGCTCTTTGAGGCTGGAGCTGCCGCGGTTCACCCTGGTGGGCGCGACCACCCGCGCCGGGCTGCTCACATCACCCCTGCGGGACCGTTTTGGCGTGACCAGCAGGTTGGATTACTACCTGCCTGAAGAGCTGGTGCTTATTGTTATCAGGACGGCAGATATCCTCGGGGTGGAAATAACCAGGGACGGAGCCTTTGAAATCGCCAGTCGTTCCAGGGGCACGCCCAGGATTGCCAACCGCCTGCTGAAAAGGGTGCGGGACTACGCCCAGGTTAAGGCGGATGGGATCATCAACCTCGCTGTGGCGGACGAGGCGCTTAAATTCCTGGAAGTAGACGCCCTGGGTCTGGATCATGCCGACAGGAGGCTGCTGCTGACCATTATTCAAAAATTTGAGGGCGGGCCGGTCGGCCTGGATACCCTGGGAGCGGCCACCAGCGAAGAGTCCGAGACCCTGGAGGATGTTTATGAACCCTTCCTGATCCAGCTGGGCATGCTGGCCAGGACACCGCGCGGCCGGGTGGCCACGCTATTGGCTTACCAGCATCTGGGCATAGAGTATAATGCCAAGAACACGAAACAAGAGACCTTATGGTAGCTGTGCTGGCACAACGCCTAAAGGAGTGAGCCTGATGAGAATACTGCTGCACACCTGCTGCGGCCCCTGCTCGATCTACCCCGTGGACTGTTTAAGGGGTGAGGGCATGGAGGTCACAGGCTATTTTTATAATCCCAACATACATCCCTATACCGAATTTATGAAACGGAAGGAAACACTGGAGAAATACGCCGCTGAAATTGGCATGGAAATGATTTTTGACACGGGTTATCACTTGGAGGAGTTTATCCGGGCAGCCGTTTACAGGGAAACGCAGCGCTGCCGGTCCTGCTATGTCATGCGACTGGAACAGGCGGCGCGGGAAGCGGCAGGCAGAGGGTATGACTGCTTCAGCACCACCCTGCTGGTCAGCCCCTACCAGAAACATGAACTGATCCGGGAGATCGGCCAGGCAGCGGCGGAAAAACACGGCATCCCTTTTCATTATGCCGATTTCCGGTCCGGCTACAGGGAAGCAACGGCCCGGTCCAGGAGGATGGGTATGTACCGGCAGCAATACTGCGGCTGCATCTACAGCGAAAAAGAACGCTATTGCCAGCTGGATAAAAAGGATGTGAAGGCTTGATGTGGGAGTCTTTCGGCAGGACGCTGGTCATCGCCGGCGCCATCATGCTAGTGCTGGGAGGCCTGATGCTGGCGGGCGGCAGGTTTTTTGGCCTGGGGCGGCTGCCCGGCGACATCTTCATCGAGAGGGGAAACTTTAGGTTTTACTTTCCCATCATGACGAGCATCATACTGAGCATCCTGTTGTCACTGATAATTTATATCTTCCGCCGCTAAACCGGAGTAAAGGCACCGGTTTTTTTATTAGAGCAGGAAATCGCCTTAATCCGCCGAATTTTTGTCGGGAGTAGGTGATTAATACCAGCGGAGGTTAAAAGTGAAATTAAATTCTGTTAAAATGTCTCTCATAGCCCTTTTCACCCTCCTGTGCGTGTTTTTTCAGGCGGGTGATGCAGGCGCTGCTGCTGCCGGTACAATTCGGGCGGCGCTGGTCAGCGATGCTGAATCACTCAGCTTTCAAATCAGCGGAAATTATGAAATAGTTGACCTGGCAACGGGCAAAGTGCTGGCCGAGCCGAAAAAAGGTGAAACCTACCAGGTGGAAATTAAAGGCAGCCGGATCACAGTTAAAAGCAGGCAGGACAGTTACGGCTCTTATAAAGGCCCGGTTGCGGTGCGCGCAGCTGGTACCAGCGCCGCCGTGATCGACGCCAGCGGCATGGTAAAAGACCTGGGTTTAGATAAATTAATGGCTGTCAACGGCGAGGGCAGGGTATTCTCGCTGCAGGAGACAGAAAGCCCGGCGATTAAGGCAGCGAGCAGGACGATAGAATTCAAGGGCAGCAGCGGCTTAAACCTCGTTACCCTGAAGAACGGTACCAGCAGCAAAAGGTACCGCGGCGGCCTGGATTTTTGCCTGGAGGAAGGCAAGCTGACCGCGGTTAACGTGCTGAATATTGAAGACTACCTGCGGGGCGTTGTCCCCTCCGAAATGCCCAGCGACTGGCCGGCTGAGGCCTTAAAGGCGCAGGCGGTAGCGGCGCGGAACTATGCCCTGCAGAGTATCGAAACTACGCGCGGAGATACATTTAACGTGTATAATACGATGACGAGCCAGGTTTACGGCGGTTATGACGCCGAGACTGCTGCCGCCAACAAGGCCGTTGAAGGGACACGCAGCGTTGTGATGCTGTCAGGAGGCAAGACTGTGTCCGCCTTTTTTCACTCCAGCAGCGGCGGCTTCACGGAAAACAGCGAAGATGTCTGGACCGGCAGGCTGTCCTACATCAGGTCAAAAGAAGACCCCTATGACAAAAACAGCAAGCACTATAACTGGGAGGTCACCTACAGTGCCGTTCAGTTAAGGGACAAGCTGGCCGCGGCCGGCTACAAATTCAGCAAGGTCACCGACGTCATTGAGGTGGAGCGCACATCATCGGGCGCCAGGGTTATGGAGCTGGCGGTAAAGGGCGTGGGGGCGGATGGGAAGTCCCTGCGGGTTGAGATTAAGAACGCCGATAAAGTGAGGGCAGCGCTCGGCCTGAAAAGCTCGCTGTTTAAATTTACAAATAAATATGACCGCAGCAAAAACTTGACCGAGATAAATATCACCGGCAGCGGCTGGGGGCACGGGCTGGGGATGTCCCAGTACGGAGCCCGCGGCATGGCCCAGGAAGACTTTGATTACAAAGAAATTCTGAAATACTATTATTCCGGCATCAAATTTGCTGAAGACTACGGACGTTAGGAGCACAGCTGACACAGGTGAATATAAATGATTTTGATTATGACCTGCCTGAAGAATTAATTGCCCAGGATCCGCTAAGGGACAGGGATTCTTCCAAGCTGATGGTAGTCCGGCTGGCCCGGGAAGATTTTGAGCACCGCAGGTTTACAGATCTTTGTGAATACCTGGGGCCGGGGGACATACTCGTGATCAACGATACAAAAGTTATCCCTGCCCGTCTGATGGGGATCAAGGAAAACACCGGCGCCTGTATTGAAGTCCTCCTGCTCAGGCAGCTGGATGCCAGGCGCTGGGAAGCCCTGGTCCGCCCAGGCAAGAGGGTGAAGGCCGGCGCCAGGATAATTTTCAGAGAAGACCTGCTGTCGTGCCGGGTGCTGGGAGAAACCGGTTACGGCGGCCGGATTATGGAGATGGATTTCGAGGGCTGCTTTGAAGAAATTTTGGATGAGCTGGGTATGATGCCGCTGCCGCCGTATATCAAAAAGCCCCTGTTGGACAGGAACCGTTACCAGACTATCTACGCCCGTCTGGCGGGGTCGGCGGCGGCTCCCACGGCCGGGCTTCATTTTTCACAGGAGCTGCTGGCCAGGCTCAGGGAGCAGGGTGTCAAAGTGGCGCCGGTGCTGCTGCACGTCGGGCTGGGCACCTTCCGGCCGGTAAAAGTGAAGGACATCACCCGGCACGTGATGCATGAAGAATATTACGAGGTCCCGGAGCAGACCGCGGCGCTGATAGCCACTGCCAGATCCCGCGGCGGCAGGGTCATCGCTGTCGGCACAACGACCACCCGCTGCCTGGAAAGCGCTGCTGACGAACATGGCCGGGTATGCCCGGGCTCCGGTTGGACCGGAATCTTTATCTATCCCGGTTACAATTTTAAAGTGATCGATGGCATGGTTACCAACTTTCACCTGCCCAAGTCCACCCTGCTGATGATGGTCTCCGCCCTGGCCGGCCGGGAAAAAATCCTGGCGGCATACAGGGAGGCAGTCGGGAGGCGGTACAGGTTTTTCAGTTTCGGGGACGCTATGCTGATTATATGAGGCACGGAGGATTTAAATGGACGTAAGCTTTACTTTAGTTCATAGTGATAAAAACAGCCGCGCCCGCCTGGGCCTCCTGCACACGGCTCACGGTACTGTTGAAACACCTGTTTTCATGCCTGTCGGCACACAGGCCACGGTGAAGACGATGACCCCGGAAGAAGTCTACAGTGCGGGCGGCAGGATAATCCTAAGCAACACCTACCACCTTTACCTGCGGCCGGGCCATAGTCTGATCCGCGATGCCGGGGGGCTGCACCGCTTCATGAACTGGAACGGCCCGATCCTGACCGACAGCGGCGGTTTTCAGGTCTTCAGCCTGGGCCCGCTGCGCCGGATTACTGAAGAGGGAGTTGTTTTTCGCTCGCATATTGACGGCTCAGAGCATTTTTTCAGCCCGGAAGTAGCAATGGAGGTGCAGTCCGATCTTGGGTCAGACATCGCGATGGCTTTTGATGAATGCGCGCCCTACCCAAGCAGCCGGGAGTACACCCTGGAGGCCCTGGACCGGACAACCAGATGGGCTGTAAGATGCCTGGCGGTTCCCCGGCGAGAAGGGCAGGGGGTCTTCGGCATCGTCCAGGGAGGCATGTTCCCCGATCTGCGCGCCAGGAGCGCACGCGAGCTGATAGACCTCAATTTCCCCGGTTACGCCATCGGCGGTTTGAGTGTGGGCGAGCCAAAAGAACTGATGTATGAAATACTCGACCATACCGTACCGTTCCTGCCGCAGGAGAAACCCCGCTACCTGATGGGCGTGGGCTCTCCCGACTGCCTGGTGGAGGGCGTCGCGAGGGGTATTGATATGTTCGACTGTGTGCTGCCCACCCGAATTGCCCGCAATGGTTCCGTATTGACCAGGCGGGGCAAGCTGGTTGTGCGGAACGCTGAATACGCCCATGACTTTGCACCGCTTGAACCTGACTGTGACTGCTATGCCTGCCGCAACTACACCCGCGCTTATATCAGGCATTTAATCAAGGCCGGTGAGGTGCTGGGCATCCGCCTGACCACTATCCACAACCTGCACTTTATATTTAATTTGATGACGGATATCAAAGAGGCCATCCGCAGCGGAAGGATGATGGAATTCAGAGAGCAATTTCTCAGGATATATCAGGATGCCTAATATCTGATAAAATTCCCCTGAAAAAAAGGATTTCACAGCGCCCAAGAAGAAATAAAAAAAAAGAAAGGAGGCCTGATAGTGGCAAATAATTCCCAATTAATATCCCTGCTGTATATAGTCGGCCTTTTTGCCATACTGTATTTCCTGATGATCCGGCCACAGCAGCAGCGGCAGAAAAAACACCAGGAAATGATCAACAGTATCAGAACAAACGACAAAGTGATTACCATCGGCGGGATCTACGGCACCATAGAAAATATAAAAGATAATTCCATTATCCTGGAGGTCGCCGAGAATGTCCGGATGGAGTTCCTGAAGACCGCTATCTCCCAGGTTATAAACCAGGCAGAAGCAGTAGATAAGGGTACACCGTAAAAAAAGGAGTAGACCGGCAGTCTACTCTTTTTCCTGAATAAATGAACCTCATTATTTGAGATATTTATTCCGATATTATATTATAAAATTAAAGGTATGCCCGGGGAGGGTATCAAAATCCCTGGTAGGGGGTTGTAACCGGTTATGGTAACCCTGGAAGATATGAAAAAAGACCCTGTGATCGATGCATTTATCCGCAAAGGGAATAAATATCTGGGTGTAATGGGGTTTACAGAACACAGCTACCGCCATGTAAGCCTTGTTTCCAGTATTGCCAAAAACGTCATGGAGCGGCTGGGATACTCAGAGCGACAGGCAGAACTGGCCGCCATTGCGGGGTACATACATGACATCGGAAACGTGGTCAGCCGCAACGACCACGGCATCTCCGGGGCGGTCATGGCCTACCCGATCCTGATGCAGATGGGGATGCACCCCGATGAAATAGCTACTGTGATTTCCGCGATAGCCAATCACGAGGAGCAGTACGGCCATGCTGTAAACAGTGTGGCAGCAGCCCTGATCATAGGCGACAAGTCTGATGTGCACCGGTCCAGGGTCCGCAACCCTGATTTTGCGACTTTTGACATTCACGACCGGGTCAATTATGCTGTTGAACACTCTTTTCTCTGGGTCGCCGACGATAAGCGCACCATCACGATGGAATTGACAATTGACATTGATATCTGCCCGGTGATGGAATACTTTGAAATATTCTTAAGCCGCATGATCATGTGCCGGCGGGCGTCAACCTTTTTAAAATGTAAATTTGAACTGGTGATCAACGGCGCCAAGTTATTATAGTTTAAGTTTTTGAATTATGGAGGTTGGAACTAAATGAAGTGGGATAAGATCCTGAAACTGGCTGGCATTGTACTGGTCGTGGCGATCGTATCTGTCCTGGCCATCCGGCCGTTAATTCCGGGAGTCAGCTGGATTCCATTTACAAATTTAATCAAGCAGGGATTGGACTTAAAAGGCGGCGTCTACGTGGTGCTTGAGGCCGTAGATACCCCAGAAGCGCCGGTCACGGAAGAAAGGGTAAAGCAGGCGATGGCCATTATCGAAAACAGGGTCAACGCTTTCGGTGTCGCCGAGCCAATCATCCAGCTGCAGGGTACAAGGCGGATCATCGTTGAGCTGGCTGGTGTGAGCGATCCGGATGAGGCAGTACGTAATCTGATCAAGACAGCCTACCTGGAATTCAAGACGGAAGACGGCAAAACAGTCCTGACCGGCCGCCAGCTGAAAACTGCCCAGGAGGGCACGGGCCCGGGCGGCCAGCCGGAGGTCAACCTGGAGTTTGAGCCGGACGGCGCCAAGATATTCGCTGATGTCACCGCGGCAAACGTCGGCAAAAAGATTATCATTTTGTTGGATGGAGTGGTGGTACAGTCGCCCACAGTGCGTGAAGCCATACCGAGCGGCAAGGCGCAGATCTCACCCTATGAGTCGCTGGAAGAGGCCCATAACATTGCCATCCTGCTGCGTTCCGGCGCACTGCCGGTAAAAGTGGACGTAATGGAAAAAAGGACGGTGGGACCATCCCTCGGCGCTGATTCGCTGCACAAATCTGTAGCCGCCGGGCTGGCTGGTATTGGTATCATATTTTTATTCATGATCGGGTATTACCGTTTACCCGGCCTGGTGGCCAACCTGGCCCTGATCATTTACACCCTGATAGTCTTACTGATATTTGCTGCGCTGCATGTGACTATGACCCTGCCCGGTGTGGCGGGCTTCCTCTTGTCTATGGGCATGGCCGTGGATACCAACATCATCATTTTTGAACGGCTGAAGGAGGAACTGTGGGCCGGGAAGACGCTCCGGTCAGCCATTGACGCCGGGTTTAAGCGGGCCTTTGTGGCAGTCCTGGATTCGCACATAACCACACTGATTGCTGGTATGATACTGTACTATTTCGGCACCGGGGCGATTAAGGGCTTCGGCATCACGCTTTCCATCGGTGTTATTGCCAGCTTGTTCACGGCTGTGGCCATGACTAGGTGGATCCTGCAGCTGGTCGCCGGCAGCAAATCGGCGTGGGACCTCAGGCTTTACGGGAAATAGGGGGTAAAAAAATAATGAACTTTAGAGAAAGTATGCCGTTTCACTTTGTAAAACTGCGTAAAATATGGTATGCCATATCAATACTGATTATCATTCCGGGTATAATTTCCCTTTTCTCGCAGGGCTTAAACCTGGGCATTGACTTTACTGGCGGCAGCCTGCTGGATCTCAAATTCAGCAGTCCGGCCACAACAGAGCAGGTCAGAGGAGTGCTGGATGAATTTGGCCTGGAGGGGGCGACAATTCAGCAGAGCGCTGAAGACAGTTTTCTGATCAGGACAAGAGAACTGACTGAAGAAGAGAGCTCCGGCGTGCTCAGCGAATTCAATAGTAAACTTAGCGAAGTGACCGTACAGCGTGACGAAAGGGTTGGGCCGGTAATGGGCAAAGAACTGATCTTTAAGGCTTTTCAGGCCCTGGCCCTGGCTTCCGTGCTGATCGTCATTTATGTTGCCTATCGCTTTGAATTCAAGCAGGGCATCGCAGCCATTCTGGCCGTGCTGCACGATGTATTTCTGGTGGTAGGTGTGTTTTCCATCTTCCAACTCGAGGTGGACAGCTCTTTCGTTGCCGCTGTCCTGACCATAGTCGGTTTTTCCCTGATGGATACGATCATCATTTTTGACCGGATCCGTGAAAACAGCCTCTTAAAGAAGAAGGGCGAGCTTTTGGAAGATATCATCAACAGGAGCCTGTGGCAGACCATGTCCCGCTCGATCAACACAACCATGATGGTGTTGGTCGTACTGTTTGCGCTTCTCCTGTTTGGCGGCGCGACCATGCGCAACATGGTCCTGGCCCTGCTGATCGGGATCACAACCGGTGCTTATTCCTCCATCTGTGTCGCCACCCCGCTGTGGTTCGACATCAGGCGTTTGGATGGGAAGAGCGGGTCCAAGTCAGCCAAACCAGCCAAAGCATAATATACCGGGCATAATTGGGGACATTCCTCCGAAGGAGGTGTGTCCCCTTTCCACTGTCTGGTAAGATTTAACGACAACAGCATCATTATTAACAACCAGCTCATACCATAACGCTGTAGGGCGGGCTTTAGCCCGCCAAAGTGCGGCTGAAGCCGCACCTACAAGCAGTGTGACCCATTCATTTAAGTGAAAGATCTTCAATGGCGTATGGAAAATTACCGCCTTGTTTTCTGAATGATATAACTTGTGAACTATCACCCGGTGATAATTTCAGTATCAGTTGACAGGTTATGGTTTATATTAGATAATTTTCATAATGACCGAACTGAACAGGAGGGTGTCAATATGGATTATAAAATCCTTGTAGCTTCCGATGGATCGGACAACGCCTTCAGGGCTGCGGAATTTGCAGCGGATCTGGCTGCGGCTGCTGCCGCTGCCAGGATAACCGTTATGGTGGTCAATGATATATTGGAGAAAATGAAATATTACTCACCCCTGCGCTCGCCGGTAGTGCTCGAAGAAGTGGATGTGTTTTTTAAGGAAAAAACGCAGGAAGCTCTGGATAGAACATTGGAGGTTTTGGAAAAGCGCGGCATCAAGGCAGAAGGGGTATCCAAGATGGGAAATCCGGCCCAGGAGGTCGTGGATTATGCCCGTGAGGGGAAATTCAGACAAATAGTGATCGGCAGCAGGGGCATGGGCAGCCTTAAGGGCATAGTCCTGGGCAGTGTCAGTTCCAAGGTGATCCAGCTGGCTGACTGTCCGGTAACGGTTGTGAAATAAGGGCAACGATATCAGTGGAGCGATTTTTTGACGTCGCTGGGACGGCTGGATTCCAGGAGTTCCTTTAGCTCCTGGTGCTGTTCTTCATTGAGCAAATCTTTAATAGCCAGTGAGCCCTCTGCTACTTTTTCACTGATGTAGATGGGCGCTGCGGTGCGCAATGCCAGGGCGATGGCGTCGCTGGGCCGGGAGTCAACAACCAGTTCCTTGTCCTGGTGCCACAGGTGCAGTTCCGCAAAATAGGTGCCGTCCCTGACATCGCTGATCAGGACCATACTCAATTTGGCTTCCAGCAGGCTGCAGATATTTTTTAAAAGGTCATGGGTAAGCGGCCGCTCAAGGTCGAGGCCCTGCAGCGCAATACCGATGGCGTGTGCTTCAAAAGGGCCGACCCAGATGGGCAGTGCTTTCATCTCTTTTTCATCGATGAGCAGGATTACAGGATTCATCAGGATATCGTACGCAATTTCTTTTACCTTAACGGGGATCATTTTAGCCTCACCTTCTGACATTATTGTCGGCAATAAGAAGTGAACTCAAAGGATTTAGCAAGAGGTGTAAATTTTGGATTTGACCTGGCTTTTTCTTATATTATGCCCCTACACGCTGTTGTACTTTTACCTGTTTGATATTACCAGCTGGCCAAACGGGAAAGTGAATTTATTTTGGTTTACCGGACTAATATTGATTTACGCCGGCTGGCTGCTGGTGAATTATTATTACCCCAACCCGTCTCCTTTCCCGGCATTGTTTAAAAGCACCTGAGACAAAAGCAGGCCGGGTGACTGTTGATATTATATTATCACAAGACGAACAGGGCTGAAATGTTTAAACTATGATTAATTTGTTTAAATATTTTAATAAATTAAGGCAAGTGTTAGATCCAGGTAAAAAAGTTAATCTAAAAAGGGGGAGTTTATTACGAAAAAGTGGTTAATCTATGGGGTTTTGTCAGTAATTATCTTGTCCGGTTTGATCCTGGCCGGCTGCGGCGGCAGCAAAAATACAACCAGCCAGCCCACACAAACGGCCAAGACAGAAACCATCTCGGACATTTTTGCCAAGAGTCAAAAAATCGACGGTCTTGCCTACGAATACACTATAACTGCGAGTGACATGGTCCTGAACGGCAAGGTGTGGATGATGGGCAAGAAAATGAAAACCGAGAGCCTGATGGACGGGCAGAAAATAATTTCATATATTGACGGTGACACCAACTCAGCCATAATCTATTATCCGGATCGAAACGAGGCTACGAAAGTTTCTGCCGGGCAGGCGGAAGAACAAGATGTGGGATCGGAGACGCCTCTTGACTACACCAGCGGCATTGATCAGACCGCCGTCAAGGAACTGGAGACAGTAGTCTATGACGGGGTGAAGTGCAGGGTTGTGGAAGTCGCCGCTAAGGACAGCAAAACAGTGACGAAAATGTGGATTCGCGAGGATTACGGCATCCCGATGCGTATCGAGTCCACGGATCCGACCGGCCAGAAATTCTTAATGGAGTACAAGAACATGAAGGTCGGCTCGCTGTCGGCCGACGTTTTCCAGCTCCCGCAAGGGATCAAAATCACCGACATGAGTGAGCTGATGAAGCAGATGCAGCAGCAGCTGCCGAACATAACGGGCGGTCAGCAGTAGCACAATTTGAGCTAAAACCGGTGAGCATTCACCGGTTTTATTTTTGCCCCGCGTTGCCAAACATGACGGTGTCGATTATAATTTTAATATCTATGAAAACATTTCCTGAAAATTCACAAAAATTATGGCAGATAAAATCACCGGCGCCTGCTCTCAGCAGCATCTTGGCCCGTAAGCTGGGGATTACACCGATCACAGCCCAGTTATTGATCAACCGGGGTATTCATACAATAGAGCAGGGACGGGTCTTTCTCGGCAGCGAACTGGCAGGACTGCATGATCCGCTGCTCTTTAAAGACATGGGCAGGGCAGTCGCGAGGATCTTAAAGGCGGTCGAAGCCAAAGAAAAGATCCTCATCTACGGCGATTATGACACCGACGGGATTACAGCGACAGCCCTGCTGGCCAGGATTCTCAGGCGTCTTGGCGCGGAAGCCGGCTGCTTTGTGCCAAACCGCCTGGCTGAAGGTTACGGCCTGCACATAGAAGTTTTAGAAAAAGCACAGATAGCGGGGACCAGCCTGGTAATTACCGTGGACTGCGGCATCAGCAATCTGGCAGAGATACGCTGGGCCAGTGAAAACAATATGGACCTGATTGTCACAGACCATCACGAGCCGCCTGAGGAACTGCCCCCGGCTTATGCCCTGGTCAATCCCAAGTGCAGTGACAGCGGGTACCCGTTCAAAGAATTGGCGGGAGTCGGTGTTGCCCTGAAACTGGGACAGGCGCTGCTGGATGCCGCTGGTCAGGGCAGCGAGGCCTGGCGGGATTATCTTGATCTTGTCTGCCTGGGTACCATCGCCGACATTGTCCCGATTACAGGTGAAAACAGGATTTTAGTTAAACACGGCCTGCTCGCCCTGGAGGAAACCAGGTGCCCGGGAATACAGGCATTAATTGAGGTCAGCGGGGTTAAAAACAACAGTATCAGCACACGGGAGGTTGGTTTCGGGCTGGTTCCGAGGCTGAACGCCGCAGGCCGGACCGGCACCCCCGGGCTTGCCCTGGAACTCCTGCTGACACAAGATTACGATCAGGCACTGGATCTGGCCAAGCTGCTGAACAAGGCCAACCAGGAGAGGCAAAGGATCGAAGCTGCCGTGCTGGAAGAGGCCCTGGGCCTGCTGGACAGCGATCCTGTCAAACAGGAAGCGGCAGTATTGGCCCTGGCTGCTGAGCACTGGCATCCCGGGGTAATCGGTATCGTTGCCTCCCGTTTAACCAGCCGTTTCTATAAGCCAGCCCTGCTGGTAGCCATCGAGGGCGATGAGGGCAGGGGGTCGGCCAGAAGTATTCCGGGATTCAATATCTATAAGGCCCTGGCCCATTGCCGGGAACACCTGCTAGATTACGGCGGACATGCCTTAGCGGCGGGCTTTACAGTTAAAACTGCCAATGTAGAAAAATTTTTCGCAGCCTTAAAGGCCTATGCCCAGCGCATCATGGGCGGGGAAAGGCTGCAGCCCCTGCTGGAAATTGACGGGTTTGTTGAAATGGACCAGGTTTCTGAAAGACTGATCAGCGAAATTAACCTGCTCCAGCCTTTCGGGCACGCCAATCCAAGCCCCCTGCTCAGCTGCCGGGGCGCCCTGCTGCTGGAAAGCCGCGGGGTGGGAAAAAGCTCAGCCCATCTCAAACTGCGCCTGCGCGGTGATAATAATGTACTTGACGGCATTGGCTTCAACCTCGGGGCTTACGCGGATATCCTCACCAAAGGAGAGGCCGTTGATCTCGCTTTTGTGCCCGACATGAATGAATACAACGGCAGGCGTTCCGTGCAGCTCGAAGTAAAAGACCTCGGCGCCCCGGCGCTGTTTACTTCCCGGGATGTGCCTGATTATGACACAGACATTCTGGAGGAGTCGTGTTTTTCACCTGCCGGAGAACTGGCAGAGGATTGCGAAGATCTTTTTGTACCGGAATTTCTGTTTACAACTCTGAAGGGACTGGGCGCCTGTGACAAGCCGCGGACACTGAAAAGTGACAGAAAAGCAGACGACACCCGATATCTGGACTGCCGCAATTCAGGCAGCCGCCTGCTCCGGCTGGCTGAAACAGCAGCTGCCGGAGAGCAGACGCTGGTAATCACGTCATGCAGCTACCAGAGCATCGAACTGGCCCACTACATTCAATTGGTTGACTCTACCCTGCGGGGAAAAGTGGCCTACTGCCACTATCACACCTTAACAGAAATGAAAAGCAAGTTAGCCTCGCTCTTCAATTCAGGGGATATCAATATTATGTTTGCAACACCGGTTGCAGCAGCTTCCGCCGGCCTTCGCGCCGGGCAGGTGCTGCTTTACCACCTGCCCTATAGCCCGGAGGCAGCACTGCATGCGGCTGAAAGCGTCAAGCCTGGAGGGGTGCTGCACCTGTTGTTTGGGGAGGATGATCTGCAGGATAACCTGGACGCGCTCGAAGGCATCGCGCCGGGCCGGGAATACCTGGCAGAATTGTACCAGCTGCTGCGCCGGGGGAGAAAAGAGGATGTGCTGTCGAATGTTAACATCCTGACCAGTGCGATGAAGGCGGCCGGCTATCCCCAGACCAGCGTCTACACGCTGCGGACCGCCCTTGCTGTATTTACAGAACTGGGTCTGCTGTCCTGCACAGGTGAAGGGGTGTTGATGAACATTCATCTTTCTCCGGCGCCATCTGAGAAGCTGGACCTTTTTCAGGCCCGGACATATGAGCGTCTCACCAGAATTAAAGAGGATTCAATCCGGGTGATGAGGAATTTTATAAGTGCACCTGTACACAACCTGTTCAGGCCCGGCGCTTCACTTTAAAGGAGGTAATAACATTGGACCTGAAGAGCATCATCAGAGAGATCCAGGATTTTCCGAGAGAAGGCATAAACTATAAGGATGTATCCACCTTGCTGCTTAACGGGCCTGCTTACAGGCAGGCGATCCAGGAGCTGGCTGCCCAGTGCATGCACAAGCATGCGGACCTTATCGTGTGCCCCAAAGCCCGGGGGCTGATGATCGGCGCCCCACTGGCGTACATCCTGGGCACCGGGCTGCTGACACTCAGCATGCCCAGCCAGCCGGAAGATATTTTTAGCTGGCACCATGACCCGGAGTTTGGCGACAGGCCCGCTCAAATGGATCGTGATATTATTAAACCGGAGATGAAAGTCCTGGTGGTGGACGAACTGATGGCCACAGGGGGAACAGTGTCCAAGACCGTCAGAATGATTGAGGAGCTCGGCGCAGAAGTGGTGGGAACGGTGTTCCTGATCGAGCTTACCGGCCTGGGCGGCCGGGTGAAAATTCAGGATTATGATACAATATCACTGGTGCAATATAATTATTAAGGAAAATGATTGATATGGAAAATCCAGTCCAGGCTGCTACAGCACTGCCTTCAGAGCTGGAGCCCCTTAAACCGGGAAGCCGGGATAAACTCCTGGCAGAGCGGGAATATCCGGCAGCCACTTTGGAGGAAGTTTTACAACTAATTAAGGTTTACAATTCTAAGGCGGATGCCGCCGTGATTAAGGACGCCTATGAATATGCCGAATTGGCGCACCGGGAACAAAAACGTTTCTCCGGAGAGCCTTACATTATCCACCCGCTGGAAGTGGCAAAAATTCTGGCTGAGCTGGAACTGGACCAGGAATCCATTGTGGCCGGGTTGCTGCATGATGTGGTTGAGGACACGGGAATAACACTGGAAAATATCAAAGAGCGGTTTGGTGACGAAGTTGCCCTGCTGGTTGATGGAGCAACCAAACTGGGCAAACTGGAGTACATCTCCAAAGAGGAACAGCAGGTGGAAAACCTGCGCAAGATGTTCCTGGCAATGGCCAAAGACATCAGAGTGATCCTGATCAAACTGGCCGACCGCCTGCACAACCTGAGGACGCTCAAGTATCATCATGCGCCCAAGCAGCTGGAAATTGCGAACGAAACGCTCGAGGTGTTCGCGCCGCTGGCGCACCGCCTCGGGATTTACCGGATAAAGTGGGAACTGGAAGACCTTGCCTTCCGCTTCAAGGACCCGGACAAATATTTTGAACTGGTTGATAAGATTGCCAAAACGCGCAGCAAGCGCGAGGAGTATATCAGTGCCGTGATCACTATCCTGGCGGAAAAGCTCGCGGCAATGGGGATCGAGGCCGACATCCAGGGCCGCCCGAAACACCTTTACGGTATTTGGGAAAAAATGCAGGAACAGCAGAAGGATGTCAACGAGATTTACGATGTCACGGCAGTGCGTGTCCTGGTGGATTCAGTGCGGGATTGTTACGCCGCCCTGGGTATTGTGCACACCTTGTGGACACCGATACCGGGACGTTTTAAGGATTTCGTCGCCATGCCCAAGTCCAACATGTACCAGTCCATTCACACGTCTGTGATCGGCCCTCAGGGTGAACCATTTGAGATCCAGATCCGGACCAGGGAAATGCACCGTACTGCCGAGTATGGTATCGCCGCCCACTGGCGGTACAAGGAAGGCGGCAAAGGCGACAGCGAGTTTGACAAGAAACTGGCCTGGCTGCGCCAGCTGCTGGAGTGGCAGCACGATCTCAAGGACGCCCGGGAGTTTATGGAAAGCCTCAAGATAGATCTCTTTGCCGATTCCGTCTTTGTGTTTTCACCTAAGGGTGACGTAGTAGAGCTGCCGGCAGGCTCGGTACCCTTAGACTTTGCCTACCGCATCCACACAGACGTCGGGCACCGCTATACCGGGGCTAAAATTAGCGGCAGGATTGTTACATTGGAATATAAACTAAAAAACGGCGACATCCTGGAAATCATGACCTCTAAAAACAGCAGGCCGAAGCGGGACTGGCTGAATATAGTTAAAACCTCCCATGCCAAAACAAAGATCAGGCAGTGGTTTAAGAAAGAGCAGCGTGAAGAAAATATCATCAAGGGCAAGGAATATCTCGACCGTGAGATTAAAAAGCAGGGCATTGAGGCAGAACTGGTAAAAGGCGACAAGCTGCTGGAGATAGCGAGAAAGCTGAATATCTCAGGCCTGGAAGAACTATACGCGGCGATCGGCGACGGTCAGGTAACGGCCGGCAATGTCCTGGGCAAGATCAAGCAGGAAGAGGCCAAAACAGAGAAAAAGGGTACCCTCGCCGAGGAAGCGCAGGCGCTGAAAACCGAGGCCAGGCCATCTGCGGCGTGGGGCAAGCCTACCCAGGGCATCCGGGTGAAGGGGATCGACAACCTCCTGATCAGACTGTCGCACTGCTGCAACCCGGTGCCGGGGGACCCTATTGCCGGGTATGTGACCCGCGGCAGGGGAGTGTCAATCCACCGGACAGACTGCCGGAACGTTATTGCCTACCAGAAGTTTGAAGGTGAGCGCATGGTCGAGGTGGCCTGGGACAAGGAGTTCATTGAACCATTCCAGGTCAAACTGGAAGCCAACGGCCTGGACCGCGCCGGTTTATTAAGCGATGTGCTGTCTATCCTCTTGGAAATGAAAATCAGCGCCAACTGGGTTACGGCCAGGGGCAGGAAAGATGGCGGGGCAGTGATCGAAATGGTGCTGGAAATGAAAGGCCTGGAGCAGCTGGAGCATATAATGAACAAAATCAAGCGGGTCAAGGATGTCTATGATGTCAGGCGGGTCAGCTTCGGCGCGCAGACGGCAGGCCCGATCAACTAAACGGGGGTGGAAAATATTTGCGGGCGGTAGTGCAGAGAGTCACCCGCGGCGCAGTCAGGGTGGAAGCCAGGTTGATCGGTGAAATTGGCGCCGGGCTTGTGGTACTGCTTGGTGTGGGCTGCAGCGACAGCGAGCAGGACGCGCGCTACCTGGCAGAAAAAATAGCTCACCTGCGCCTGTTTGAAGATCAAGAAGGGAAAATGAACCTATCAGTAATTGAAACCGGGGGGTCAATCCTGGCAGTGTCCCAGTTCACACTCTACGGCGACTGCCGCAAGGGAAGGCGGCCGGGTTTTTCTGAAGCTGCACCGCCGGACGAGGCACGCGAGTTGTACCATGTATTCATTGACGAGCTGGTAAAATTGGGTTTAAAGGTGGCCACCGGGTGTTTTCGCGAGCACATGACAGTTGAGATCATTAATGACGGACCGGTCACCCTGCTGCTTGACAGCAAGAAAAATTTTTAGTAAACGGAGGTATCTGCAAACAAGTGATATTTCGAGGACTCTCAGTAGGCATGATGGATTCAAATTGTTATATTCTCGGTTGTGAGGAAACCAAAGAGGGCATTGTGGTAGATCCTGGTGCCGAAGGGCAAAGGATCCTGAAAAAGGTTGAAGAGCTGGGGCTGAAGATAAACAAAATTGTCCTTACCCACGGCCATATCGACCATATCGGCGCCCTGGCGGAAGTGCGGGAGGCAACCGGCGCGAAAGTGCTGATCCATGCCGATGATGCGGCACAGCTGACTGATTCCAGCCAGAACCTGTCGGCTTTCGTCGGCCAGAAGCTGTCAGTGAAAGCAGCCGACCAGCTGCTGGCAGACAATGATAAAATTGAATGCGGCAAAATAACCCTGGAAGTGATCCATACTCCTGGCCATACCAGGGGCGGTATCAGCTTAAGATGCGAGCCGGATATCCTGATCACCGGAGATACCCTTTTCGCCGGTTCGGTGGGACGCTCTGATTTTCCTGGCGGCAGTCACAATGTACTGATCTCATCCATTAAAAACAAGCTGTTGAAATACCCGCCCGAGACCAAAGTCTATCCGGGTCACGGTCCCAGCTCCACCATCGAAGATGAGATGACCGGAAACCCGTTCCTCACTTAAACAGCAAAACACCCGCCAAAACGTGACAAAGAGACGGTTCTCTTGTCACGTTTTTTGTGAAGCAAGGGGACGTTCTTTTTGCTTCCTTTTTTATTGTACTTCTGCTTTACGCTAGAGAATGGTCCTTTTTGACACAAACTTTTATCGTCAAATGAGATCATACAGTGGAATGGGGACACATCTCGATATTGGGCATTCCTCTTATGTCGGAGATATGTCCCCGATCGGAATGGTGATACATATTGCGAGGTGCTGTTGTCGTTTAGTGTGAACAGACAGTGGAATGGGGACACACCTCCTTCGGAGGAATGTCCCCGATTTAAGCGGGGTGGTGCTTTATTTCAAGAGGGGGTTAATGTTTTTTGCCACAGCTGTCACAGCCGCAGGAATTGTTGTGTTCTTTTTTTGGTTTGCAGCCTTTTGACTCCAGTGCATTGACGACTTGGGCGCGGATACCCGCCAGGTATACTTCACGCAGTTCGGCCTGTTCTTTTATTTCTTCTTCCGTCAGCCCTTCTTCTCTCTGCTTGCGGGCCAGTTCGTTGATCCGGGCCAGCAGTTCTTTGGTAATCATGCTGTAATCACCTCGCAGACATTATTATACCATTTCGCCCGGTGCTGAAGCCAGATCCGGGAAACATGCTTTTTTTCGGGCCGGATGAATTGACAAAGCAGCAAATTTTTCATAAAATGATGGTCAGAGTTCAACAATCTCGTAAAGCGATGATCGGGCAGAGTAGGCGCAATTGTTTACGGCAGGGAGGGAAGGCCTCAGACTGAAAGCCTTCCTCATGAACAGGCGTTGAAAAACACCCGGGAGCGGCCCCCGAAAGTGATGGATCACCAGTAGGCCGGCCCGGCAGCCTCCGTTACAGGCTAAGAGGAAGAAACAAAAGTTTTTTCGAAAAAGGGTGGCACCACGGGCAGCAGTGCCCGTCCCTGGCTGTGCTTCAGGCATGGCCCGGGTTTTTGTTTTTTATAAAGGGGGATTAGATAATGCTGACATCGCGGCCGCGAGGCACCAACGACATCATTCCGGGCGAGGTGGAGAAGTGGCGCTGGATTGAAAGCCAGTTCTGCCAGATCTGCGAACATTACGGCTATAAGGAGATCAGGACACCGATTTTTGAGCACACCGAGCTGTTTCAGCGCGGGGTCGGCGACACGACCGATATCGTGGAGAAGGAAATGTATACCTTCATGGACCGGGGAAACCGGAGCATCACCCTGCGGCCGGAGAATACCGCCCCTGTGGTCAGAGCCTACCTGGAGAATAAACTCTATGCCGGGCTGCAGCCGGTCAAGCTTTTTTACTGCGGCCCGATGTTTCGCTATGACAGGCCCCAGGCCGGGCGCTTCCGCCAGTTCCACCAGGTCGGGGCGGAGGTTTTCGGCTCCAACGATCCGGCAGTGGATGCCGAGGTGATCGCGATGGCGATGGATTTCTACGCCAGGCTGGGCTTGAAGAACCTGCTGCTGCACATCAACAGCGTCGGCTGCCCTGAATGCCGGCCGGAGCAGCGGCTGGCACTTAAAAAATATTTTCAGCCTCACCTGGGCGTGCTCTGCCGTGACTGCCAGGACCGGTTTGAGAAAAACCCGCTGCGTATCCTGGACTGCAAGGTAGAGCGTTGTGCTGCGGCAGGCGAGAACGCGCCGGCAACCATCGACTGCCTGTGCGACAACTGTGCGGCACATTTCGCACAAGTCAAACAGCACCTTGACCTGCTGGACATCACTTATACCATTGACCGGCGCCTGGTCAGGGGATTGGATTACTATACCCATACCGCGTTTGAAATCATGGCTCCGGATATCGGCGCCCAAAGCTCAATCGGCGGCGGTGGCCGCTACAACGGGCTGATCGAAATCTGCGGCGGGCCGCCCACCCCCGGTGTGGGTTACGCCCTGGGTATCGAGCGGATCATCCTGGCGATGGAGCGGCAGGGTGCTGCTATAGATGAGACTACCAGGCCTGACGTGTTTGTGGTTACCGCCGGGCCGGAGGCCGGGGATACGGCCTTTAAACTGCTGTTTGGCCTGCGCAGCGCCGGGATTGCAGCTGACAAGGACTACCTGGGCCGCAGTCTGAAAGCACAGATGAAGTATGCCGGTAAAACCGGGGTGCGCTACGTAGTGATGATCGGCGCTGAGGAGCTGGCACTGGGCGTTGCAGTGGTGCGGGATATGTCTGCCGGAGACCAGGAAGCCGTATCTCTTGACGATATCATTGCCTATTTGGCCCGGAAAAAAGCATAGTTATTGAATAATATTTTTTTAAAGAGTATCAGAAGGGGGACAGGATTGTGATTGACTTTTTAGATGACAAAAAACGGAGCCACTACTGCGCTGATTTGAGGATGGAGCACACGGGCAGCCAGGTGGTCCTGATGGGCTGGGTACAGACACGGCGCGACCACGGCGGTCTTGTTTTCGTCGACCTGCGTGACAGGACCGGCCTGGTGCAGGTGGTGTTCAGCCCGGACTTGCACAAAGAAGCCTTTGAAAAAGCCGAAGGCGTGCGCAGCGAATACGTCCTTTGTGTGGCGGGAGCGGTGCGGAAGCGCCCTGAGGGAACGGCCAATCCCAACCTGGCCACTGGGGAAATAGATGTGATGGCCCACGAGCTGCGGGTGCTGAACCGGGCCAAGACGCCGCCGTTTTACATTGAAGACGGCGTTGAGGTCGAAGAAAATCTCAGGCTGCGCTACCGGTACCTCGACCTGCGTCGGCCAGAGATGCAGCAGGCGATGTTCCTCCGGCACCGGGCGGCCAAATCAGCCCGCGATTACCTGGACGAGAACGGTTTTCTGGAAATAGAAACGCCCGTGCTGACCAAGAGCACACCGGAGGGAGCCAGGGATTACCTGGTGCCCAGCAGGCTCAACCCCGGCAAATTTTACGCTCTGCCGCAGTCACCGCAGCTTTTTAAGCAGATCCTGATGGTAGCCGGCTACGATCGCTACTTTCAGGTAGTGCGCTGCTTCAGGGACGAAGACCTGAGGGCTGATCGCCAGCCGGAGTTCACCCAGATCGATATCGAAATGTCCTTCACGGATGTTGATACCGTGCTTGAGCTGACAGAGGGTCTGATTAAAAGGCTGTGCCGGGAGAGTGTTGGGCTGGACGTTGCCGCCAGTTTCCCCCGCATCACATATAACGAAGCGATGGAACGCTACGGCTCGGACAAACCGGACACCCGCTTTAAGCTGGAGCTTAAGGATATCACAGACATTGCCGCGGGCTGCGGCTTCAAGGTATTTGCCTCTGTCGCTGCTGCCGGCGGGCAGGTGAAGGGAATCAATGCCAGCGGCTGCGCCTCTTTCAGCCGCAAGGAAATCGACGACCTGACCGCTTTTGCGGCCATTTACAAAGCCAAAGGGCTGGCTTATTTCATCGTCGCCGAGGAAGGGATCAAGTCAGTGATTGCCAAGTTTTTCACAGAGCAGGAACTGGCGCAGATCATGGACAGGCTGGAGGCTAAGCCTGGCGACCTGCTCCTCTTCGTCGCCGACAAGCCGAGTGTGGTAGCCGCCTCACTCGGAGCGCTGCGGCAGCACCTGGGCGAGCGGCTCGGCCTGATCCCCGAAGGACTTTATAACTTCCTTTGGGTGGTAGACTTCCCCCTGCTTGAGTATGATGACGAGGAGGGGCGCTTCGAGGCCATGCACCACCCGTTTACATCTCCCAGTGAGGCTGACCTCCCGCTGCTGGACAGCGATCCGGGTAAAGTGCGGGCCAAAGCCTACGACCTGGTGTTAAACGGGGTAGAAGTCGGCGGCGGCAGCATCAGGATCCACCGCAAGGATATCCAGGAGAAGATGTTTACCGTGATCGGCATCAGCACAGAAGAAATAGCGGAAAAGTTCGGCTTCATGCTGGAGGCCTTTGAGTACGGCACACCGCCGCACGGTGGTATCGCCATCGGGTTTGACCGCCTGATCATGCTGCTGGCAGGCAAGAAGACAATCAGGGACGTCATCGCCTTTCCCAAGACTCAAAGCGCCACCTGCCTGCTGACCCAGGCGCCCGGACCGGTCGCAGATAAACAGCTCAAAGAGCTGCATATCAGGACCGCTTTGAAGAAGACTTGACCCATGAGGAGCTGCTTCTAATTTCAAATGCCTGCTATTGTAAATAGCTTTTCGGTGTGATAACATGTCTATAGAAACATACGCCCTGCTGTGTTTGTGGCCTACCCCGAAGTTTTGAGCTAACGCTATTTAATCGGGAGCCCGGGCTCTGAATGTGGCTTGCATGCCTCCTTGTTGAGGACACATAAACCATCCAGGAGGGCACCCACCTGTTGAGGCAGGTTCAAACTTTTGGTGGTCACGGCATTTGTGGGGTTTCCATTAAGGCTGCACGTTATTGGCAGCATTGCTGTGGTTTTTGTGTGCTGTTACTAATTACATAAATTCAGATATTAAGGATAATAGATGTTGAAAAGCTTAAGAAAGGGGAGGGTTTCTTGGCCAGTAAGAATGTGATTGAAATCAAAGATGATAATTTTAAGCAGGTCTTGAGCGAGTCAAAAATACCGGTTCTGATTGATTTTTGGGCGGATTGGTGTGGCCCGTGTAAAATGATCGCTCCCGTAGTAGAAGCAATAGCCGAGAAATTTAAAGACAAAATCCTGGTCGGCAAAATGAACGTTGATACGAACCAAATGGTGCCGGGCAGTTATCAGGTGATAAGCATCCCAACCATCGTCCTGTTTAAAGACGGCGAAGAAGTGGAACGTTCTGTCGGCTTCAAAGATGCGGATGAACTTAGCAGATTTATCAATGAAAACCTTTAGTATTGTCCAGAAAAGCACGTCAAGGCGTGCTTTTTTCATTTTAATGCAGTCAAGCGAGGAAGCATAACCTTCGGGCTATGGGATGAATCGCTTTTTTGTTTACAAAGAACAGGCGTTCGTAGTAGAATAAATATAACAGGCAGTCTGACTAGTATATTATATAGAAATACATAACGTTAAAGAGA
>CAYNIY010000020.1:0-19570 GCA_964397525.1 uncultured Eubacteriales bacterium
CAATTAAAAAGACAATGCAGTTTAGCATAAAAGCTATAAAACATAAATGCCTGGATTTCCGGGCATTTTCCTTGTGTGCTGACGTTTAGCCGCTGCTCGGAAGGATTATTGGATCTGGTGTGGAAATATGGCAACAAGAAGTCCAAACCGGGCATAATAGTATACGCAGACAGCATAAAGAATTTTTGCCTGCTGATACTTATGATTGTCTTTGCAGAAATAGCTCTTTCGGGCTATCGCTTTTCGCCTTACAACTACGATGAAACGGAGCAGAAGAATGACCAATACCGGCACCAACACGCCTTCAAACTTTATTCAGAACATTATCAACGAAGATTTCGAGACAAACAAATACGGCCGCCGGGTCCACACCCGGTTTCCGCCCGAGCCGAACGGCTACCTCCATATCGGACACGCCAAATCCATCTGTCTCAACTTCGGGATCGCCGCTAATAACAGCGGGTTGTGCAACCTGCGGTTTGATGACACCAACCCGACCAAGGAAGAAGTAGAATATATAGAATCCATAAAGGCAGATGTAAAATGGCTTGGCTTTGACTGGGGCGACAGGATGTACTATGCATCGGACTATTTTGATCAGCTGCATGAGTATGCTGTTGTGCTGATCAAAACAGGCAAAGCTTATGTTTGCGACCTGAGCGCGGAAGAGACCAGAGCCTACCGCGGCACCCTTACCGAACCGGGGAAGGAGAGCCCGTACCGCAGCCGTTCAGTTGAAGAAAACATCGACCTGTTCAGGCGGATGAGGGAAGGCGAATTTGAGGAAGGGGCCCGTGTACTGAGGGCCAAGATTGATATGGCATCACCCAACCTGAACATGCGGGATCCAGTCATCTACCGTATCATGAAGACGCCGCACCACCGGACGGGAGACAAGTGGCTAATCTACCCGATGTATGACTACGCGCATCCCATATCTGATTCTATTGAGGGTATTACCCATTCCATCTGCACCCTTGAATTTGAAGACCACCGGCCGCTTTACGACTGGCTGCTGGAGGCTCTTGATATATTTCACCCGCAGCAGATCGAGTTTGCCCGGCTGAACCTCAGCTACACCGTGATGAGCAAGCGCAAGCTCCGGCAGTTGGTAGAAGAAGGCTATGTCAGCGGCTGGGACGACCCGCGCATGCCCACCATATCGGGGCTGCGCCGGCGGGGATACACACCGGAGGCCATCCGCGACTTTTGTGATCGCATCGGGGTAGCCAAAGCCAACAGCACCGTTGATATTGCCATGCTAGAGCACACTATCAGGGAGGAACTGAATATCCAGGCCCCCCGTGTTATGGCCGTGCTGCGGCCGCTCAAGCTGATCATCGACAATTACCCGGAAAACAGGGTCGAGGAGCTGGAGGCCGAGAACAATCCCGAAAACCCGGGCATGGGGGCAAGGAAGCTCCCCTTTTCCAGGGAGATATACATTGAGCGCGATGATTTCAGCGAGAACCCGCCGAAAAAGTTTTTCCGCTTGTTTCCGGGCAGCGAGGTGCGGCTGAAGCACGCATACATTATCAAATGTGAGCGGGTTGTCAAGGATGAAAAAACCGGGGAAATTACCGAGCTGCACTGCACCTACGACCCGGAAACGCGCAGCGGTTCCGGCAGTACGCGCAAGGTCAAGGGGACGCTGCACTGGGTATCTGCCCCCCATGCCATCAACGTTGAGGTGCGTCTGTACAACAGCTTGTTTACCAGGGAAAATCCTGATGAAGAGGACGACTTCAAAGCCTGCATAAATCCGGAATCCTGTGAGCGCCTGTCACACTGCCTGGTTGAGCCCAGTCTTGCGCAGGCTGCGGTGGGCAGCCGCTGCCAGTTTCTAAGAAACGGCTATTTCATTGTGGATTCGATTGATTCGAAAGGATCAGCCCTGGTATTTAACCGCATCGTTTCCCTAAAAGACAGTTGGGCAAAAATTATGAAGACCGCGCAAGTATGAAAACAAACTATTCCTCAGAGCTTTTTTGCGGGCACTGCGGCAGGAAAGGCCTGACGAGAGTCCTTTCTGCATACAGCGAGAGGGACATGGAAACCCTGACCAGCCCCTGCGGTTATCTTGTAAAACAAAGCAGCAGGCCCTGGGGCACGGCATACATACTATCGCAGTGTATGCACTGCGAAGAGATGAACCTGACCAAAATAGACTGGCATGATGATTTTAGCCCGGCAGATTATACCTATACAATTTTGTATCCCGCAAGCGGATTTGGGAACAAATATAAACAGCCATGAAAAACAAAAAACCCGCCTCTCCAGCAGGATTGTTAGACCGGGCAAAGTTATTAAAAAAGGGGAAAGTACACCAATAAATCATAAAACGGTTTTTCGGGATCCTCCCAT
Organism: uncultured Eubacteriales bacterium; assembly: GCA_964397525.1. GTDB lineage: Bacteria > Bacillota > Desulfotomaculia > Desulfotomaculales > Pelotomaculaceae > Syntrophopropionicum. The sequence goes on from CAYNIY010000020.1 coordinate 2,365, forward strand.
AGATCGCTGTCAGATTTTTATTGTGACAATCTTTCCCGGCAGCGGAAAAGCTCATCGTAGGTGGATTTGTTTCTAACCAGTATTTTCCGGATTTCCACACTGTTCAATTCTGTAACTTTTTCTATTTTCCAGCTGCCGCCGTTTGAAAAACCGGAGATGATGAAATCATAATAAAATTTTATGCTTTCAACTAATTTGGAAAAACTCATACCACATCACCCAATGATATTTTAACACTAAATTTTTCTGTGAACAATATATATTGTAGATATTTATTAAAATTTAACTAGCTGTGGTGGAAAAACCAGCGGGTCAAGGTTTAATGCCTCTAAAAAGCTGTGTTCCTATTCCGCGGCAATATGTTGTCCAGGTAGGTTTTGTCTTTTCGCCCGGTTGCGCCGGCAAACCCGATCATTTATAATGACTAATGAAAAGAGGTGGTAACCTTTGGGAAAACACATAAAAACCATAAGCACCATCACCCTGCCGTCCACCCTTAAGGATCACGGCTGCGGTGAGTGCCAGTCCTCATGCCAGTCGGCCTGCAAAACTTCCTGTACGGTTGGCAACCAGGTGTGCGTAAAAGATAACAAGTAAGATTGAACCTTGTCCTTTCGGGACGAGGTCATTTTTTCAGGAGCTTGTTACGCTTCACAAGTTCGAGTTTGACGGGATATAATTGTTTTGCATGTCAACAGCGTGGCAGTTAACGTCTCAGACCAGCTGGCCCGGCCCCTGCTGGAAGATTGCCGGCATATGGGAGGTTGGTTTTTTCGGCGGGGCACCGCTCATGAATTTTACCATGCTGCAGCAGCTTGCGGCTTTACGGCTGTGAGCGGGGCTGCGAAACCGGTAAAGAGTTCAAGTTTATACTGACTACAAATGTCTTGCTTTTAGATAAAAAGTTGCACAGTATCTCAATGATCAAAATATTAAATGTCAAACAGTATCATTCTGGAACCACACAGCCTCGGGAGTGATTCTGCCAGGAACAGGCGGGTATGTGCGATATCTTTAAAAGCTGCGGATAGCGGTGTGCAGCAGAAAATGATACAGCAACAGCCAGGCAGGCAGGCCTCTGATGGTTATTTGCGCGTTTATTTTGCAAATGAGCCAAAATTGACCGGTATTTCGTATTGAGTTCAATTAGGGTCTGTTTTCTGCGACAGCAGCTTGTTTACCCTGTATACAGGATGTGTTATAATTTGTCCACGATTTTTCCCGCTTTTAATTGGTCTGGCTCTAAATGTAAAACCGATCGCTGATAATAGAATTTACCTGAAAGGAGCTGAAACATTTGCCGCTTAAGCGTGAAGGACTGCGGCGCCTTTCGGTGCTGGAAAAAGTGAGCTTGGTGTTTGCTTACTTTCTCATTGCTCAACAATGGTTTAAGAAACAAACCATACCGCGCCGAATTGTGATTGGAGCTGCACTTTATCTAACGGTAACGCTGTCATTTTATGCCGTTTATGCCGGAAACGCATGCGCGGTCAAGGCAAATGGAGTAGTGATAGCAGTTGCCGCTGATGAAACCACAGCCAGAAAAGCCCTGGACGAGCTGGTGAAATTTAAGTCCAGTGAAGCCGGCGGGCCTGTAAAATATACAGAGAAGATAACGTATGGGGGTTTAAAGCTTAATAATCCAGCTGAAGATGTTATGGATCCGGAAGAACTCAAGGAAGAAATGAGCAGAGCCCTGACCTTCAAAATACAGGGCGCGGCCATCCTGGTAAATGGTGAAGAGAAAGTTTTGCTGAAAAACAAACAGGAAGCAGAAATGCTTCTGGGTTGGCTGCAATCAGTTTATCCAATAGACCCTTCTGATCAGTTTGGGTTTAAGGAAAATGTTGAAGTAGTCGATACTCCAATTGAAATTGGACAGATCATGGGTTTTGAAGCAGCTAAAAATATGGTTTTGCTGGGGACCAACAAGATTCTGCAGTATACTGTAAAAGACGGTGATACTCTCTGGGATATCTCCAAAGCCGTCAATGTCGACCAGGATCAGATTTTATTTACCAATCCGGGCCTGGATCCGGAGAGCTTAAGCATTGACCAGGTGCTTAACCTGAGCAAGGAAGCTCCTATAATCACAGTCATGGCGATACGGGAAGTTACAGTGAACGAGAAAATACCGTATCCGGTAAATGTCAAATATGACGACCAGATGCTGCTGGGTGAGAAGAGTATTGTCAGCGAGGGTGTTCCCGGAGAGCGGACCGTGACCTACCGGATCACAAAGGAGAATGGTTATGAGACCGGCAGGGAAATCCTCGAACAAATAGTCTTAAGTGAGCCCAAGACGGAAACGGTGGTTGAAGGTTCAATAACCATGGTGGCCTCCAGGGGCAGCACGGTGAGGTTGGCCTGGCCCAGTGAAGGCGGCGTCGTATCTTCCTTTGGTATGCGCTGGGGCAGTATGCATTCAGGTATCGACCTGAGTGCGGGGTATGGGACTGATGTTGTGTCTGTTGCCGGCGGCACCGTCATTACAGCAGGCTGGGGCGGTGGCTATGGCAATGAAATAGAGGTGTCTCATGGCGGCGGTCTGGTGACTAAATATGCTCACCTGTCCAAGATATATGTAGATGTCGGAGAGTCAGTTGACCGTGGTGAAACAATCGGCTTAGTCGGGTCCACAGGCAATTCTACCGGCCCGCATCTGCACTTCGAGACCATGGTTGGGGGAGAGGCACTCGACCCGCTGGACTTCCTGCCATAAAAATTATTAAGAATAACAATCGGCTACATATGCCGCCCGAGGTTTTTATCCCGGGCGGATAGTTTTTGGAAAATTGCTTTAGTAATGCTGCAGCCGGCGGCAGGCAATGCAACAATATTGAATTTGGCAATCAGCCGGGAACACCCGTTTTAAGAGGGCTTGTAAACCGTCATGACAGTGCTATAATACGTTTGAGGTGAGAAAATTGTTTTTTGGCAAATCAGTTAAGAAAAACAAGTTCAGGAAAGCTATTTTTATCACAATAACCGCTTTAATCGCCATCGGTTTGGTAATCCCTCTGGCGAGTCTGTTTCAGAACCAACCGTCGACCGGAGGGGCCAACAACACCGGGGCAGCCCAGCAAACAATGCAGGAAAGGCTGGCAGAACTTGAAGATGCGGCCATAAAGAATCCCGGGGACAAAACAGTTTTGATGGAACTGGCTGAGGCTTATGTATACACGGGCAATCCGGAAAAGGCTGTACAAACTTATGATCAGGTCCTCCTGGTAGATCCCAGTCAATCCGATGCCCGCTATATGATCGGTTATATATTTTACATGAGCGGTGAATACGACAAGTCTGTGACCCGGCTGCAGGAACTGATCCAAAAGGATCCGGAATATATAGACGCCCACCTGCTTTACGGTTATGTACTGGGACAGGGCAAAAAGGACTATAGCGGGGGCATACAGGAACTTGAGAAGTACGTTGCCCTGGCCAGGGAAGGGCCGGAAGTGGAGAAAGCCAAGCTGGCAATCGCTGAATGGAGTGCAGCCCAGGTTAAAAAATAAAACAAAAGAGTGCCGCGGGGCAAATCTTCTTGAGAATCTGCCCCGCGGATTTTTTATTTCTCTATTAAGGCACTTCATGGTTAGAACCGGATTTGTAATTTCTGTGGACGGCTTGGATGGACACGCGGACATATTATTGCCGGGGTGCAGGAATAAATGCAATTGGGCCGAATAATTAAAAAAAATAAGTAGTTAAACGGGATTATAGCCAGGAGGAATTTATGGGCAGAATTCTAATCAAAGGAGGGGTTCCCCTCCGCGGCACGGTGAAAGTTTCCGGCGCCAAAAATGCTTCTCTCGCACTGCTTTGTGCTGCAATTCTTGCCAAAAATGAAATCATACTGGAAAACGTTCCTGATATCAGTGATGTACGCGTAATGATAGAAATCATAAACAGCCTGGGAGCCAAAGCTGCCTGGGAAACACCGGATATACTGAGGATTGTTCCTCCCGAGAAGTTAAATGCGGGAGCTCCGTTCCACCTGGTAAAAAAACTAAGGGCATCCAACCTTCTGCTGGGCCCTATGCTGGCCAGGTTCGGAAAGGCCGCAGTTGCGCTGCCCGGCGGCTGCAACATCGGAATCAGGCCGATGGACTTGCATTTCAAGGGGCTGAACGGGCTTGGGGCGAACCTGTCCCTGGATCACGGCTGCGTGTGCGGCAGCACGCCTGAACGGCTCAAGGGGGCCAGGGTTTACCTGGATTTTCCCAGTGTTGGAGCGACTGAAAATATTATGATGGCTGCCAGCCTGGCCAGGGGCCAGACAATGATTGAAAACGCAGCAAAGGAACCTGAGATTGTAGATCTGGCCAATTTCCTCAACGCCATGGGGGCCAAGGTGCGGGGAGCCGGTACAGATGTGATAAAAATTGACGGAGTTCCCTCTCTTAATGGAGGGGTGCGCTTCCCGGTCATTCCGGACCGGATTGAAGCCGGTACTTTTATGGTTGTGGCAGCGGCCACAGGGGGCGACATCACCATGGAGAACATGATCCCTGCCCATGTCCAGCCTTTGATCGCGAAATTGCGGGAGGCAAATGCTGAGGTCATCGAGGGTGAGGATATGCTCAGGGTACGTGTTAATAAACCCCTCAAGTCAATTGATATTAAGACTATGCCTTATCCCGGGTTTCCCACCGATATGCAGTCTCAGTTGATGGCTATGCTGTCGGTTATTCCGGGGACGAGTGTGCTGGTGGAGAATATTTTTGAGAATCGTTTTATGGTGGCCGACGAGCTGAAGAGGATGGGCGCCAGAATTAAAGTAGAAGGACGGATGGCTGTCATTGAAGGAGTGGACGCCCTGGAAGGCGCCCAGGTTAAGGCAACCGATTTGCGTGCCGGAGCTGCCCTGATCGTGGCTGGTTTGATTGCGGCAGGGGAGACCGAAATCTGCAATGCGAATTTTATTGACAGGGGCTACCACAACCTGGAGGAAAAGCTGAAGTCCCTGGGGGCGGATGTCAAGAGGAAATAAAGCGTGGCAGCACGCTTTTATTTTTTTAGGAGGATAATATGTTCCATATTACCATCCTGGCAGTGGGCAGACTTAGGGAGAAATACCTGACCGAAGGCGCGGCCGAATATTTAAAACGGCTGTCAGCTTATGCCAGGGTTGAAGTTGATGAGGTAGATGACGAAAGTCTTTCTGACAACCTGTCACCGGCAGTGGCGGTGAAGGTTAAGGAAAAAGAGGGATTGCGTCTCTTAAAGCGGCTGCGCCGTGATACGTACCTGGTTGTCCTTGACCTGCGGGGCAGAATGTACACATCAGAGGAAATGGCCGGTGTTTTTGACAAACTCGCCCTGGAAGGGAAGGGGGATATCACTTTTGTTATCGGCGGCTCCCTGGGGCTGCCGCAAACAGTGCTGGACAAGGCGGATCTGAGGCTGTCTTTTTCCAGCTTAACCTTCCCCCACCAGCTGATCCGAATTATTTTACTGGAGCAGATATTTCGCTGGTTTAAGATTTCCAGGGGTGAGCCGTACCACAAATAATTGTCTGCGGCCGGCAATGTTTTTTTGTTTTTATTTATAAAAACATATTGCTATTTGCACTGCGTCATGTTACTATAATCACAGGCACCATCCTTACAGAGACAGTGGTTTAGTTGCTTGTAGAGTCTGATTAAATTCGGGTTTATTGCAAGAGATTGACCAGTCCACGGATAGTGTTTTTTGTTTCAGGTTAGGTTCAGGAGATTAGTGGTTCTTAGTCGGTTTGCGAAAAACTCAATATGAGGACGACTTGGGGGAATTTGGTAATCTATCTCGGTGTTTCGGCTAGCACAGTTAGTTTGAACCGGTTAGTTTTCAGGTTAGTCCTGGTAACGGTTAAACTGTAGGGATGGTTGCTTATTAGAGAGAAGGCCTGGCCTTCTCTCTTTATTTTATTTGGCAGTTGTGTCATTTTGTTGATGTTGGCAGATGCGTTGACTAAACTGCCGCAGGCGTGATATCTTTTTACTTGAGCTTTTACCGGGACAGGAATTTACGGGATAATTTAAAAGGTGAATGTCTTATAGCAGAGGGGGTTTTTATAATGCCGGGGATCATAGTTAACGGCAGGGAAATTGAGCTCGATGAGGATGGCTTTATTATGAATCCTGATGATTGGAGCGAGGACTTAGCAGGCGCTCTTGCCGCTGTCGAGGGTATAAAGGGTCTAAATGATGATCACTGGAAAGTGATTTACTACCTGCGTGACTATTTTAAGCAGTACCAAATTGCGCCCATGATCCGCAAACTGTGCCAGGATACGGACTGTAGTCTGAAGTATATATACGAGTTGTTTCCGCCGGGTCCGGCAAAAGGCGCCTGCAAGCTGGCCGGCCTTCCCAAGCCGGCTGGCTGCGTGTGATTAAAAGTTGACGCACAAAATGCACCGTGCTATAATAGCTTCAATTTATTTGGCAAGGCAATGATGGGGATAATGCCGCTTTTAATCGCCAGCGAGCCGGGGCACGGTGAAAGCCCGGCAGAGGAGAGCGTCAGGGCCGTCCCGGAGCTGCGGGCTGAAATCTGATCTTGCATGATTAGAGAATAAGCTGCCGCCGGTTAACCCCGTTAAAGGTTTGAGAGGGCTAAAAAAGCAGGATATTGCTTTTAAGTCAATTAGGGTGGTACCGCGAGATAAACTCCCGTCCCTTTTTTGGGGCGCGGAGTTTTTGTTTGTTGAAAGGGGGATTTAATGATGCCGAATGAAAAGTGCAGGGAGAAGGAAATCCTGGAGATCATCGAGAACGATGCGAGACTGAATTCGAAACAAATAGCGGTTATGCTTCAGACAAGCGAAGAAGAAGTGGTGCGCATCATCAAAGAACTGGAAGAAAAAAAGATCATCGCCGGTTATTTTACAGTGATCAACTGGGATAAGGTCGGCGAGGAAAAGGTTTCAGCTATTATTGAGGTGAAGATCACACCGCAGCGTGACCTGGGGTTTGATGCGGTGGCTATGCGCATCTGCCGTTTCCCGGAAGTTAAGACTGTGCGGCTGATGTCCGGCGCATATGACCTGGTGGTTTATATAGAGGGGCAGACCATGCGTGAGGTGGCATCTTTCGTCACCCTAAAGCTTGCCTCGCTGGAGCATGTATTGAGTACCGCCACACACTTCGTCCTGAAAACCTACAAACTGCAGGGGACGCTGATAGAAGACGATGTTGAGGAAGACAGGAGGCTTTTGATCACCCCATGACCAATCCCTCAGACTGGAACAAACGAATAAATCCTGTGATACTGGGCCTTCAGCCTTCCGGGATCAGGCGTTTTTTTGACCTGGTCGCAGAAATGAAGGGCGTTATTTCGCTGGGTGTTGGCGAGCCGGACTTTGTGACCCCCTGGCATATCAGGGAGGCCTGTATGTTTTCCCTGGAAAAGGGCTACACTATGTATACCTCCAACCACGGACTCCTGGAGCTGCGGCAGGAGATCGTCAAAAACCTGGCTGCGTCCTATGGGGTTTCCTATAATCCGCGCCAGGAAATACTGATTACCGTAGGAGTAAGTGAAGGGCTGGACCTGGCTTTCCGGACAATCCTGAGCCCGGGTGACGAGGTCCTGATCCCGGAGCCTTCATATGTTTCTTATGCGCCTGTCACTGCTATGGCCGGCGCCAAGCCGGTCTTTCTGAAGACAACAGCAGAAAACGGCTTCCGGGTTACGCCGGATTTAGTGGAAAAGGCGATTACACCCAAAACCAAGGCAATTATTCTCTGCAACCCTAACAATCCCACAGGCGCCACTATAGACCGGGCGCACCTGCTGGAAATTACAGAGGTCGTCAGGGCACATGATTTAATTTTTATTTCCGATGAAATTTACGGGCGCCTCACTTATGTGGGTGAGCATACCTGTGTGCCTTCCCTGCCCGGCATGCGCGACCGGACCATTTTACTGAACGGTTTTTCAAAATCATACGCTATGACCGGCTGGCGGGTTGGGTATGCCGCCGGCAACCCTGATTTTATCTCAGCCATGACCAAGATTCACCAGTACACTATGCTTTGCGCGCCGATCACCGCCCAGGTCGCGGCGCTGGAAGCTTTAAAGAACGGTGAAAACGGGCTGAAAAAGATGGTGGAGCAGTACAATCGCCGCCGTCACCTGGTAATCCAGGCTTTGCAGGGAATGGGGCTGCCCTGCAGTGAGCCCCGCGGTGCTTTCTATGCCTTTCCGGATATCAGATCCACAGGGCTTTCCTCTGAGGAGTTTGCCCAGCAGCTGTTAAAAGAGGAGAAGGTGGCGGTGGTCCCCGGCAGCGCCTTTGGCGAGCAGGGAGAGGGTTTTGTCCGCTGCTCCTATTCGGCTTCCGTCAGCGATCTGACCGAGGCTTTCAGGCGCATGGAAAGTTTTGTCAGGCGCAGGGTGAATAAAGGTACTGTCCTGCCGTTTTCCCTGGGGAAAAACGAGATAAAAAAAGAGGGTATTTGCCAGACCATATAGTAAGTTTTAAAGTGCCCTGGCACAGCGAAATAAATTTTCTTGGGAAGTAGTGTTTTTATGATCTGGAATCCGCGTTACGAATGTATGGACCGTGAAGAGATGCGGGCATTGCAGCTCGAGAGGTTAAAAGAAACCCTGGCCCGGGTTTATGAACGGGTTCCCTTTTACCGGGAAAGGCTTGATGCCTGCGGGATCAAGCCCAGCGATCTGGAAAAACCGGAGGACATCAGCAGGCTGCCTTTTACAACAAAGAACGATCTCCGGGATAATTACCCGTACAGCATGTTCGCAGTGCCTTTAAAGCAGGTAGTGCGCCTGCACGCATCCTCAGGCACTACCGGCAAGCCGATTGTGGTGGGTTATACCAGGAATGACCTTGATGTATGGTCCGAATGCATAGCCAGGATTGTTACAATGGCCGGGGTGACAGACGAGGATGTGGCGCAGGTGACTTTCGGGTACGGCCTTTTTACGGGCGCCTTCGGGCTGCATTATGGACTGGAAAAAGTAGGCGCCACAGTGATCCCGGCATCCTCCGGCAACTCACAAAAACACATCATGCTGATGCAGGATTTCGGGACAACGGCTTTAATCGGCACCCCGTCTTATTGCCTGCACCTGGCTGAGGTTGCGGTTGAAATGGGTATTGATCCGGCTGCGCTGCCTCTCAGGGTTGGCCTCTTTGGCTCTGAGGCCTGGAGTGAAAAAATGCGCCGGGAACTGGAAAGGGTTTGGGGGATAAAAGCCACAGACAATTACGGTCTCAGTGAGGTAATGGGGCCTGGCCCTTCGGGGGAATGCGAATGCACAGACGGCATGCATATAGCGGAAGACCACTTCCTGTTTGAAGTTGTTGACCCGGTAACAGGCGAGCCGCTTGACTGCGGCCAGGAGGGTGAAATTGTCATCACCACCTTAACCAAGGAAGCGATCCCCCTGATCCGGTACCGCACCCGTGACATTTCGCTGCTGAATCCCGCTCCCTGCGGCTGCGGCAGGACCACCACCAGGATGCGCAAAGTGACCGGGCGATCGGACGATATGCTGATTATCTCCGGGGTAAATGTATTCCCGTCCCAGATCGAGAGTGTCTTGATGGGGATTGAAGGGATAGCTCCTCATTACCAGATAATCGTTGGCAAAAAAGGTTATTTGGATTACATGGAGGTGCAGGTGGAGTTAACCCAGGAGAAATTCACCGGTCAGTTTCGTGACCTGGAAGCCCTTGAGGAAAAAGTGCGCCGCAGCTTGAGCCATACCCTCACAGTAAGCGCCAGAGTGCGGCTCCTGGAGCCGAAATCACTGGAGAGAAGCACCGGCAAAGCGAAGCGTGTAATAGACGACAGGCAGAAAGAGGGCTTGTAATAATGGCGGTTTATGCGGCCATTGCCCGGAGCGCCTGTTTTTGTTAAACTGTTTATGGCACTGGACTTTTTGATAAATTCCGGTTCGGAAAGCCTTTGCGCTTTCCGCACCGGGTTTTTATATGGCAGGATATTTGGAGCAGAAAATTTTATGGAGGTGATCTGAATGAAGGAGCTGCTTTCAGGCAACGAGGCGATTGCCAGGGGCGCTTTTGAGTCCGGGGTGACAGTGGCGGCAGCCTACCCGGGTACTCCCAGCACCGAGATTTTAGAGAACTTCGCCCGCTATCCCGGCATTTATGCCGAGTGGGCGCCTAATGAAAAAGTAGCCATGGAAGTAGGTATCGGGGCCTCGATGGCCGGAGCGCGGACACTTGTGACTATGAAGCATGTGGGTGTCAACGTGGCTGCTGATCCCCTGCTTACCTTTGCTTATACAGGCGTTAACGGGGGCTTTGTCCTGGTTTCCGCGGATGATCCCGGCATGCACAGCTCACAGAATGAACAAGACAACCGCCACTATGCGCGTTTTGCCAGGATTCCTCTCCTGGAGCCAAGCGACAGCCAGGAAGCCAGGGATATGGTGGGTGTTGCCCTGGATATCAGCGAGCAGTTTGATACTCCGGTGATGCTCAGGACTACCACCAGGGTGGCGCATTCCCAGGGGTTGGTTGAAACAGGGGGATATAAAACACGGGAACTCAGCCCTTATAAAAAAGATCCTAAAAAATACCTGATGGTGCCGGCCTTCGCCCGCCTGCGGCGCGCTGCCCTTGAAGAAAGGCTGACAAAGCTCAGGGCCTACTCGGAAAACAGCACCCTGAATTTTATTGAGTGGCGCGATAAAACTATCGGTGTAATAACCAGCGGCATAAGCTACCAGTACGTCAGAGAGGCGCTGCCGGAGGCCTCGGTGCTGAAGCTGGGCATGACCAACCCGCTGCCGGAGCAGATGATCCGGCAATTTGCCGGTGAAGTAGGCAGGCTGATCGTGGTGGAAGAACTGGATCCTTTTGTGCAGGACCAGGTCAGGTGCATGGGGCTTGTGGTGACGGGCAAGGAATTTATCCCGAATTCAGGTGAGCTTGATACGGGGATCTTGACCAGGAAATTGATCGCGGCGGGGATATTGAAGGCGCCCGCTGCTGCCGGGCCGCAGGATAAACCACTGCCGGAAGCACCGGTGATACCGGGGAGGCCGCCGGTACTGTGTCCGGGCTGCCCGCACCGGGGGCTGTTTTTTACTCTTAAAAAACTGAAACTCACGGTTGCCGGTGATATCGGTTGTTATACCCTGAGCGGCCTGCCGCCGCTGGAGGCGATGGACTGCTGTATCTGTATGGGCGCCAGCATCGGCGCCGCTCACGGCATGAGCAAGGCCAATCCCGCGATGGCCGGCAGCACGGTGGCTGCGATCGGCGACTCGACTTTCCTGCATTCAGGCATTACCGGGCTGCTGAACATGGTTTACAATAATGGAACCGGTACGGTTATTATCCTGGACAACAAAACCACCGCCATGACCGGCCACCAGCAGCACCCCGGCACGGGCAGCACCTTGATGGGCGCCATTGCGCCGGCTGTGGACCTGGAAACGCTGGTCAGGGCGCTTGGCGTAAAAAGGGTGCAGGTAATTAACCCCCTCGACCTTGAGCAAACGCTGGCGGCTGTGCGGGAAGAAACAGCGGCTGGTGAGCCGTCGGTGATTATTTCCCGCTGTCCCTGCGTGCTTCTTACAAAGATGACAAAACCTGCTGTCCGGGTGGTCACAGATAAATGCATCGGCTGTAAAGCCTGCATCCGGCTGGGATGCCCCGCAATTTCCATGAAAGATAAAAAAGCCCTGATAGATCCGGTATCCTGTACCGGCTGCGGGCTGTGTACCCAGGTGTGCAAAGAAGAAGCGCTGGTGGAAGGAGGCAGTCCTGATGTTTAAGCCAGTTGATATTTTGATGGTGGGCGTGGGCGGCCAGGGGACCATCCTGGCCAGCAGGGTTCTCGCCCAGGCTGCCCTGGAAACAGGTTATGATATTAAGGTTTCGGAAATCCACGGCATGGCCCAGCGGGGCGGCAGTGTCGTCACCCAGGTGCGCCTCGGGGAGAAGGTTTTTTCTCCTTTGATTCCGGATGGAGGCGCCGATATAGTGCTGGCCTTTGAGAAACTGGAGGGACTACGCCTGCTGCCGGCCCTCAAACCGGGCGGGATCATCATCATCAACGAGCAGGAAATTCCCCCCGTGCCTGTGCTGGCGGGAGTCGCGGAGTATCCCGCCAACATTGTTGATTATATCCGCTCCGCTGTGTCTAATGTCGTAGCGGTTGATGCCCTGGGGCTGGCGGAAAAATGCGGCAGCGCCAAAGCCGCCAATATTGTTCTGTTAGGGGTAATGGCCCGGCGCCTGCCTTTCGGGCGGGAAGTGTGGGAAAAGGCTCTGGCTGAGCGCATACCTGCCAGGCTGCTGGAAGTAAACAAAGCTGCCTTCGCGGCGGGCTATGATTATAAGTAAAACTTGAAACCGGCATTTTCTGAGACGTGTGACGTGTGTCGTGAGTCGTGAGTATACCCTGCATTTCTTTAGGGTCTTAAAACCCTTTAGAATGTCATGCATTCTCACGTCTCACGTCTCACGTCTCACGTCTCATTGACAGGCAGGGCGGCAGGGTTTAATCTAAAGTATGTATTGGCATCGGGTGGAAAAAGATGAAACAGCCACCCACCGGTGAGGGGGCTTTTTACACATATGAGCAGTGTAGTTGAAGAAATCAGGGCCGGGCTGGAGAAGGCCCTGGCAGATTCCCTGCAGGTGTCCCGTGACAGCGGGCTAATCACGCTGGATACGCTGCCGGAGATCACGGTGGAAGTGCCGCGGGAAAAGGGTCACGGTGACTTCGCTGCCAACCTGGCGATGCTGCTGGCGAAGCCTGCCCGGATGGCGCCCCGCAAGGCAGCTGAAATCCTGGTGCAGAACTTTTCAGGCGGAACCTGGGTGGAACGGGTGGAAATAGCCGGGCCCGGGTTTATCAATTTTTACCTTAAACCAGGTTGGATCTACCTGGCTCTGCCCAGGGTCATTTCCGGGGGGAGCAGCTACGGCAGCGTAAACATCGGCCAGGGCAGGAAGGTCCAGGTGGAGTTTGTCAGCGCCAATCCGACAGGGTTATTGCATATGGGTAACGCCCGCGGGGCTGCCCTGGGTGACAGCATCGCAGCCATTCTGAACTTTGCCGGCTATCATGTTACCCGTGAATTCTACATTAACGATGCGGGAAACCAGATCGAGAATTTCGGACTTTCCCTGGAAGCCCGCTACCTGCAGTTGAACGGACAGGATATTCCTGTGCCGGAAGATGGATATCACGGGGAGGATATCGTTGCCTCCTGCATTTCATTCAGGGAAAAATACGGCGACAGCTATACCGGTGTGGAAGCGGGAGCGCGCCGGGCAGCGCTGGTGGCGTTTGCACTGGAAGAAAAGCTGAAATTTATCAAAAAAGTGTTAAGCGATTTCGGCGTTGAATATGACACATGGTTTTCCGAACAGTTCCTGCATGATTCAGGTGCGGTACTGGAAACCATGGAGTTTTTAAAAGACCAGGGTTATACCTATGAAAAAGAAGGAGCTTTGTGGTTTAAGGCAGCTGACTTTGGGGCTGAAAAGGACGAAGTCCTGATCCGCTCCAATGGTTTGTCAACCTACTTTGCCGCTGATATAGCCTATCACCGCAATAAATTTCTCAGGGGCTTTGAATGGATTATCGATATCTGGGGGGCCGACCACCACGGGCATGTGCCCAGGATGAAGGCTGCAGTGAAAGCCCTGGGGTATGACCCGGCTGCCCTCGAAGTGATCATCATGCAGCTGGTCCGGCTGTACAAGGGCGGCGAAATTGTGCGCATGTCCAAGCGCTCCGGGCAGTTTGTAACTCTTGAGGAACTGATCGAGGAGGTCGGCAGGGACGCCGCACGCTATTTCTTTGTTATGCGCAGTTCTGACAGCCACCTGGATTTTGACCTTGATCTGGCCCGGGCTGAAACCAATGAGAACCCGGTATATTACATCCAGTACGCTCATGCCCGTATCTGCAGCATTCTGCGGCAGCTTAACGAGCAGGGCGGGCAGATGCCCGATCCGGTAAATGTTGATTTCAGCCTGCTGAGAGAAGAGTATGAGCTTGCCCTGGCCAGAAAGCTGGCCGATTTCCCCGGGGAGGTGGCAGCTGCCGCCACCGGGCTGGCGCCTCAGCGGATCGCCCGCTATCTCCACGAGCTGGCAGGGCTGCTGCATAGCTTTTACAACAGCCACAGGGTGATCACTGCGGAACAGGATCTTTCAGCGGCACGGCTGGTATTGGTGGAAGCCACAAGGATAACCCTGGAAAACGGACTCGGCTTGCTCGCCATCAATGCCCCCGAAAGAATGTAAATTGGGACGTTGGAAGCAAGAAATGAGACGTGAGAAAGACCTGAAAACTGCAGGTGCTGGGCTAACTTGTGCCATAAACTCGGCCCGGGAAAGTAAATTTTTATGCACAGGCATATAAAATCCTTACAGGCTGTATTCCCGGGCTGCCCGTAAGTCCATGGGGACATAAATAACCCGGGTTAATTTTTAAGAGCTCTATTGACTGTTTATCGGGTAAAAAGATAGAATGTGAGAAATGGTTCAATCGACATTTGCTTACCAAGGAGTAACAGGAGGATTATCTGCCAATGGCCAAATTCGTATTTGTTACCGGCGGGGTGGTTTCATCACTGGGGAAGGGGATTACAGCTGCTTCCCTGGGCCGTCTTTTAAAGAGCCGCGGGCTGGATGTGGCCATTCAGAAACTGGATCCCTATATCAATGTTGACCCGGGTACGATGAGCCCATACCAACATGGGGAAGTTTTTGTCACAGAAGATGGCGCTGAAACCGATCTTGACCTGGGACATTACGAGCGCTTTATTGATATCAATATATCCCGCAGCTGCAATGTTACTACCGGTGGGATTTACAGCGCGGTGATCAACAAGGAACGCAAGGGAGATTTTCTTGGCGGCACAGTCCAGGTGATCCCTCATATTACCAATGAAATAAAGGACCGGGTGCGCAGTGTGGCCACCGAGTCCAACGCTGATGTGATTATCACTGAAATCGGAGGCACGGTAGGCGATATCGAATCCCTGCCCTTTCTCGAGGCTATCAGACAGCTGAAAAGCGATCTCGGCAAGAGCAATGTTGTTTATATCCATGTCACCCTGGTGCCTTACCTGCGTGCTGCCAATGAGCTGAAAACCAAGCCCACTCAGCACAGTGTTAAAGAACTGAGGGGTATTGGTATCCAGCCGGATATTATCGTCACCCGCTCCGAGCAGCCGCTGACCAAGGACATGGAAGAAAAACTGGCCTTGTTTTGCGATATTGACAAAGAGGCGGTGATCCAGGCTCTGGACGCGCCGTCTATTTACGAGGTGCCCCTGGCGCTGGAGAAAGAAGGGCTTGCTGATATCGTCCTTGAAAAACTTGGCATAACCACCGCTCCGCCAGACCTGACCGATTGGCGTGAAATGGTGTTAAGGCTGAAAAACCTCAGCCACACGACAACTATCGGGCTGGTAGGCAAGTATGTTTCCCTGCACGACGCCTACCTAAGCGTAGCCGAGGCACTGCGCCACGCGGGATTTTACCATGGCTCCGCCATTACAATCAAATGGATTGACTCGGAAGTAGTCAATCGGGAAAATGTCTCCGAGCTTTTAAACGGCGTAGGTGGGATTCTGGTGCCAGGCGGCTTTGGTGATCGGGGTATCGAAGGTAAAATTGAAGCCATACGCTTCGCGCGGGAAAATAATATTCCTTTTTTGGGGCTCTGCCTCGGGATGCAGCTGTCTGTCGTGGAATACTCCCGCAACGTGGTTGGCTGGCATGACGCCAACAGCACCGAATTTAACCCGGACACAGCGCATCCGGTGATAGACCTGCTGCCGGAGCAGAAAGAACTGGACATGAAGGGCGGCACGATGCGACTGGGGAAATACCCCTGCAAGCTGCAGCCAGGAACCAGGGCCCATCAATGTTACGGCCAGGATTTGATCGAGGAAAGGCATCGTCACCGCTATGAGCTGAATAATGATTACCGTGAGGAACTGGCGCAGCACGGTCTGTCTTTCAGCGGCACCCTGCCCAACGGCTACCTGGTGGAGATAATTGAACTGCCAGGCCACCCTTGGTTTGTAGCCACCCAGTTTCACCCGGAATTCAAGTCCCGTCCTAACCGCCCTCACCCGCTGTTCAGAGAATTTATCGGAGCTTCCATGAAATATCAAAATTTAAAATAAAGTTGACACAGCACACTGACAGCTTTGGGTAAAACCAAGGCTTTTTACTTGTTAGTAAAATTTAAGGGAGATGATTGTTTTGCGGAAAAAAGTTATTGGGGGAATTGTGCTTGGTTTAGTTTTCATTTTCCTTGTTGTTACGGTGGTTTCGAAGCCTGGAAAAAATAATGCCATGAGTGCCCGCGGCAATGGCGAGGTGGGAATTATTTACGTCGAAGGTGTTATTGCCAATGGCCGGACAGGGAGCACAGCGCTTTCAGATCAAACGGTATCTGAGGATGTGGCCGCAGCCTTGAGAGAGGCGGTCAGGAATCCCGAAATCAAGGCTGTTGTAATCAGGCTCAACAGTCCGGGCGGCACCGCTGCCGCTGCCCAGGAAATTGGCGCTGAAGTGGACAGGCTCAGGAAATCAGGCAAGAAAGTTGTGGCTTCCATGGGGGACACGGCAGCCTCGGGGGCATATTGGATTGCTGCCGGGACAGACAGTATTGTAGCCAACCCTGGTACAATGACAGGCAGTATCGGTGTAATCATGGAGCGTTACGACCTGCAGGGCCTGTATGGCAACATCGGTGTCGACACGGAAACTTTTAAGAGCGGCCCTTACAAGGACATGGGATCGGCCAGCAGGTCGACAACACCGGAGGAACAGGCCATATTCCAGTCAATGATTGATGATATTTACAGCCAGTTTGTTGACTACGTGGCGCAGGGCAGGCAGATGGACCCCACCGAGGTCAGGGCACTGGCGGACGGCAGGGTTTATACCGGCCGGCAGGCCAAAGAACTGGGGCTTGTTGACGAGCTTGGCGATTTTCATGACGCGGTTCTTTTAGCCGGTTCCCTGGCAGGCATACCGGGGGAACCTGCAGTAGTGGAACTCGGGCCAAGTAACCTTTTTCGCAATTTTATTGGGATTACAGGCGGGAGCACTTTATGGGAGTCTGCCTGGCCTTTTCTTCCTTTCCTGGGTGAACCCGAAAGTTCGTACAGGCTGCAATAATTTTAAAGCTGAGGAGGTTATGTCTTGAGCGAAGAACCCGGTTTCAATGAAGAACAGGAT
>CAYNIY010000020.1:19670-24547 GCA_964397525.1 uncultured Eubacteriales bacterium
TGTTTGAACCTGTAGGAACCATGAAAAAAGTGGCGGAAAACCCGCCACTGACAGCGGCGCTGCTGTCTTTCACCATAATAAGCCTTCTGGGCGCTGTAATGGGCCTGCTTGCTTTTTCAAAATACCTAAGCCAGGTCTATGATGCCGGTATAGATCAGCTGCTGCCAGGGGCACAGGTGTTGGTGCCTGCCGGGATTTTCATAGGCCTTATTTTAAGTTATATCAAATGGTTCTGCTATAGTGCAATGATAAACCTGGTTGCTGAACTGCTGGGTGGCAGAGGCACTGGCAGGGGCGTTTTTGCGGCATTCGGCCTGGCCGGGCTGCCGTTAATCCTGATCATCCCATTTCAGTTTCTGGCCTACTGGTACGGATCAGGAGTATTTGCTGTTACCGCGTTGTTAATGCTGGCATGGCTGGTGTTGGGGATATGGAGCGGTGTTTTATTGGTGATCGGCATCAGAGAGGTTCACATGCTGTCAACCGGGCGTTCAGTTACAGTATTATTAATACCCTTCCTGGCCCTGGTATTGCTTTTGGTTTTTTTGGTGATCGGCTTGGTGGCTTTATTATCCGCATTCACCTTAAACACGAATATCCCCGGTTATTTTTAGGAGCTTTAAAACAGCAGGAATTTTACCCATACATTTCATTTCATTAGAGAGAATGATCATGTTTATTTGTCGTGAAGGGGCGTGGTACAGGGTAATGATTTATGATTTGTTGATTGTTGATGATCAGGCCGGAGTCCGGCTTTTTTTATCCGAAGCCTTCTCCGAGGCTGGTTACAATGTAGAAACAGCTTCAAATGGGGCAGAGGCAGTTGAAAAAGCCAGTGCCAGGCCGCCATCACTAATACTGCTGGATTTTAGAATGCCGGGTATGAGTGGCCTGGAGACATTGGGGGAACTGCGTAAAATTGTACCGGACGCTCCCATCATTATGATTACGGCATTTAACGATCACGACATTATTGACGAAATAAGAAGAAAAGGAGCAACTTGCTGTATCAACAAACCGTTTGATTTGCATGAGATCCGCACCTTGGTAAAAGGGCTGCTGGTGAAAGAAGAAAAGGGCTGCAGCTGTTAGAAGCAGCAGTTAGAGAGATAAATACGGGTTTGCTCTTCAGAAAAACCTGAAAAAGCTCATAAAAGCATAATGGCAATAAAGCATAAAAACAATATTTGGCGGTTTTTCAACAAATTGCGACCTTTTACAGTTAAAACACCAGCTTAAAGGAGGACTTTTCTCTCGAACGGCGAAACAAGAAAAAATACTTTAAATCCTGTGAAGTTTTCTTGCAATGTTTCAAGGGGGAAATACAGCATGCTGATAGCTACAAACGCCGTTATGGCCATGCGCTGCCCCGTATGTGGGAAAATGGAGTTTCACGATTTTTCGCGTTTTGCAGTCTCTAAGAGCAGGCCTGTCAACATTAACTGTTCATGTGGAGCTGTAAAACTGATCATCAACACCAAGAAACATTCATTTTACCGGCTCCAGATTCCCTGCCTGGTATGTGAAACCAAACATTTCATGGAGGTAACTGGCAGGTCACTCTGGTCAGGCAATGTGACACGGTTGTCATGCAGTGACACTGACCTTGAACTGGGCTATGTCGGGCCGGAGTCAAAAGTCAGGCAGATCATCAACACCCAGGAGCAGGAGCTGGAGGATCTGGTTGGCGATGTAAACGATGAGGGTTACTTTCAAAACTCTGATATTATGTATGAAGTATTGAATTGTCTTCACGAAATTGCCGAACAAGGCGATTTATACTGCCAGTGCGGTAATCTCAAAATAGAGGTTGAACTTTTCCCGGACTGCCTGGAACTGCACTGCAGGAACTGTGACAGTGTAAATATTATATATGCTGAGACGGAGGATGACTTAAAAGTTATCAAGCAGGTTGATACTATCGAGCTTGCACGGCATGGTTTTAAATGCCTTGATAGTCTGGCCAGTACCGATAAATCTAAAAAAACTCGCCGTAAAAGAAGCAAAACATAATTTCAACCTTCTCCGTCCGCACCCGGAATAATAGGGCTTTAAAATGCGGTCAAATAAACCGCTTGTTTAATACAGCTTCTATGGAGGAGGTGTTTTTATGTCTCTGATCGAATGGGGACGCACCCCTCTCGACTTCTGCTGATCCTGTCGTTATATGTTACCAGACAGAGGAACGGGGACACATTCGAAACCAGATATGTCCCCGATTGTAGGTGCGGCTTCAGCCGCACAAAGGTTTGGCGGGCTGAAGCCCGCCCTACAGGAGGCTGGCACTCGCATGGAAATACAGCCTATACCGGTGTCCGACGTCTGACATCCGACTGCTAAAAAGGAATGCAGAATATACCGACGACCAAATTGGGAGGTGCGAAAAGATGAAACTATTTATCGATACCGCGAATGTGGATGAAATCAGAGAAGCATATGCTCTTGGGGTCATCTGCGGTGTTACTACTAATCCTTCCCTGATCGCCAGGGAAGGCCGCAACTTTGCCCAGGTGGTCAGAGAAATTGTCTCCATTGTGGACGGCCCCATCAGCGCCGAAGTAATAAGCACAGACGCCCCGGGGATGGTTTCCGAGGCGGAGGAACTGGCGGCAATCCACCCGAATATTGTCATTAAAATCCCGATGACTGCGGCGGGCTTAAAAGCAACTAAAATACTAGCTGAAAAAAACATACCCACCAACGTAACCCTGGTGTTTTCGGCCAACCAGGCGCTGCTGGCCGCGAGGGCCGGGGCAACTTATGTCAGCCCGTTTATCGGCCGTTATGACGACATCAGCCAGGACGGTATTGAACTGGTCAGCAATATTATGGAAATATTTGAACTGCACCGGATTAAGTCCCAGGTAATTGCTGCCAGCATCCGCCACCCGCTTCATGTCATTGAATCGGCCTTGGCGGGCGCCCATATCGCCACAGTGCCCTTCAAAATTATCATGCAGATGATCAGCCACCCGCTGACAGACGCCGGTTTAAAAAAATTTCTTGATGACTGGGAAACAGTCAAGAACAAATAAGGAGCATTAAGGTGTTAGCTGAGAGTATAATTTTTTTCAGGAGAAGGGTTGCGACCCCTGTATCAGATATTGTCAAGGGTTATTATAAAAGGATAGTGAGTTTGCCGGACACACCAAAAAAAATAGCCCAGGGGGTGGCCTTGGGTTTTGCCTTTGATTTTCTGCCCATCCCGATTATCAGCATCCCGCTGTCTTATCTTTTTGCCCGCCTCACCCGCTGCAACGCAGCAGCCACGGTAGCCACGGTTATTTTCTTCAAGCTGGCCGTGCCTTTTTTCTATACTTTAAACCTGATATCAGGAAATTTTTTTCTGGGGGATATTTCCGGACCCGCCATCCATATTGCCGGCAATTCTCTGATCAGCTCATTTTTAGCCCAGCTGGTACAGCAGGGGTATCCCTTTCTGTTCGGCAGCTGTCTGAACGCTGTGCTGGCATGGCTCGTTGTATACACACTAATGATGTATGTAATTAAACATAAGCGGCGGCGGGTTGAATAAAAACTCACCCTCTTTGTTTATAAAATTGAATATATTCACCTTTGTTAGGGGGGCTGCCTTTGAAATATACAGATCTAGAAAACAAAACCATGGTCGAGCTTTATAAAATCGCCAAGGAACTGGAGCTGCCAGGCTATTATAAGCTGCGCAAAAAAGAACTGGTATTTGAAATCAAGAAGACTCAGACTGAAAAAACCGGATTTCTGTACGCCAAAGGCGTCCTGGAAATCCTGCCTGACGGGTATGGATTCTTAAGACCCTTTCAATACCTTCCAAGCAATGATGATATCTACGTTTCCCTGTCCCAGATCAGGCGCTTTGACATGCGTACCGGTGATCTTGTGGGCGGGCAGGTAAGGCGCCCCAAGGACAGCGAAAGATATTTCGCCCTGCTGCGGGTAGAGCAAATCAATGGCGTGGACCCGGAGCTGGCGGGAGAGAGACTGCACTTTGACGGTTTTACCCCGCTTTATCCCCAGGAACGGATTACCCTGGAAACGCAGCCGGACAAGTTTTCAACCCGGATCATCGACCTTCTGGCCCCGATCGGCAAAGGACAGCGCGGCTTGATCGTTTCCCCGCCCAAAGCAGGCAAGACTATTCTCCTCAAAGAGATTGCCAACAGCATCACTACAAACCACCCGGAAATTCATCTCCTGGTCCTTCTAATTGACGAGAGGCCGGAAGAAGTGACTGATATCGAGCGCTCTGTTAAAGGCGAGGTAGTCAGTTCAACTTTTGACGAGCCGGCGGAAAACCATGTCAAAGTGGCTGACATGGTGCTCGAGCGGGCCAAACGCCTGGTCGAACATAAATTTGACGTCGTTATCCTCCTGGACAGTATAACCAGGCTGGCCAGAGCGCATAACCTGGTAGTACCGCCCAGCGGGAGGACACTGTCCGGTGGTGTGGACCCTTCAGCCCTGCACAAGCCCAAGCGGTTTTTTGGGGCGGCGCGCAACCTGGAGGAAGGCGGCAGCCTCACTATCCTGGCAACAGCCCTGGTCGATACGGGGAGCAGGATGGACGATGTCATTTTTGAAGAATTCAAGGGTACAGGCAACATGGAGCTGATCCTGGACCGCAGGCTGGCAGAGAGAAGGCTGTTCCCGGCCATAGATGTGCTTCGTTCCGGAACACGCAAGGAAGAACTATTGCTGTCAAAAGAAGAGCTGGAGATGATCTGGCAGTTCCGCAAGGCTACCGTCGGCGCTGCGCCATGGGAGGCCATGGAGATGCTCGTTGAACAAATGAAGCGGACAAAGACCAACCGCGATCTGCTGCAGGCTTTTCAGCATTTGCGCCGCGCCGAAACCTCATCAACAGGCAGACGGAACTCGTC
>CAYNIY010000020.1:24647-28036 GCA_964397525.1 uncultured Eubacteriales bacterium
GGCCGTACCGGAGACAGGTTTGTGGAGCTGGCCGAAGACGACCTGGAAAAACTGCCGGCAGGAGCCTCCCTGGTCCTGGTACCTGGGGGGAAACCCGTGGGCATTACCTCCAGCGGCCGTTTTACCTTGCTGAAGAACAATCCATGGCATGATGGGCCGGCCTGGGCGGTGGGCGCGATACTGCCCCAGGGGTTTACCCGTGTCCTGCTTCCGGCATACAGCAGAGATAGCGCTGCCAGGGCCCTGCCTCTTTTTGGGTATACCGCTGTAGCGTGCAGGGATGGAGAACTTTATGCCGCTGCCAGGGCGACAGACAGCCCGGGGCGCTGGGACCCGGCATTTTATGATACAGGTGAGCTGCCGGCCCTGATTGATGAAAAGCTGAAAGTTTACCCCGGCAACAGGATCCTGCGCCAGCTGGCCCGCTGCAGCCTGGAGTATCACTGCTATACTGCCCAGAACATATTTTATGGTCGTTGGGAAGGCGGCATCCCGGTTTCTCCTGCTTGCAACGCCGGCTGCCTGGGCTGTATTTCCCTGCAGGCTTCGGAATGCTGTCCATCACCCCAGTCGCGGATAAATTTTACCCCAACACCTGAGGAAGTAGCCGAAGCTGCGATACCCCACCTCCAGCAAGGCGACGGATCAATGATCAGCTTCGGGCAGGGCTGCGAAGGGGAACCTGCCCTGGCGGCCCGGACGATAGTACAGGCAATCGAAAAAATCAGGGCGTCTGCCAGTACAGGCACGATTAACATGAACAGCAACGCCGGGTACAAGGTTGGTGTCGCCGGGATCTGCCAGGCCGGGCTTGACGCTATCCGGGTATCCATGATCAGCGCCAGGGCTGAAACATACAACGCCTATCACCGGCCATCTGGATTTGGGCTGCCTGATGTCCGGCAGTCAATAAAAATTGCGGTATCCAACGGTGTCTGCACGTCATTGAACCTGCTAGTTTTCCCCGGTCTTACTGACCGGGAAGAAGAGGCAGCTGCTTTGCTGGATTTGGTGTGCGGCAGCGGGATAAGCTTGGTCCAGCTGCGTAACCTTAATATAGATCCCGACTTCCTGCTCAAACACTTACCGGCAGGCAGCGGAAAAATACTGGGCATACCGGAGCTGATTGACATGCTGCGGGAAGTGCCCGGTCTGACTGTGGGCAGTTTCAGCAGGCCCGTGCGGTGACCCCCGAGGTTTGAATAATTGCAGTACAGGTAAATCGCAGTTGTAATTTTCTATGCAGAACCTTGGGCTGTTTATCTTGCGGGCTGTAATCACGTATGCTATAATTACGAAGTGTGTTCCTTTGTAAGAACGAAGAGAGGTGAGTACGGTGAAAGAAAACATACATCCCAAATACGGGAATGCCAAGGTCTCGTGCGTTTGCGGCGAGTCTTTTGAAACCGGATCAACAAAAAAAGAACTGCGGGTAGAAATCTGCTCCAGGTGCCATCCTTTTTATACCGGTACCCAGCGGACGATTGATACGGGCGGCAGAGCTGAACGATTCCGTAAAAAATACGGCTTGACGAAGTAACACAAGTAGCAGAGCTGGCGCTCTGCTTCTTTTACTGAAGGGGGTATTGTTATGGGTTCCCCGTTCCAGTATGGAGGCCAGGCGGTAATTGAGGGCGTGATGATGCGTGGGCCGGACAGCCGCGCTGTCGCAGTCCGGAAACCGGATCAGTCTATTGTCATTGATGAAAAGAAAGTAGGCTCAATCACAAAGAAGCTGCCTTTTTTAAAGTGGCCGCTGGTGCGCGGTGTGATCGTGCTTTTCGAGTCCCTGATCATGGGAATTGAGGCTTTGTCATACTCCGCCAACCAGGCGGTCGATGAGGAGGATGAACAGCTGACCGCAAAGGAAATGATCATCACGATAGTCCTGTCCCTGGGCCTGGCGATCCTGCTGTTCGCTGTACTTCCCACAGCTGCCGCCCACCTGCTGATCATCATTGCCCCCGGCAGCTTTGTGCAGAATCTCTTGGAGGGGTTTTTCCGGATCGCCGTATTCCTGATATATGTGGTGGCCATCGGCAGGCTGGGAGATATCAAGCGGGTTTTTCAGTATCACGGGGCAGAGCACAAGGTGATCAACGCCTATGAGGCCGGAGACGAGCTTGTGGTGGACCGGGTACAGCGTTATTCCACCCTGCACCCCAGGTGCGGCACCAGTTTTCTTTTAATAGTCATGGTGATCAGCATCTTGATATTTTCCCTGCTGGGCCAACAGGTCCTCTGGTGGAGAATCCTCTCCCGAGTGCTCCTGCTGCCGGTGGTAGCAGGGATATCATATGAATTGGTCAAATTGTCAGGCAAGTACGCCGCCGCTCCCTTGTGCCGCATATTAATTGCTCCGGGGATGTGGCTGCAGAAACTGACCACCAACCCCCCGGATGACGGACAGGTTGAGGTTGCGATTTCTGCATTTGGGGCTGTGCTGAAGGAGGGTAATAATTAATGTTTGGAAAACTAGCCAGCCTTGAGGAAAGATATGAAGAGCTGGGTAACTTAATTGCCGATCCCGAGGCGATGTCAGACCGGGAGCGCTGGCAGCAGTATTTAAAGACTCATTCTGATTTGAAAGACATCGTGACTGCCTATCGCGATTTCAAAAAAATCGTTAAGGAAATACAGGAGGCAAAGACCCTCCTGGACGAAGAAGAGGACGGCGAAATGCGGGAAATGGCCCAGGCAGAGCTGGATGAGCTTATGGAAAAGAAAGCCGGCCTGGAGCAGCATCTGAAGCTGCTTCTCCTGCCGAAAGACCCCTATGATGAGAAAAATGTCATCCTGGAGATCCGTGCCGGCACAGGCGGTGAAGAGGCTGCGCTTTTTGCGGCAGTGCTTTACCGGATGTATACACGTTATGCCGAGCGGATGGGGTGGAAGATAGAGGTGTTAAACGCCAACCTTACCGATATTGGCGGCTTCAAAGAGCTGATCTGCCTCATTCAGGGCCGGGGAGCTTACAGCCGTCTTAAATTTGAAAGCGGCGTCCACCGGGTGCAGCGTATCCCCACCACCGAGTCGGGTGGGCGTATTCATACCTCAGCTGCCACCGTGGCGGTTTTGCCGGAAGCGGAAGATGTGGATCTTGACATTGACCCCAACGATTTGAGAATAGATGTGTTCTGCGCTTCCGGACACGGCGGCCAGTCCGTGAACACCACCCAGTCAGCGGTGCGCATCACCCATATCCCCACCGGGATTACAGTTTCAATGCAGGACGAAAAATCGCAGCACAAGAACAAGGACAAGGCCATGAAGGTGCTGCGGGCACGCCTCTTTGAACGCATGCAGGAAGAACAGCAGCAAAAATTAGCCAGCACCAGGAGATCCATGGTGGGATCGGGGGACCGCAGCGAGCGGATCAGGACTTATAA
>CAYNIY010000021.1:0-27776 GCA_964397525.1 uncultured Eubacteriales bacterium
ATATAACAGGCAGTCTGACTAGTATATTATATAGAAATACATAACGTTAAAGAGACACCATCAGAAGGATTAAGACTAATTCAATAAATTTTACTCTGGATATAGTAAAGAATCTTTGGCGCAAGATCCCCTGCTGCCGCACTGGAGGGTATTGTTTGAAGCTGTTTTTATGATTATGATATCTTTCAGACGTCCCGCTGCTTTAGTTTACAGCATCCATACAGGAGGTGCCCCGGTGAATTTATTTGAACAAGCGATGGAGAAAAACATGATTAAAGCTGCGCCCCTGGCTGTGCGGATGAGGCCAAAGACGCTGGATGAATTTGAAGAGCAGCATGGCATCGTCGGGAAGGGGGCGCTCCTGAGAAGGTCTATCGAGGCGGACAGCCTGATGTCTGCCATCTTTTACGGGCCGCCGGGAACCGGTAAAACTACGCTGGCCACGATCATAGCCCGGATTACCAAATCCCATTTTGAAACCATCAATGCGGTGATGGCAGGTGTGGCTGACATCAGGCGGGTGGTGGAAGAGGCCAAAGAGAGACGTGCCCTGTATAACGAAAAGACCATCCTTTTTGTTGACGAGATTCACCGTTTTAACAAGGCTCAACAGGACGCCCTGCTGCCATTTGTGGAAAGCGGCCTGGTCACCCTGATCGGCTCCACGACTGAAAACCCCATGTTTGCTGTCAACCGTCCCCTCATATCACGTGCGCAGCTGTACCGCTTTGAGCTGCTGTCCGTGGAATCATTGGTCAATATCCTGCGCAAAGCGCTGCAGGACGAAATAAACGGCCTGGGAACCTACCAGACCGAGGTGTCAGCGGAAGCCCTGGAGCACCTGGCCGGAGTGGCCAACGGGGATGCCAGGGTCGCCCTGAATGCCCTGGAGCTGGCTGTCCTGACCACACCTCCGGATACTGAAGGGATCAGGCATATTTCCCTGGCAGTGGCAGAAGAGGCCATCCAGAAGCGGGTCCTCAGGTATAACAAGGAGGAAGAGCACTACGACGTCATTTCCGCTTTTATTAAGAGCATGCGGGGCTCCGATCCCCACGCCACCTTGTACTGGCTGGCCAGGATGCTGTATGCCGGTGAGGATCCGGAATTCGTCAGCCGGCGGATTATGATCCACGCAGCTGAAGACGTCGGCCTGGCGGATCCCCAGGCGCTTGTAGTTGCAGTAGCCGCCGCCCAGGCAGTAGAGAGGATCGGCATGCCTGAGGGCAGGATCATCCTGGCTGAGGCGGCCTTGTACATCGCCAAAGCCCCCAAAAGCAATGCTGTGATCAAAGGTATAGATGCGGCGCTGTCAGCGGTGGAAAACGAAAGGGCGGAGCCGGTGCCGCCTCATTTGAGGAGCACAGGCTACAAGGGAGCGGCAGCCCTGGGCTCCGGCAAGGGTTACAAATACCCGCCCGATTACCCGGATGCCACAGTCAGGCAGGAATACCTGCCGGGCAACATGTCCGGCAAAAAATTCTATACTCCCTAAACCGCGAAAATCTTAACAAGGGAACCGTACCCTTGTCACGGTTTTTGAAATTGACAATACCCGAGTGTTATGCTATGATATCCCTTGAAAAATAAAAAGCAATTTTGCAAAAGGGTGTGATTATTTGCGGCTTTCCACCAGATCACACTACGGCCTGAAAGCGATGTTTGATCTGGCTCAGAATTATGGTTCGGGCCCCATTTCCCTGAAAACTGTGGCACAGCGCCAGAACCTTTCTGATCACTACCTTGAACAGCTGATCGCCATGCTCAGGAAAGCAGGTCTGGTCAATAGCGTGCGCGGCGCACAGGGAGGCTATGTCCTCGCCAGGGAGCCGTCCGCAATCAACGTGGGCGATATCATCCGGGCCCTGGAGGGTCCGATTGCGCCGGTTTACTGCGTCAGCGAAAAAGACCCGGGCCGCTGCGATGAAGCCGACTACTGCATTACACGCACTGTCTGGGCAAGAGTGAGGGACGGCTTCACTGCGGTGTGCGACTCCATCAGCCTGGCAGACATGTGCCGGGAGGCCAAAGAGTCTCACAAGAGGTAATACATAGTGACGGGAAACAATTGATTCTGCAGTCAAGAAGAGTGACAATAGGGGGTATAAATATGTACACAGAAAAGGTAATCGATCATTTTGAGAACCCCAGGAATGTCGGGGAATTGTCTGACGCCAACGGTATCGGCGAGGTCGGCAACCCGGAGTGCGGTGACATCACAAAAATATTCCTGAAGATAGAGGACAACATCATTAAAGATATTAAATTCAAGACCTTTGGCTGCGCTGCCGCTATTGCCTCCAGCAGCATGCTGACGGAAATGGCTAAAGGGAAAACAGTTGACGAAGCATTGCAGATCACTGACGAGGCGGTGGCTGAGATGCTGGACGGGCTGCCTGCCAAGAAAATGCACTGTTCCAATATGGCCGCCGATGCCATGCATGCGGCAGTTGCGGATTACAGAAAGAAACTAGGTGCGTGATCCTTTGAAAGGCAAAAAAAAGGTAATTGTTGCGATGAGCGGCGGCGTGGACAGTTCTGTCACCGCCGCTCTCCTGTTGGAACAGGGCTATGATGTGGCCGGCGTTACAATGCGGCTGTGGGATGCTCCACGCCCGAAAACAGAAGAAGAGCACGCCGGCTGCTGTTCCCCGGCTGCTGCTGAAGACGCCAGGAGCGTGGCCGTCAAACTTGGCATACCTTTTTATGTCCTGGATTTTCACCGTATCTTCGAAGAAAAGGTGATCGACTATTTTATTGCCGAATACCGGTGCGGCCGCACACCAAATCCCTGCATCGCCTGCAACCGGCAGGTGAAATTCCAGGCGCTGCTGGACAAGGCGCTTAGCCTGGGCGCACATTACATCGCCACCGGGCACTACGCCAAACTGGGATTCAGCGCAGAATACGGGCGCTATACCATCTGCCGGCCGGTCGACCGTAAAAAAGATCAGACCTACGTGCTGTACGGGCTGACCCAGCACCAGATCGCCCATACCCTGATGCCTCTGGGGGAATACACCAAAGACCAGGTGCGGCTGAAGGCCGCGGATCTTGGCTTGGAGGTGGCGGACAAGGCCGAGAGCCAGGAGATCTGCTTTATCCCGGATGATAATTACCGTAATTTCCTGAGGGAGAAAATGGTAGACGTCAAACCGGGCCCTATCATCAACCTGGCGGGAGAAGTCGTTGGGCAGCACGATGGCATTCCTTTTTACACCATCGGCCAGCGCCGGGGACTCGGCATCGCCGCGGGTGAACGGCTGTATGTGATAAAAATTGACCCGCAGGCAAACACTGTTACCCTGGGTCCCGAGGAGGCTATCCTGGGCTCTGACTTAATCGCCACGGATGTCAACTTATTGCTTTTCGAAAAACTTGCAGGGCCACTTGAAGTCCAGGCGCAGATACGGTACAACGGCCGTCCGGCACCGGCTACAGTCACACCGCTGCCGGACGGCAGCATCAGCGTGCACTTTCACCAGCCGCTGCGTTCCATCACGCCGGGCCAGGCGGTTGTATTTTACGTGGGTGACTGCCTGGCCGGCGGGGCCACGATCGTAAGCGCCGGTTAAAACTGACTGGGACAGAGGGGACAGGTACCTTGTCCCACCGAAATGGGACAAGGTACCTGTCCCCTCTGTCCCCTCGATATGGTTTGACACTGCGCGGGAACATTATGTATAATTATAGCGCAAAAATACAAGAAAAAGGCTGGTTTTACAATTGATGACCGGAAATGAAATCAGAGAGAGCTACCTGAAGTTTTTTGAAAGCAAGGGGCATAAAAGGCTGCCCAGCGCATCGCTTATACCCGTTAATGACCCGAGTATACTGTGGACGGCTGCGGGAATGGTTCCCTTCAAGCCGTTTTTTACAGGGGCTGCCAAGCCGGAATACACCCGGGTGACCACCTGCCAGAAATGCATCCGCACCCCGGATATTGAATCAGTGGGCCGGACCGCGCGCCACCACACTTTTTTTGAAATGCTCGGCAATTTTTCTTTCGGCGATTATTTTAAAGAAAGCGCCATCCCCTGGGCTTGGGAATTCGTCACTGAAGTACTGCACCTGCCGGCGGAGAAGCTATGGATCACCATCTACCTCGATGACGACGAGGCCTATGAGATTTGGCACAAGACAGTGGGCGTCCCATCCGAACGGATCGTCAGGCTGGACAAGGACACCAACTTTTGGGAAATCGGCGTGGGGCCCTGCGGCCCCTGCTCGGAAATATATGTAGACCTCGGTGCGGATAGAGGATGCGGTTCTCCTGAATGCGCTGTCGGCTGCGACTGTGACCGCTACCTGGAGATCTGGAACCTGGTTTTTATCCAGTTTTTCCGGGATGAAGAGGGCAATTATACGCCGCTTGCCAGCAAGGGCATCGATACCGGGTTTGGCCTGGAGCGGGTAGCTTCGGTACTGCAGGGCGTGCCTTCCAACTTTGACACCGACCTGCTGCGGGAAATTATGGACTTCACCGCCAGCCTGTTCGGGCTGGAGTACGGCAGGGAAGAAAAGGTCGACCTCGCTTTGAAAGTGATCGCGGACCACTGCCGGGCGATCACCTTTGCCATCACCGACGGCGCGCTGCCCTCCAACGAGGGCAGGGGCTATGTCATCCGGCGCCTGCTGCGGCGGGCGGCGCGTTTCGGCCGCCTGCTCGGTACCCAGGACCTGTTTCTGTACAAAGTGGGCGGGGCAGTAGTAAGCCAGATGGGTCAGGCTTACCCGGAACTGGTGGAACGGAAGGACCATGTGCTCAGCGTGATCCACAGCGAGGAGAAGCGCTTTTCAGAGACTCTGGCCCTGGGCACGGAAATGCTGAACCGGCTGATGGACGAGGCAAAAGCGGCAGGCAGTTCCCTGATCCCTGGCGCGGATGCCTTTAAGCTTTACGATACCTACGGGTTTCCCCTCGAGCTGACGCAGGAAATGGCTGAGGAACAGGGTTTTACGGTGGACACAGACGGCTTTTCCCTGGCGATGGAGGACCAGCGGCGGCGGGCCCGCAGCGCCAGGCAGGAGACTGAATATATATCAGAGCGGGGCGCCCTTTTCCAGGCGCTGCGCGAGGAAATAGGCGAGACCAATTTTGTCGGCTACGATGCCCTGGAGACTAAAGCCAGGGTGCAGGCTATTTTCAGAGATGGGGAAAGGGTAAAGACTGCGGCAGCGGGGGAAGAAGTGGAATTCATCCTGGATGTCACACCCTGCTATGCCGAATCGGGCGGCCAGGTAGGCGATTACGGGGCGCTGACCGCACCCGGGCTGGAAGCAGAAATATACGAGGTCACCAAGCCGGTGGAAAACCTTTTTGTGCACCGGGGCAGGGTGATCAGCGGCAATATTAGTGAACATGATCTTGTAACGGTAAAGGTGGACATACCCAGGCGGCTGGCGACCTGCCGCAACCACTCGGCCACCCACCTGCTGCACCGGGCCCTGAAAATGGTCTTAGGCGATCACGTCAGCCAGGCCGGCTCGCTGGTGGATCCCGAGCGGCTGCGCTTTGACTTCACGCATTACGCGGCGATTGCCGACGGTGACATCAGAAAAGTAGAGGAAATAGTAAACAACGCGGTCTTGGACGACCTGCCAGTAGATGTTTTTGAAACCTCTGTCGATGAGGCTAAGGCAATGGGAGCAGCCGCCCTCTTTGGTGAAAAATACGGGGAGCGGGTAAGGGTGATCAAGATGGGCGATTTCAGCCTGGAGCTCTGCGGCGGCACCCACCTGCGCAACACTGCTGAGGTCGGCTTGTTTAAGCTGGTGGGAGAAAGCAGCGTCGGCGCCGGTCTGCGCCGCGTGGAAGCGGTCACCGGCAAAGGAGCCCTGCGCTATGTCAATGACCAGGAAGAACAGCTGGCCGGAGTGGCCAGGCTGGTCAAGGCTACGCCGCAGGAGGTTGCCCGCCGGGTGGAAGGCCTGCTGGAACATAACCGGGAGCTGGAAGCGGAAAAAGACGCGCTCCTGGCCAAGCTTGCTCGGTACCAGGTGCATGACATGCTGGACCGGGTGCAGGAAATCAAGGGGATCAAGGTGCTGGCCGCACAGGCAGGGGCACCGGATATGGACAGCCTGCGGAGCATGGTAGACCTGCTGCGGGATAAAATTGGATCAGGTGTGATTATTCTGGGCAGCGCTGCCGGCGACAAGGTAAACCTTGTAGCAGCGGTGTCAAAGGACCTGCTGGGCGCCGGGCTGCATGCCGGAAAACTGGTCAAAGAAGTGGCCGCGGTAGTAGGCGGCGGCGGCGGCGGCCGGCCGGAAATGGCCCAGGCGGGCGGCAAAGATCCGTCCCGGCTGAGCGAAGCCCTGGAAATTGCCTACCGGGTTGTAGCAGGCCAAATCAATTAAAATAAAAAAACCCGGCAGGTTTGTTGGCCTGCCGGGTTAGAGACTTTTTAGATTTAACTAACAGCAGCAGGGACGCCGGAATCGATGATCACGGCGATTTCCTCGCAGTTGGGGAATTTCGGGCAGTTGACACATTCCTTCCACACTTTTTGGGGCAGCGAATCCTTATCTACAACTTTAAAACCGCATTTTTCAAAGAAACCGTCCTGGTAGGTTAGGGCGAAAACCCGTGGTATAGCCAGCTCGCGCGCTTCGTTGATAAAATTTTTGACCAGCCCGCTGCCGACCCCTTTGCCGGCGTACTCCGGCGCTACAGCCAGCGCCCTGATTTCCGCCAGGTCTTCCCATATAATATGCAGCGAGCCTACACCGACAACCCTGTCCTGATCCACGGCCACGGTAAATTCGCGCAGGCTTTCATACAGCAGGGTGCGGGGCCGGGCAAGCATCAGCCCCCGGTCGGCATAATAAGTGATCAAGGCGTGGATTGGCTCGACATCTGTAATTTTTGCTTTGCGGTATTCCATTTCAATTATCACCTTTCCCCGGAATTACTTTGTATTATATATCACTTGCACAGGGTGCTCAAATTAAATTTTATTAGCAGCGCCTGTTTCTGACAATGATTTTAAATAAAAAGCTTTTTACGTTAGATATGTTTTTTTGCAGGAAAAAATAATTACTGTCGAATAGTCTTAAATAAAGGGGGTTGCCATAGATGTCTTCGGATTTTTCAGACAAGACCATGATGTTCAAAGTCCAGGCCGAGGAAGTTAACCAGGCTCGGGATATACTGCATCTGGTCTATGATGCGCTCGTCGAAAAAGGATATAATCCAATCAACCAGCTGGTAGGGTACCTGCTTTCCGGTGATCCGGCCTACATCACCAGCCACGGCAACGCCCGCAATCTGATCCGCAGGCTGGAGCGGGATGATCTGCTGGAGGAACTGGTAAAAAGCTATCTCGAGCAAGTGCAAAAATAAGCTGGGAGTTGGAGAACAGTTGCAGTACAGGGCCCTCGGCAGGACCGGCATAATGGTGTCAAGGCTGTGTTTTGGCGCTTTGACTATCAGCCCGCTTCAGGCCAACCTGTCCCTGAAAGAAGGGGCGGCTGTCATCCGCCGGGCCCTGGAGTGTGGTGTGAATTTTATAGACACGGCGGAGCTGTACCGCACCTACTCATATATTCGCGAAGCGCTCCGCGGCTTTGACGGTGATGTTGTCATCTGCTCAAAGTGCTATGAATACACTTATCAGGGCATGAAGCAAAGTGTGGAAAAAGCGCTGAACGAGCTTGGCCGGGATACCATAGATATTTTCATGCTCCATGAACAGGAGTCGTCACTGACGATCAAGGGCCACTGGGAGGCGTACGGATACCTGCTGGAAGCCAAAAAAAAGGGGATCATCAGGGCTGCCGGTATTTCCACCCACCATGTGGGAGGGGTACGTGGCGCAGCGGAGTTCCCGGAAATAGATGTGATTCACCCCCTGATTAATGCCTCCGGCATCGGCATCAGGGGCGGCACAAGGGAAGACATGCTGGCGGCCATCAGGGCCGCCGCTGCTGCGGGTAAAGGCATATACGCCATGAAAGCCCTGGGCGGCGGGCACCTGCTTGACCGGCCGGAGGCTGCTTTCGAATACATTATGTCCATCCCGGAGATAGACGCGGTGGCGGTAGGGATGAGCTCGGTCCATGAAGTAGCATACAACACCCTATTATTCAGCGGCAAAGAAGTTACGCCAGAGCTCAAAACTATTGTCGGGCGCCAGGTAAGGCGCCTTCATATTGATGACTGGTGCCTGGGCTGCGGGCAGTGCGTGGAAAGATGCCGTTCAGGAGCACTGGAAATTAAAGCAGGCAAAGCCAGGGTGGACGAAGCACGCTGCATCCTTTGCAGCTACTGCGCCGCCGCCTGTCCCGACTTCTGTATAAAGGTGATCTGATGATGCGCATACTGGGGATCGACCTAGGGGACAAAAGAATAGGGCTGGCGCTGAGTGACCCGATGGGCTGGACAGCGCAGGGCTTGGAAGTAATCAGCGGCAGCGGCGGCAGCAAAAACGATATCAGGAAGATCAGGGATATTGCTGTCAAACACGAGGTGGGGAAGGTGGTTGTGGGCCTGCCCCTGAATATGGACGGCAGCTCGGGCCCCCGTGCGGAAAAAGCCCGTGATTTCGCCGGCCGGCTGGCCAGGGCGCTGGACTTGCCTGTGGAAATGTGGGATGAAAGGCTGACGACGGCGGAGGCGCAGCGGGTACTGATCGATGCAGACGTCAACAGGGCCAGGCGGAAGCAGGTAATTGACAAAATGGCGGCCATCCTGATCCTGCAGAATTACCTCGACGCCGGACACAGAAAAGCAGAGCCGGATTCATTAGCTTGACAGGACACCTTTTTTTAGATAGAATTTTTCCAATAGATTGTAGGAGAGGTGATTAAATTGACTGAAGAGGATGAAGTTGTAACGCTGGTGGACGAAGAGGGAGAAGAGCATGATTTTGCGGTGATCGATATCATTGAGGTAGACGGCGCCGAATATGCCATCTTGCTGCCGGTCGATGAAGAAGATAATGAAGCGATAATCTTGAAATTCGACAAGGACGAGGAAGGAAACGAGCTGCTGGTCGACATTGAAGACGACGAGGAATGGGAGAAAGTTTCTGAAGCCTGGGAAGAAATGGTGGCCGAAGAAGACGTCGAGTAAAATTTAAGAGATTAAAGCTGGTTGCAGCAGACTGCAATCCAGCTTTTTTTGCGGTCAAAGGGTGGGTGCAAATGACGGAAAAAACAGCCGGAAAAACAGTTAAAAAAACATCCGGCCTGCCATATATGATCCTGGCTGCAATTTTGGTTATCCTGGCGCTGGGTTTTTTCGGCACGGATATTTTTGCCGCGCCGCCGGAAAAGATCAATCCCGGCGTGAAGGTCATGGATATTGACCTCGGCGGCTTAAACAGTGCAGAGGGCCTGTCCAGGTTGACCGGGCTGGAAAACAGTTACCGGGCGGCAAAGGTGCCCCTGCGCTACCAGGGCTGGAACTGGATCCTGCCCCTGGAGGATGTGGGTCTTAAGATCAACAAGGAAGCTGTGATTGCGGCAGCGCTGCAGGCCGGAAATGAGGGTTCAAGGTTTAAGCGCTGGCAGGACAGAAGCCAGCTTGAGAAAAACGGCCTCTCCCTGCAGCCAGATATCGAATTAGACCAGGAAAAACTGTCCCGTCAGGTCAGGATCCTGGCAGCGGAGATAATTGTGGAGCCCGTGGAAGCCTCCTTTAAGATCAGCGCCGGTGACAGGGTTTCAGTGGCCCTCAGCCAGAACGGCATCGAGCCGGACCTGGACAAGCTGAAAAAAGATATCATGGAGGTGCTGTACAAGAATAAACAGGAAGCGGCGCTGTCCCTGGTGCCCTGCGCGCCCGCCCACACGGCGGCGGACCTTGAATGTATGAAAGTCAACGGACTGCTTGCTAAATATACCACAAAATTTGACGCCGCGAAGGTCAACCGCACCTACAATATCACCGTGGCGGCCCAGGCGCTGGACGGGCTGCTGGTTATGCCGGGGCAGGTAGTCTCATTCAACGAGGTCGTCGGGCCCCGCAGCTCGGAGACCGGCTATAAGATCGCGCCGGTGATTATCAACGATGAATTTGTGGATGACATTGGCGGCGGCATCTGCCAGGTTTCAACAACCCTATTCAACACTGCGCTGCTGGCCAATCTGGAAATCGAGGAGCGCTCCAGCCACTCGCTGCCCGTGAGCTACGTGCCCATCGGGCGTGACGCCACCGTATCATACGGTTCACTCGATTTTAAGTTCAGCAACAGCACGGCGGACTATTTATATCTGAAAACCACCGTTCAGGATGAATATATTACCATAAAAATATTCGGCAACACCGCTTATAAAAGGGATGTCACCATAGAATCAGAGGTTACCGATGAAATAGCGCCCGGAGTAGTCTATGAAAACGACCCGAACCTGCCCCGCGGCACACAGGTGGTTAAGAAAGAAGGAGCCACTGGCTACAGGGCATACATGGAGCGGGTAGTTTACCTGAACGGCAAAGAGGAAAAAAGAGACGCGCGCATATACAGCTCATATAATGCGAAGAATACGGTGATTGCTGTGGGGACAGGTGAAACTGCCCCGAAAATAGCGCCTGCACAAACAACAAAGCCTGCGGAACCCACAACACCCGGCGGCTCAACCAAGCCCCCCGGCGGTACGATCATCCCCGGCGCTTAAAACGGGCCATGCCGCCAATGTTGTAGGAATGATATAAATCCGCACCTACATGTAAATCGGCGAAATATCTCAGACCAGTGTATTGTGGGGTCGGCTTTAGCCGACCAGATGTGCGGATAAACCGCACCGACATTTAAATCGTGAGGTATCTCTGAACACAGAGGAATGCCGGCGAGAGAGATGTGACACCTTCCACTGTCTGGTACACTTTTACAGCAAAAGTGTGCCGAGAAAACCGTCCCCTTGACACGAAAATGACACTGATTCAGTAAAAGCGTAATTAATTAAAGAAGCAAAAAGAACGTCCCTTTGCTTCCCTTTGCTTCATTCAGAAGGTGTATTTATGAATTTTCTCAGCAAAAACCGTTATTTGTTCTTAATCCTGCTCGGCATTATCTGCGTTTTATTTGTTTACGCCAGGGTGATGCTTTCCCCTGTTTCGTCACAGGACGAGGGCAGAGAGGTCGTCGTGGCTGTACCGATCAACTCCAGTGCGAACCAGGTGGGCGAGATCCTGAAGCAGAACGACCTGGTGCGCAGCCCCGGGTTCTTCACCTATTATGCCAGGCTTACCGGTATGGACAGCCAGATCAAAGCCGGGCAGTACAAGCTGAACAGCAGTTTCTCGACAAAAGAGCTGCTCAACGAGCTGGTGGCGGGACGACTGGCACAGCAGTCATTCACCGTGCCGGAGGGTTACACGACGGCACAGATAGCGGACCTGCTGAACTCCAAAGGGCTGGCTGACAAAAAGGATTTCCTGAAAGCGGTTTCCGCCGCAGAATTCGACTACCCCTTTTTGAAGGATCTGCCGGCAGGAGAAAAGCGCCTGGAAGGCTACCTTTTTCCGGACACTTACCAGGTGGCCAGCGACAGCACGCCGGTATCGATCATCGACATGATGCTGGAGCGCTTTGCCCGTGAAATGGATGAGCTGGACTACGCGGCGCAAGCTGGAAGATCCGGTGTTACCCTGCAGGAGGCGGTGATTATCGCCTCGCTGATCGAGCGCGAAGCGCTGATGGACGAAGAAAGGCCGCTTATCGCCGGGGTCATTTATAACCGCCTGAAAATAGACATGCCCTTACAGATTGATGCCACTGTGCAGTACGCCCTCGGCACAACCAAGCCGGAGCTCAGCTACCAGGACCTGGAGATCGAATCGCCCTACAACACTTACATGATCTACGGGCTGCCGCCCGGCCCGATCGCGATGCCGGGCCACAAATCTCTGCTGGCCGCGGTCCGGCCCACTGACACGGAATATCTCTACTATGTGGTCAATCCTGACGGCTCACACGCCTTTGCCGCGACTTTAGAGGAGCATGAAGCCAATATGGAGATGTACGAGTAATGAAAACAGAGCTGCTCGCTCCCGCCGGCGATCTGGAAAAACTAAAAGCAGCCGTGCTTTACGGCGCTGATGCCGTCTACCTCGGAGGGCAGCATTTTGGCCTGCGCGCGGGCGCAGGCAATTTTGACGAAGCCGAGCTGGCGGAGGGGGTAAGTTTCGCCCACACCCACGGCGCCAGGGTCTATGTAACCGTGAACATTTTCGCGCATAACAGGGATCTGGAACTATTGCCGCCATACCTGGACACTGTCTGCGAAGCAGGGGCGGACGCGGTGATCGTGTCCGATCCCGGGGTGATCAATATTACCAGGCGCCGCCATCCAAAGCTGCCGGTACACCTCAGCACTCAGGCCAACACTACCAACTGGGCCTGTGCCCGCTTCTGGGAGGAGCATGGGGTCAGGCGTATTGTCCTGGCCCGGGAGCTAACTCTGGCAGAGATCGGGGAAATCCGGGAAAAGGTCGACCTGGAACTGGAGCTGTTTGTGCACGGCGCGATGTGCATATCCTATTCCGGCCGCTGCCTGCTCAGCAGTTACATGGCCGGCCGCGACGCCAACCGCGGCGACTGTGCCCAGTCCTGCCGCTGGAAGTACGCCCTGGCGGAAGAAAAAAGACCCGGCGAATATTTCCCCATCGAAGAGGACAGCCGGGGCAGCTATATTCTGGGGTCCAAAGACCTTTGTCTGATTGAACATATCCCTGAGCTGATCAGGGCCGGGGTCAACAGCTTCAAGATCGAAGGGCGGATGAAGAGTGTCAATTATGTGGCTGGCGTGGTCAAGGCTTACCGCGAGGCGCTTGACGCGTACCAGGGCGATCCGGAAAATTACCGTTTCAACCTGGCCTGGCTGGAGGAGATCGAAAAGGTCAGCCACCGCGACTATACCACCGGGTTTCTGTTCGGCCGGCCAAGCCACTCCGGCCAGCATTATGAAGGGGAGATCTACAGGCGCAGCCACGAGTTCGCGGGCCTGGTCAGGGGATACGAGCCGGAGACAGGGATGATGATTGTCGAGCAGCGCAACCGCTTTATCCTCGGGGACGAGGTGGAGATCATGCTGCCCAAAGGGAAAAACATCAAGCAGAAAATAACAGGGATCATTGACGAGACAGGGCAGTCCCTGGCAGCGGCGCCGCACCCCCAGCAGCTGGTGCGCGTTCCGGTTGATGGTCCGGTGCCTGAATTTGCCATCATGAGAAGGCTGATCAAAAGAACGGAATAAGATATATAAATCTGGACGTTTTGATGGGACAAGGAGTTGCTTTAATGGCCAAACCATCATTTGACGAGTTTGCGAACATGCTTGACCGGGCTGTTGACCGCATTCCCGACCGTTTTCTGCGGGATTTGACCGGCGGTTTCAACCTGCGGCAGGGCAAAAAGCGTGAAGGTGAGTACTTCATCCTGGGAGAGTACATTGAGGACGGCATCGGGGGCTGTTTCATCATGTTTTATTATGGTTCCTTTGTAGGCCTGCTGGAAGATGAGCACGATGATTGCTGGGAAGAAGAGATTTTAGATACGGTATTGCATGAAATGGAGCATCACTTGGAGTCGCTGGCCGGATGTGACGATTTGGCACGACGGGAAATAGAAGAATTGGCCAGAGCGCTGCAAAACGATCCAACAGGCTGAAAATGATTTTAACTGCGGGCAGCTTCCATAAGTCAACAAGGTGCCTGGCACCATAAGTCAACAATAAGTCAACAAGGTGCCTGGCACCATAAGTCAACAAAAATGAAATATGCCTGTGGACTTTGAGCATCGTCAAAGGCACAGGCATATGTGATGTGCGGCAGTTCTGCAGCTATTCATCACCCGCTAATTCCGGCTGTTCGGCGGCAGCAGGGTTCTTTGCCGGCGCCGCGATTCCCGGCGTATAAACAGGAGCATAACCGGGGGTTGCACCGGTTGCGTTTCCGGCAACATATTGGCTGGCTGTCCGCTCATGGTTTCTGATGATTTCCTCGAGCTGCTCGATCTGGGTTTCGGAGTCTCTAAGCTCTTTGTTCAGCCCCCTGATTTTGAGGCCTAACTTAATCCTGCCGTAGAGGCCGAGAAACATGGCGATGGCAGCACCAAAAACTGCAGATATAAGTATGATTGCTGACTGCGCAAGATGGTATTCCATCCCGAGGAACCTTATGGCCACGTTTTCGGAGTTTGTAACGGCAAAGGCAGCCACAATCAGAGAAAATAACAGCGAAACAATAAACCAGAATTGCATTGTATACACATCCTTTCCAATCATTTGCTTAGACACATTATACACTCTGGATGTATAAACAAGCAATAAAGAGAGGCATTTTGTGGTAAGCTTATAGCAGGAAGGATAAACTATGGCAGTTAATTTTTATAATCTATTCTGAAACCAGGATTCATGTTATCATCCTGACAATAGACTTAACTCACTATCATCCTGAGCGGCAGCGAAGGATCTTACAACAAGATTCTTCACTAACGTTCAGAATGACAACGGAGAAATTTTTCAGAATGACGACAAAAGGGAGGCATAAATTTGAAAAACTGTGAGATGAAGCTGGACGGCAATATATTAACGATAACGGTTGATATAACAAAGGAATTCGGCAAATCCTCTTCGGGCAAGAGCATCATTATCGGTTCAACCGAAGGAAACGTGTCTATACCTGATAAAGAAGACATCAAGGTTGGTTTGAATGTCTATCGCAAAGCCTAAAAGGAGAAAATATGTCATTTGACGATTTAAAGCTAATTGCGCCGATTCTCAAGGCGTTAAAAACACAAGGGTATACGGTACCCACGCTGATCCAGGAACAGGCTATACCGCCTCTGCTTGAGGGCAGGGACCTGATCGGCTGCGCCCAGACAGGCACCGGGAAGACCGCTGCGTTTGCTGTCCCGATACTGCAATTGCTCGCGGCAGAACTCAGGAACCCAAAGGCGCCGAAAACAATTAAAGCACTGGTCGTCACGCCGACGCGGGAACTGGCGATCCAGATTGATGACAGCTTTACCGCTTATGGGCAATACCTGGGCCTGAAGAATACGGTCATTTTTGGCGGCGTGCCGCAAAAAGCACAGACGGATACCCTGACAGCAGGGGTAGACATCCTCGTGGCCACACCAGGCCGCCTGCTGGACCTGATCAACCAGAAATATGTCAGCCTGCGCCATGTCAGCTATTTTGTGCTGGACGAGGCGGACCGGATGCTGGACATGGGCTTTATCAACGACGTGAA
This sequence comes from uncultured Eubacteriales bacterium, assembly GCA_964397525.1. Classification (GTDB taxonomy): domain Bacteria; phylum Bacillota; class Desulfotomaculia; order Desulfotomaculales; family Pelotomaculaceae; genus Syntrophopropionicum. The sequence goes on from CAYNIY010000021.1 coordinate 15,203, forward strand.
AAAGATCATCTCCTACCTGCCTAAAACCAGGCAGACGCTGCTCTTTTCTGCCACTATGCCGATGGAGATTACCAAGCTGGTTAATTCAATCACCGTCAACCCGGCCAGGGTGGCAGTCACACCCGTCTCGTCCACTGTTGATATTGTTGAGCAGGGGGTATACTTTGTCGGAAAGAAAGACAAGAAGCATCTGCTGATCCACCTGCTGAAAGACGAAGCCATTGCCTCCGCGCTGGTGTTTTCCAGGACCAAGCACGGCGCCAATAAAATCATCAAGGACCTGGCCGGCGCAGGGGTGCTGGCGGCGGCTATTCACGGCAATAAATCGCAGGGAGCAAGGCAGCTGGCCCTGAATAACTTTAAGGCCAAAAAGACCAGGGTCCTGGTGGCGACAGACATAGCCGCCAGGGGCATAGACGTGGAAGAACTGTCGCATGTGATCAATTACGACCTGCCGAACATCCCGGAAACATATGTCCACCGCATCGGGCGCACCGGCCGGGCCGGGCTCGGCGGCGTAGCGCTGTCGTTCTGTGATACGGAAGAAAAACCTTACCTGAAAGATATTGAAAAGATCATCGCCAAGAAGATACCGGTAATTGAGGACCATCCCTACCCCTTAATTGAGACAGGTCCGGTGGGTAACAAGGACGCGTCAAAGAAAGCACCTGCGGGCAAACCCGGCGCAGTTGGCTATTTCAGGAGAAACATAAAACGTTAACTGCTTCCATTAAAGGGTTTCGGCCCTTTTTTTGATCGCCGGTACTGCTAATCAGACAGAATAGGATAATTGCAGCCCAGAAAACATTTTTATAAATATTTAATCTTTTGTTAATCAGTTGGTAACCTGCCTGATTTATAGTAATAAAAGCTGCCTGGGAGAATAATTAGTGGGGCCAGGAGGGGAGACAAACCATGAAAATTAAATTAGGTTTTGCCGCCGCTGTTTTGATCCTGCTGCTGCTTGCCGGCTGCGGCAGCAACAAAGAAGCCGGGGACACGAGCCTGTTATCCAAACTTACAGAGGGCCGCTACAGCGAGCTGGAGGTCCGGGAGTACGAGGGCACAAAACTTGATCCGTCCGCGGCGCTGCCGGAAAACTCAATCAGCGGGGTGCAGCGGGTCGATATCAGCAGTTATGTGTTGGCGGTAACGGGCAGTGTGCAGCAGCCGGTTTCACTTTCTTATGAAGATGTCCTGGCTCTGCCGGCTTATGAAAAGCTGATCACCCTGCACTGTGTTGAGGGCTGGGATGCGACAGTGCTCTGGAAGGGCGCCCTGCTGAAAGATATAATTGGTCCGGCCGGGGTTCGCGAAACCGCCCAGACCGTTATTTTCCACGGCGTGGACGGCTATACTTCTTCGCTGCCGCTGCAGGCTGTCCTGGACAAAGAGATGATCCTCGCATATTCCTCCAACGGCATCACGCTGCCGCCGTCGCTCGGCTACCCGTTCATCGTGGTCGCGGAAGACAGGCTCGGCTATAAATGGGCCAGGTGGGTAAACGAGATCGAGATTTCGGACGATCCTTACCTGACCGGGTTCTGGGAAGAAAGGGGCTTTGACAACGAGGCGGAGGTAGCAGCAGATTGATATGCCTGCAACTGCTGCGGTACGTTCTAGCGCGATTTGTTTGGGAGCATCAAAACATTTGTGCGACTAAAGTCGCACCTACATTTTTACAGGAATCACGATAAGATTTTACAGGAATCGCAATACATTTTAAAGGCATCACGATACGATATCTTCATGTCAGAAGTAAAAAATAGCAATGAAATATTAACTGGCAGAAAAAACGAGGTGAGACGGGTGTTTAAGGGATCGGTCAGGATAAATAAGAATATTCCTATTTACGGCATCAGCTGCACTTTGATCGGCAGCAGCACCGTCCTGATATCTTCCGAAAAGTGGCTAAAAGCCTTGAGCTCTGCGCCTTTCGGCGGGGAGCTGCGGCGGGTCAAACACATCATCAACCACACTGTGAAGAAAGGTTATAGCTCCGAGCACCCTGACCGTGACCTCACCAGCCTGGCTGCGGAAATGAACCTGGGTGAAGGTGTTATCGGTCTGCTGACAGCTGTTGAAGTCAGGCGTACAGCGGTCAGATCGGAGTCCAAAGGAGACCTGACAGTCGCCGCCGTCTGCACCGCCGGTACAAGCCACCCCTGCGCTGCGGGGGTACCTGTTGTTTTGAGTGATCGGATCGATGAGCCGGGTACAATCAATATCGTAGTGTTGATCGACGGCCACCTGACAGACGCTGCGATGGTCAACGCCGTAATTACAGCCACCGAGGCCAAGACTAGGGCCATCTGTATCTGCGGCATCAACATGCCTGACGGCAGCATGGCCACGGGTACCACCACCGACACTGTTGTGATCGCCTGTACCGGGCGGGGCAAACCACTGCCATACGCCGGCGCGGCTACCGACCTGGGCTACCTGGTCGGCAGCACGGTGTACCGGGCGGTGGAGCAGGGGCTGAAAGACTACTTGTCAGAAGCGGAGTGAGGATAAGGGATCCAAAAAATCCCCGATGCGTTGATGCATCGGGGATTTTTGTTTTTTGCGGGGTTAAAATTTTTTTTAATATTTCATTAACTTATTTTTAATAAATTTCAGGTACTATTTAAAATAAGTTTGTGCGCTGCACTGGAAAAATTAAAGTAAAAATAACGGAGGTGTAATCATGCAGGCGATTCCTTATCTTTATTTTAATGGCAATGCAGATGAAGCGATTAAGTTCTATGTTGAAGCATTGAAGGCCAAGCCGCCGGAAATAATGAGGTATAAAGAACAGCCATTCCCCGATATGCCGGCGGATTTTGCGGAAAAGATAATGCATGCGGAGCTGTCAGCTGAAGGTTGTATTTTCTATATTTCGGACGCGGTAGGCGAAAACGCGGTCAAGGTGGGCAACAACCTGCAAATCAATCTCAACTGCGACAGCGAAGAGCAGATCCGGGAGTTATATGGCAGCTTGAGCGAGGGCGCCCAAATCCACATGGAACTGCAGGATACCTTCTGGGGGGCGATTTTCGCCATGCTGACAGACCGGTTTGATATCTCATGGAGTCTGAACTATCTGAAACCACAGCCTAAATAGGGGAAACAAAGGGACGTTCTTTTTGCTTCCCTTTGTTTTTGCTATCTCTTGTTGTTTATCATGTTTTTAAGGAGAAATGAAGCAGATGGTGGCGGATAAAGGTATGTATAATGCTGACTTGAAGCAGATTTTAGCGCTACGTCATGAAAATGGCGCCGATTTTTGGGCTGCGCCGGATGGACGAATCTGTATTGACAGGCCAATAAGCACCCTGACGGCACTGTTGATCATGAGTGAACTGCGAGTGCCGCAGTCTCACGAAGCGGTCAAAGGAGCGGCGGATCTTGTCCTGAAGGCCTGTCGGGGTGACGGCCGGGTCCGGATCGCGCCGAAGGGCGCTATTTATCCATGCCATACAGCGCTTGCTGCCGCAGCCCTGTGCAGAAATGGTTTTGTAGGTGACCGGCGTGTTCAGGCCATGCTGGAGCACCTGCTGGCCAACAGGTTTGAGGACGGCGGCTGGCGCTGTAAAAAGTTTTTCTTCGGACGCGGTCCCGAGACAAATTACTCCAACCCGGGGGTTACCCTCTTTGCCCTGGACGCTTTTAGATATACCGGCATGAACGATGGGTCACAAGAACTGGATGCGGCAGTGGAAACGCTCCTGTGTCACTGGACTGTCCGGGTGCCGACCGGGCCCTGCCACTATGGGATCGGAAAGCTGTTTATGCAGGTCGAGTACCCGTTTTTGCGTTATAACCTTTTCTATTACATCTATGTTCTTTCTTTCTACCGTAAAGCCAGGCAGGACAGGCGATTCCTTGAAGCCTTTGCGGCGCTGAGCAAGAAAAGGGACAACCAGAACAGAATGATTGTTGAGCGACCGCATCACAAACTGGAAAAGCTGGAGATCTGCAGGAAGGGTGAACCATCAGCGGCAGCCACAGAGAGATACCTTGAGATTGTAAAGAATATGGAAAGCGGGATATAGCCGGTAAAGCCGATTTTGCAGAGACATGATGGGTTTTGCTTATATGGGCATGAAAGGAGAAAAAATGATCGATCATAAAGTAGAATACATTAATCCGGCAAAGCTGTTCACTTCAAAAGCGTTCAGCCAGATGGTCACTGTCACCGGACCCCATAAAACCATATATATCGGGGGACAGAATGCAGTAGATAAAGATGGCAACTTAATCGGCATAGGAGATTTAGGGCTGCAAACAAAACAAGTGCTGATAAATATCGGCATCGCTTTAGAGGCAGTAAATGCAACATATAAGAATATCGTGAAATGGAACATTTATATGGTTGCCGGGAGTGACCCGGCAACAGGTTATAAGGCTTTTCAGGAAACTGTCGGACAGCTTGAAAATCCACCCGCCATCACCGTATTACAGGTTGCCGGTCTGGGCAATCCAGACTATTTGGTTGAAATAGAGGCGATAGCAATCAAATAGACAGTTGAGGCGCCGGCGTAAGCGGGGAATCCGCCTGCTCTTTGATCGCGGTGGAGATCTTCAGTGTGCGGGCTTGTGCGGAGTAATCAGAGCTGAAACCAAAAATATGGTGCATAAAGCCCAGGCTCAGATAAGAGGTGCCGTTATGGATAAAAATATCTGCCGGGATATTCGCAGCGATCCCATTGACACTGTACAGGCTCCCATTAACGGGAATTGATACCTGGGTATCGTTCATTGTTATTTCAACCGATCTGGTGTTATCATCCCAGGCCACTTTCGCGCCTGCGGCGGTGAAGAATGAACGAACCGGGAGCAGCAGGTTCTGGTCTTCACGAAGCACGGCCAGGGGTTCCGGTAAAAGCAAGGGTTGGCTGTCGATCTGAAGCGCCAGGTTGTATCTTACCACTCGCCCGCCGCTTGGGTCAAAGGGAGCCTGCAGCACCAGGGTCCTGCTTTCTTCCCCGCTGCTGTGTTCAAACCCAAAATATTCGCTTAAATAATAGTCAGGAACAAAAGTCATATGGTCAAGCTGGAAAGGCGCGTCGCCGGCTTCATAAGTCCGGTTGTTGACTGTGACAGCTTTACTGTCTGGTTTTAACAGCACTTCCCGGTCAATGTTAGAAATGAGCAGGGTGCCGGCGGCGGCATCCCAGTTCTGGCGGTAACCCAGGAGGCTGGCGACCTCGCTCAGAGGCAGGTAGGCAACCTCTCCGGCTTGTGCCAGCCCAAGATGAGGCGGGAATTCGACCTCCAGGCCGTTGAGGGTGACATGATCATATTTTTTCAGCTCTGACAGGTCCCGGTCCTCGTTGACTATTTCAACTTTTGTGCCTACCGGAACTCTTTCGTAGAGCCAGATTACATCTTCGTTATGCATCCTAACGCAGCCCAGGGAGACGTAGGTGCCGATAGAACCAGGGGCATTGTTGCCGTGCACGCCATAGGAGCTGCCGCTTGTACCCAGCGCGTTAATGCCCAGCCAGCGCGGCCCCAGCGGGTTTTCCGGCACGCCTCCGGGGATCAGATCGCCGCCGTCAGGGTGCATCCAGGAAGGGTAGACCGACTTGAGTACTACCCGCCAGTTTCCCTCCGGGGTAAATTCAGGCTCACTTCCGGTAGCCACCGGAAATACATCCAGCAGGTACCCGTTTTCAAAAAAAGCCAGCTGATTTGTCCCCTTGTTGATCAATATGCTGGGATCGGCCAGCGCCCCTTGCGGATAGAGCAGCAGCAGGGCCGGCAGCAGTACTGTCAAGATCAATACCAAAATCAGCCTTTGTTTGATAACAGTTATCATGTCTTTATGGTTATCCTTTGATTTCTTCCATCCAGTTAAATTGATCCGCTATTTTACCGGACTGAACGCCGGTGACATAATCAAAGAGTTTTTGGGAAAACTCGCCGGTCTGGTTATTGTTGATGACGATTTTCTGCCCCTTCCAGGTCAGCTCACCGACAGGGGAGATGACCGCGGCAGTGCCGGAACCGAACACTTCTTCCAGCTCGCCTTTGGCATGGGCTTCAAATACCTCTTCCACCGAGATCTGGCGTTCAGTCGCCTTCACGCCCCAGCTCCGGCATAATTCCAGGACGGTCTTGCGGGTATTGCCTCCCAGAATACTGCCGTTGAGCGCCGGCGTTATGATTTCCCCCTTAATCTTGAAGAGGATATTCATGGTCCCCACTTCTTCAACATATTTGCGGTGGACGGCATCCAGCCAGAGTACCTGTCCGAAACCCCCGGCATAAGCATCCTGCTGGGCCGCCAGGCTCATAGCATAGTTGGCCGGTGTCTTCGCCTCACCCAGCCCGCCGATGATGGCCCGGACATATTTATCCTCCACTTTAATGCTGATGGGCTTGAAGCCGGTTTTATAGTAAGCGCCGACCGGGGAAAGGATGATAAACATTTTATAGCTGTCCGCTACCTTGACGCCAAGCTGCGGTTCGTCAGCGAATACAAAAGGCCTGATATAGAGGGAAGTACCTGGTTTGCCCGGGATCCAGTGCTTATCTAAAGCTAAAAGTTTGAATAACGCTTCATGGTTTTCTTCAACATCCATCACGGGAATGTTCAGGAGTTTAGCGGAACGGTTGAACCGGTTCAGATAATCATAGGGTCTGAACACCCAGGCGCGGTTGTCGGCGGAGCGGAAAGCCTTCATACCTTCAAAAATAGCCTGTCCGTAGTGCAGGGAAAGCATCGCCGGGCTGGCCGGAAAATCAGCATAAGGAACGATACGCCGGTTATGCCAGCCTTTTCCCGTCAGGTAGTCCATTGTAAACATGTGGTCAGTAAAAATTTTGCCAAAAACAAGGTCCTGGCCGGCGGGTAATGCGCCCGCTTTCTTTACTTTGGTCACCGCAATTTCTGTCATCATACAGCCCCCTATTGATCTCAATAATTATATAGATTTTATTCCTATTAACAAAAAATTTCAATAATTTTTACTGGGCTGGCGGAAGACACCTTTGATTACAGGCCCAGAGTCGCAGTGAGGGCAGTTTTGGGGTGGAAAAATTATTTCTTAATACTTCATTAAGTTATTGTTAATAAATTGCAGGTATGATTTAAAAGTGGCCGATGCATACATTACAATATTGAATGCTTTAGGATCGGTGAAAAAATAGAGAAAGGGGAGCTGTTTAATGAAAAAGGCAACTGAAGATTTTTGTATAGAGTGCGGCGAAAAAACAGAATTCTCTTATGATGGAGAGCAATGGGTGTGCATGCAGTGCGGCAGTCATAATTCGCAGGGGGATATAATCGATTCAATTCCAACATTAAGCGATGATGATTTGGAGCGATAGTGGAAGCAAGGGGACGTTCTTTTTGCTTCCACAATAAAATGAGAAATGGCAAGGGTCCCGGAGATGGATTGCCTTGCCATTAATTTATTTATCGTTTTAATCACAATACATCTGCGCCGCGCTCCGCTAAAATCTCCCTGATGGTCTCTGTTTTAACATCAAGACTGTATCTTTTCTGAAGTTCAGCTTTGATCTCTTCTTCATTCGTGATCCCCGTATCCAGCAGCCTCTTAATGAAACCGTTAAGGTCTTCCCAGACATGCCACGGGAAGATAAGCCATTTCCATCTCGCAATTTTGTTGGCATAATAATCCGGAACAATCTCAGAACAGGTCTTATGAGTGAGGATAGCAGTTCTGATTTCACCAGGTGCTAATCCCTTTAAATATTCCAGGCAGACAATAAGGGTGCCTCCTGTATCTGTGACATCATCCACCAACAAAACTTTTTTACCCTTTATGTCTGTACACAAAGGGTATTTGATAACAGCTTCTTTGCAATCCAGCTCAGCGCTTCCCCAGTGTTCCGCCTTCATAGAGGTCAGATCCCTGAGCATCATGAAGTCGCAGATAATCCTTGCCGGGACATAACCGCCTCTGCCGATAGCGATCACAAGATCAGGTTTGTAGCCTGACTGTTTGACAAGCTTTGCCAGTGTTTTTGAGTCCCTGATGACTTTGTTCCAGGTAAGTATTTCGCATCTGAAACTTTTCGGTGCAGGTGTCGTCATGATTAACCTCACAAATATATAAAATTTCAGGATAATTTTAACATATTATATCATTATTCCTTTAAAAGATGGGGTGGTTTTTGCGTTTTCCCTGTAGAAATTTCACTGAATACCAGCAGGAGGAAGCAAAAAGAACGTCCCCTTGCTTCCCCCTTGACAAAGCCGTTGATATGGTTTATGATGGCTCACAATAAGGTAAACCGATGAGCAAGAGAAGTAGGTATTGGAAGGTATTACAGAGAGCCGCCGTTGCTGGGAGTGCGGTATGCCGGAATTTACTGAATGGAGTTGCGAGGGCGGCTTGAAACCGAGGAGGGAGTAGATGCCGACGGGAACCCTGTCCGTTATCAGTGGGGTACGCATGATAGTGCGTAAAATGAGCGGGTAACTTTAGTTGCCAATTTAGGTGGTACCGCAGAAGCATAAGCTTTTGTCCTTTCAAAGGACAAAAGCTTTTTTTATTTATTTACTGAGGAAATGAGGCTGGAAAATGATTAGACCAGACAGTGAAACCATACAGAAACTGGCGCGTGAGTACAGTGTTATTCCGATATGCCGGGAAATTTACGCGGACGTCATTACCCCCATCACTCTCCTGCGCAAGCTGGCGGGCCTGAGCAAACGGTATTTTCTGCTGGAAAGCGTCGAGGGGGGAGAGAAGTGGGGGCGCTACTCTTTCCTGGGATACGATCCGCTGCTGCGTGTAACCTGCAAAGAAGGCCTGGTGACCATCGAACGCGACGGTGAGCTTACCAGCGTCCAAACCGAAACCCCTTTGGAGGTGCTGCGGGATATCCAGCGGGCCTATAAATCGCCGAAATTGCCGGAGATGCCGCCTTTTACCGGCGGGTTTGTGGGCTATTTCGCCTATGCCATGATCGGATACGCGGAACCCAAGTTGAAAATTAAGCGAAACGACGGCAACGATTTTGACCTGATGCTGTTCGACAAGGTCATCGCCTTTGATCATCTCAAACAGAAAATCTGTATTGTGGTCAATATGCAGACCGACTGCGTGATGGAAAACTACGGGGTGGCGATGGCTGAACTGGAAGCGATAGCGGGGCTCATCCGTGACGGCCAGCACCCGGTCAAACTAAAGAGCGAAAAAAATGTCAGGTTTACCTGCAACGTGACCAAAGAAGACTACTGCGCAATGGTGGAACGGACCAAAGAGTATATCCGGGAGGGGGATATCTTCCAGGCGGTCATTTCCCGCCAGTTTACCGCACCTTATAAAGAAAGCCTGCTCAACGCTTACCGGGTGCTCAGGACGACTAATCCCTCACCCTACATGGTCTATATGAATATCGACGGAGACGAGATCATCAGCACTTCCCCTGAAACCCTGGTGCGCCTGCAAAACGGCAGGCTGACCACTTTCCCGGTGGCCGGTTCCCGCCCCAGGGGGGCAACGGAAGCAGAGGACAAAAGACTGGAAAAGGAGCTGTTGGCGGATGAAAAAGAACTGGCCGAACATAATATGCTGGTGGACCTGGGCCGGAACGATTTGGGCCGGATATCACAGTACTCTTCGGTCGAGGTGACCGAATACATGATGATCCACCGCTATTCAAAAATAATGCATATCTGCTCCCAGGTAGAAGGCAACATCCTGCCCGAGGGAGACGGCTACAGTGCGATTGAGGCTATATTACCAGCGGGCACACTGTCTGGGGCGCCAAAAATCCGGGCGTGCGAAATCATCGAGGAAATGGAGCAGGACCCCCGCGGCATCTACGGCGGTGCGCTGGGGTACCTGGACTTCGCGGGGAACATGGATACCTGCATCGCCATCCGCATGGCGGTAAAGAAACATGACAAGGTCTATGTGCAGGCGGGCGGCGGTATTGTCGCGGACAGTGTGCCCGAAACCGAATACGAGGAGTCGGCAAACAAGGCGCTGGCCGTGATCAACGCTATCTGCAATGCAGGGGAGGTGGATGACTGATGATTTTGCTAATCGACAATTATGATAGTTTTTCCTATAACCTGGTGCAAATTGCAGGCGGGATCAATCCGGATATCCGCGTCATACGCAACGATGAACTGACAGTGGAGCAGATCAAAGCCCTGCAGCCTTCTCACATCATCCTGTCACCGGGCCCCGGCTATCCCAAAGATGCCGGCGTCTGCGAGGAAGTGGTCAGGGTGATGGCGGGCAGTGCGGCTATTCTCGGGGTCTGCCTGGGACACCAGGGGATATGTGAAGCATACGGAGCCGCCATCTGTCACGCCAAGCGGCTGATGCACGGAAAAAAAAGCCAGATCAGCATCGATAATACATGCACCCTGTTCAAGGGACTGCCCCCGCAGATCGAAGCAGGTCGCTATCATTCCCTGGCGGCCCAAAAAGAGACCATTCCCGCTCAGCTGCAGGTTATTGCCAGGGATGAAACGGGCGAGGTGATGGCGGTGAAACACATTGATTTTGATATCTTCGGATTGCAGTTCCACCCCGAATCGATCCTGACCCCGCTGGGGCCGGTGATATTGGCCAATTTCTTGGAAATATAGGAGGGTAACGTAATGATGCAGAAAGCGATAAAGCAAGTACTGGGCGGCAAAGACCTGGACAACGAAACCACCAAAGGGGTCATGCGGCAGATGATGGACGGGACGGCCACCCAGGCCCAGATGGGAGCGCTGCTGGCAGGGCTGCGGATGAAGGGCGAAACCGTAGAAGAGATCACAGCCTGCGCGGAGGTCATGCGTGAAAAAGGCCTCAAAATCAAGCCTGTACGCAGGGTAATGGACATAGTTGGCACCGGCGGTGATGAAACCGGCACCTTCAACATTTCCACCACCGCCGCTTTCATAGTCGCAGCCGGCGGGATTCCGGTAGCCAAACACGGCAACCGGGGCGTGTCAAGCAAAAGCGGCGCGGCCGATGTGCTGGAGCATTTGGGGATAAACCTGAACCTTACTCCTGAACAAAATGAAGAAACTTTGAAACAGAGCAACATCTGCTTTATGTTTGCGCAGATCTATCATTCCTCGATGAAGCACGCGGCGCCGGTGCGCCGGGAAATGGGCGCCCGGACCATTTTCAACGTCCTGGGTCCCCTGTCCAACCCGGCTGGCGCCACCATGCAGCTGATGGGCGTATATGACCGCAGCCTGGTGGAACCGCTGGCCCAGGTGCTTTCCAACCTGGGTGTGGTGCGGGGGGTAGCGGTGAACGGCAGTGACGGGATGGATGAGGTGACACTCACCGGTGAAACTCATGTCTGTGAAATTAGATTTGGTAATCTCACCAGTTACGATATCACGCCTGAGCAGTTTGGCTTTAAACGCTGCAAAATGGAAGACCTGGCCGGCGGCACCCCGGAAGAGAACGCCCGGATTACCCAGGATATCCTCAGCGGCCGGGAAAAGGGGCCCAAAAGGGATGTGGTGGTGCTGAACGCGGCAATGGGGCTCTACCTGGGGATTGACAACTGCACTATAGCCGACTGTGTCAAAACAGCCCAGGACCTGATCGACTCCGGCAAGGCGGCGGCCAAACTGGAGGAGTTCCGCACCCTGACCAATGAGCTGGCGCAATGATCTTAGAGCAGCTGGCAGCAGCAGCCCGCAAGCGGGTAGCATATAACCAAAACCGCGTATCTCTGGAACAGATGAAAGCCGCAGCGGCGATATTAAACGCTGATACCGGTTTCCCCTTCGAAAAGGCCCTGCGCGGACCGGAGATCAATTTTATCTGTGAAATAAAAAAGGCCTCCCCATCGCTGGGCCTGATTGCACCTGACTTCCCATATGTTCAGATTGCCCGGGAGTACGAGCAGGCCGGGGCAGCCGCGATCTCGGTGCTCACGGAACCGGAATATTTTCTGGGCAGTGACCGGTACCTAACTGAAATTCAAAGTGCGGTGGCCATTCCGGTGCTGCGCAAGGACTTTACCGTGGATGCATATCAGCTTTATGAGGCCAAAACCATCGGCGCTTCAGCAGTCCTGCTGATCTGTGCCCTGCACGACACGGCGATACTCAGGGAATATATTTCTATCTGCGATGAGCTGGGTCTGTCTGCGCTGGTGGAAGCGCACGACGAGGGGGAGGTCGCCTCGGCCCTGGCTGCCGGCGGGCGGGTCATTGGGGTAAATAACCGCAATCTCAAAGATTTCACGGTGAATCTTGACAACAGCATTAGACTGAGGAAACTGGTGCCGGAAGACATCATATTTGTAGCCGAAAGCGGCATCCGCACTGCAGCAGACATTCAGGCGCTGCGCCGGGCCAAAGTCAACGCCGTGTTGATCGGGGAAGCGCTGATGCGCAGCCCGGACAAGAAAGTAATGCTGGCCGAACTGCGGGGAGCCGACCGATGGCCAGAGTAAAAATTGCGGGCTGATCCGAAATTGTCTTCTCTTCAGTATATACACCACATGTCGCAAAAGCGGCGTCATCAGAAGGATGAATCGTGACAAGGGGATGGTTCTTGTGACACGGTTTTGCCTCATCATCAGAGGTTGAGCAGCCTCTGAGAATTGTAGGTGCGGCTTCAGCCGCACATGGTCGGAT
>CAYNIY010000022.1:0-21341 GCA_964397525.1 uncultured Eubacteriales bacterium
TGCTGGAAATAAACAGCTGGCTCATCGGACCTTATAAAGTAATTGCTATAGGATAACTCGTAAAAAGATAGATTCTTCACTGGTGTTCAGAATGACACGGAGATAATTGTTCAGTAGGGTCGGATTTATCCGACCAAATCTTTTATGTGGCTGAAACCGCTTTACCTAGAACACATGTTCGTATTATAATGTAATCAGAACATGTTTATGGTAGGTGGTTTTTTTGCGTTGTCCAATACTGCTGGCGGATATGAATTCTTTTTTTGCCAGTGTGCACCAGGCTATGGAACCCCGGCTCAGGGGAAAGCCGGTTATCGTCGGCGGCGATCCCGCCAAGCGCCACGGCATAGTCCTGGCTGCTTCCTATGAGGCAAAGGCTTTCGGCGTAAAGACGGGCATGGCGGTGTGGGAGGCCAGGAGTCTCTGCCCGGCCGGTATTTTCCTGAAGCCGGGGCACAGCCATTATGTTAGTTTTTCTGCCCGGATTATCAGGATCATGAAAGATTTCAGCCCGCTGGTAGAGCCCTTTTCCATCGACGAAGCTTTTATTAACCTTTCGGGATGCGGCCACTTTTTCAGCTCCTCTCTTGAAGCCGCGCTGCAGCTGAAAAAAAGGATTAAAGAGGAGATCGGTGTGCTGTGCAGCGTAGGGGTCGGGCCCAATAAAATCCTGGCCAAAATGGCCGCCGGCATGCAGAAGCCGGACGGGCTCACGGTTTTGGATCTCACGGATGTGCCGGATAAATTGTGGCCGCTTCCGGTACGGGAGCTCTTTGGGGTCGGCGCACGCCTGGAAAAACGGCTGCGTGATTTAAATATTCATACCGTCGGAGAACTCGCCTGTTACCCCCTGCCGGTGCTGCGAAAAAGGTTCGGTCTTCTCGGACATGTGCTGCACCTGTCCGCCAACGGCATTGACTACAGCCCGGTTGACCCTCATTCTCTGGAGCGGGTCAAGTCCATCGGGCACCAGGTTACGCTGCCCAGGGACTACCGGGGCTACCGCCAGGTAGAGGTGGTTATCCTGGAGTTGTGTGAAATAGTGTGCCGGCGGGTGCGCTTGGGCGGTTATGCGGGCAGGACGGTAAGCCTTACTCTGAAGGACGTTGAGTTCTTATGGCTGAGCCGCTCGCAGAGCATATCCTCTCCCACGGCCTCCGTGAATGATATCTACAAGGTGGCCGTGGAGCTGCTGCACCGGCACTGGCCGGAATGGAAACCGGTAAGGATGGTGGGGGTGTCTCTGGCCGGGCTCGTTAAGAACACTTCGGAGCAGATGGACCTGTTTGGGGAGGCGGAAAGGGCCCGCCTTCTGCACGCCGCCTGTGACCGGATCAAGGACCGGTTTGGCGAGCAGAGCATTTTAAGGGGTGTATCCCTGACCCCGGAGGGCGTGTTCCGCGGCCGGAAGGGAGGGGGTTGGCATATCTAACATCAATGACTATTACCGGAAAAACTTTCTGTATGAGGGGCACCGGATGATGCTGCCGGAACTGCGGGACAGGGTTTCTCATATCTGCGCCCAGTGTAAATTTTATGTTATTATAGCCGGAAAAACCGAAAATAAAACAGGCTGTGCCGCGTTTATTCCCCTGTATGCCAACCTGGCAAAGCGGGTGCCGGAAAAACTGGATGTGACCGACGTGTTAAGGATGGTGGGCAGGGAAGGGCTGGAGAGGATCCTGGCCGGGCCGGGAAATCACAGTCAGGCCTGCGGGCACTTTCACCCCAAAAGAAATAAATAGCTTGTGCGGTTGAATCCGCACCTGCGATTCTTTAACCCTCTTGCGATACTTCAATGGTGCCGCACAGCGCGGCTGGTTAACTATATTTAAGTGGGACGAGTTTTATTTTTCCGCTTGCTGCCAGTCGGTCTTCCTTGATGGCCACCGCTCCGGTGATTCCTGCAATCCCGGCAGCGAACGCCACAGCTTTCTCTACATCTTCCCTGCACTGTACCAGGTTGCCGGCAGCCGTAGCCACCGCATCGGCCAGGATGGCTGAGGGAGAGAGAATTACAACCGCGTCCGCGTTTCCCAGGCTCAATGAGTGCCCCACAGTGCCGGAAGAGGTGCATACACCCGAGGGGGTGTCTTCCGGCCTGATCAACAGGGCGATGCGGTTGGACAGGGGGGAACTGCCGGCAAAAATGCCGATACGGCGCTGCCTGGCGCTGCGCAAATAGATATCCCCGCCGTTTTCCACGATCACATCCCTTGAACGCTTTGCCAGCGCCTCTCCGATATATTGGGCAAAAGCCCCGGCCACTGCCGCCATTGGCCCTACGCCAGCCAGGCGGGAAGCTTCAGCCATATCCACTGCTATTTGGGGTGCGCCTGTTTTTAAAGCACAGGGCAGCAGGGAATGAATAAAAGCGTGATCTTCCTCGATATATTTTTCGAGTAGTTCACGCTGTTCACGCACCATTTCCTCGACCCATTTGGCCATTTCAGGGGAAAACCTTTCCCTGCGGACACCGATGTCGAGGTCTGTCTGGTTTACTGCTACCTGAAAATGGAAAAGGTCGTCCTGCCGGAACTGCTCCCGGTATGATCTCTCCGTATATTCCAATTTAGAACCTGACCTCCATTGCATTGACCGGGCAAACCTTGACGCAGATCTGGCAGACGATGCATTTGTCGCTGTCAAACTTCACTTCCATTGAAGGCCTTTCAATGTACAGAGCGCCGCTGGGGCAGATCGCTGTGCAGGCGCCGCAGCTTGTGCATTTTTCCTCGTTTCTGAATACCTCTTCCGCTATGGGCGTAACTTTAACCCCCTGCGATTTTAAATATTCCAAACCAAGGTCGCACTGGTCACCTGTAATTTCCAATACCATAGTGCCTTCTTTATTTTGATCTACATTCGCCTTGAGAATGTTGATCACCAGATCATAGTCCCTGGCAAGGCGGTAGATGATTGGTCTGTCAGCTATATCTTTCCCAAAGCGCAGAAATATTTTTTTTGATGACATAAAAACCATTCCTTTCTCCAAACTGGTACATGTAAGCTTCAGAAAAATCCTGTAAGTGCGCCACAAGAACCGTCCCCTTGGCCGTTTCTTTCTGTAGGGTCGGCTTCAGCCGACCATGTGCGGCTGAAGCCGCACCTACAATTCCTTGCCCCTCTTGCGATATAATCCTGAAGTTATTGTCATCCTGAGCGGCAGCGAAGGATCTTAAACCAAGATTCTTCACTATCGTTCAGAATGACACCAAAACAGCTTATCATCTTCAAATGTTGTCTTGTCAGTGTATCACAAGAACTGTCCCTTTGACCTTCTTGGCGCGGTTTTATCAGATGCCTCTGATTTCCAGGGTTTTTGCAGTGATATTATCCTTGGCCGAGGGCAGCAGTTTTACCGGCTCGGTTAACTCGAAATCACCCTGCAGGATCCAGCTTTTCAGTATGCCGGCAATTTCTTTGGCTTTGGGGTAGCTGGACAGGGGAGCGGTGGGGACATCCCTGCCATTTACAGTAATTTTGCCGGATTTCAAATCGGCATAGCTGACAAAGCCAAGGTTGCTGGATACGCGCTGGCCGTATGCTTCGCCGTAATCAACTATCTGGGCGTAAAGGTCACGGTCGGTCACCGACACGCACCGCATAATCTCTTCATTTAAAATTGGAATCGGGATGCCCAGGCCGACCGAAAGGGTAGCTCCATAGCCGAGGAAACTGGTGCCAACCAGCCAGTTGGGTTTCATTTGTTTAAGGTCTCCGATCACAGACAGGGTTCCTCCAGCCGGGCCATAGCACTTACCTTCAGAGTCTTTCTGAACGCCGGGGAAGTGCTGGGTGCCATTCCATGCCACATAACCGACACCGCCGCCTAAGAATATTTTAGTACCTATTCCGATGGTCAGGAAGTCAGGGTCGTTGAGCAGCGGGCTGAGCTGCCCGGCGCTGCAGTAGTGGGCATTGCCCAGATCAGGCTTGAGCATTCCCATGTAGGTATAGACTGTTCTGCTGCCAAGGTTGACCGCGCAGTTATAATTCTGGTAAGAGTTTCTTGGATTAAAAAGAGTAGCCTCATTAATGTCGTCCAGGGAAATGATTGTCTCAATCTCCTGCCTGGGGTAACAGTCAGTGCCATAAGCGATTGCCTCCAGCTTTACCGGCCTGCGGGCCAACAGGTCATGGATCACATGGCCGCCGCCGTAGCGGAAATCGCCGGGGTAATTGTTGTTGCAGGGGTCGTCTTCAGGCAGTTCAGTAGCGCCGAGATAGGCGTCAACCGCTGCGATACCTGTGTAAGCCTGGACGCTGTTGAGCCAGAGTTTCTGCATTTTAATTTTGGGTTTTGAGTGGCCAAAGTTTAAAAATACCCCGGATGAGCACATAGCGCCGAAAGTGCCGGTGGTCACCACGTCAACGCTCCGGGCCGCTTCGGAAATGCCTTTTTCCTCCACCAGGGAAATTATTTCTTCGGCAGTGAGGACTACAGCCCTGCCGGATTTGATCTTTTCATTGATTTCAGCGTAGGTTTTTTCAGTTGCCATTTTCTCGCAATTCCTCCCTGTATA
Source organism: uncultured Eubacteriales bacterium (assembly GCA_964397525.1). Lineage (GTDB taxonomy): Bacteria > Bacillota > Desulfotomaculia > Desulfotomaculales > Pelotomaculaceae > Syntrophopropionicum. The sequence continues at coordinate 4,527 of CAYNIY010000022.1, forward strand.
CAGTGATCTGTGCCTGATGATAAACAGAAGACCTCTTCAAATCAGAAGAGGCCGGCAATAGTTATCGCTTTTCCCCTTATCTGCCAGAAAAATATCTCCTGCTGGAATTAGCACCTTTTTGGGTGGTATATTTCCTCCCAACGGTTGCCGGGCTTCATTGGGCCAGTCCCTCCGCCGCTCCGGATAAGAGCACATATTAATTTGTTGTTGTATTAGTTTACCAATAGTCCTCTGCCATGTCAACAGTTTACAGCGTTCAGATAAAGTATTTTATGATCTAAAGCAATGCTGGGGCTTAAAAAGCAAACACCGAATATATGTTCAGATTGCTAAAGGAAAAAAGCTGCGGCAGTAGAATATTAAAGGCGATTGGGATAATTTTATCCAGAGGAGAAAGTCAATGTACACCCGGATTGGCGGCAAAATCAGAAAGGCAAGGGAAGAAAGGGGTTTTTCCCAGCATGATCTGGGCACAGCACTGGGCCTGACAGCTACCGCTATTAACTATTATGAAAAGGGGAAGCGAAAAGTAAGCATCGAAGAGCTTTACAGGCTGTCCGGTGTTTTAAAAAAACCGCTGCAATATTTTTTGCCTGGGGAGCCGGTACATATTAAAACGGAATTGATAAGAGGCGTAAGTAAGATTCCGGTGCTGGGAAAGGTGCCTGCCGGCAGGGCTTTTTTCTCAGAACAAAACCTGCTTGGGTATCTGCCGGTACCTTCTGAGAAAGCGGGAGATGATTTGTTTGCCCTGGTGGTTGAGGGCAATTCGATGGTTGAGAAAGGCATTTGTGACGGGGACATGGTTTTAATCAGGCGCCAGCAGCGTGTTGACTACAATGGCCAGATTGTTTGCGCCCTGGTCAAAGGCAGTGAAAGCGCCTTAAAAATTTGGCTGAAAAAAAACGACAAAATAACACTAAAGTCCGCAAACCCGTCATATGGCGATATTGTCTTCGACGATGACGGCTCTCTGACAATCCAAGGTGTTTACGCGGGTACTTTTAAATTCCCATGTTCCTAGGCAATAACCGGTCCGGCTTCGCTTGTTTCCGGCTTGGTGGGACGGATGTGAAAGTGATTATGCTGCAACTTCAGAGAATGTACCGTGCCGCAGTAAGGGCATTTTTTGTTTTCACCGTCTTTGAAGCGCATCTCACCAATATGCCTGCCGCAGCAGGTTACTTCAACGCTGATGATTTTGCCGCTGCTATGGAAATTGACCCGGTAGTCATTGATCTTCCCTTTATTCTGGTAGTTCATAAGCGCATCCCCCCTATATATATTGTGGCTAACCCAAATATAGCATTAGATCAATTTAGTGGCAACCCCTGTTTAGCCTCTTTTTAAGCCAAAAAAAGATACCTCTGCCAGGTCTCTGCCAACTGGTTAAAAAAATAAAAATTTAACCGATAATAAATAAATGGAACTTATGAAAAGACAAATAAGAAGGATGCAAGTCAATTGTGTCGAACGTAATATGTGGCTCAATTATATGTGATACAGAATTGGTGGAGTATATGAGGAAATACCCGATAACTATTTTTTTCCCCTGTTACAATGAAGAGCAGAATGTGGAAAAAGTCACCATAGAGGCACTGGACACAGCCAGGCAAATATCTGATGATTATGAGATTATCATTGTAAATGACGGCAGTAAGGACCGGACAGCTGAAATTGCCGACGAACTGGCGGCAAAATTCCCCCAGGTGCGTGCTATACACCATGAAATCAACAAAGGGTATGGCGCAGCCCTGCAGACAGGATTTAAAAACGCTTCCAAAGAGCTCGTTTTCTACACCGACGGAGACGGGCAGTTTAAAATAGAAGAAATAATAAACCTGATCCCTCATATTGAAAAGTATGATATAGTTTCAGGTTACCGGATCAGGAGGCAGGATCCCCTGCACCGCAAGGTTAACGCCTTCATGTGGGGGACAATGGTCAACATGCTGTTCAGGCTGAATGTTTCTGATGTCGATTCCGCTTTTAAATTATACAAACGGAAAATATTCGAAGATATTGATCTTACCTCCCAGGGGGCGCTGATTGATACCGAGATCCTAGCCAAGGCAAAATCAAAAGGCTATACCATAACTGAGGTGGGGGTCAACCACTACCCCAGGACTGCGGGCAGTCAGACAGGCGCAAAGATATCTGTGATTGTCAAGGCTTTTAAAGAGTTGTACAGGTTAAGAAACAGTTTAAATAAAGCATAAATATTCAGGGAGTATGTGTGAGCGGTATGGTACAGATGTTTAAATTTGCCGCAGTCGGGTGTGTCAACACCATGATCGACTGGGCTGTATATTTTATTATTCTAAAGTTGTTCCCAGCTGAGAGTGTGATTTTTTACACCGTGGCCAAAGGGTTCAGTTATTTATGCGGCATCATCAACAGTTTTTTCTTGAACAGAAACTGGACCTTCAAGGATATCCTCCGTGATAACGAGGGCGGCAGGTTTGTTAAATTTATGCTGGTCAATGCGGTTGGGCTTGGTTTCAACAGCATTTCAGTCTATATATTCCTGAATCTTAACTTCAGCCATATCGTTTCCCTGTTCTTAGCCACATCAATTACTTTTACCTTCAATTTCCTATTGAACAAGATGTGGGTTTTCCGCGAGGACAAAATGGTTGCCAAAACATCCGGGGGTTAAATGATTATCTCAGAAGATCTCAAGCGGGTAAGCTTTCTTTATTTCCTCAATAAATTTCTAATTATATTTCTGATCTGGCTGGCGAGAGATGTGCTCAGCCCGATCCTGCCGGCCGCTGTTGATGGCCTGCACCAAAATGTAATTCTCGATTCGCTGATACACTGGGATGCGGGGTGGTTTTTAAGAATAGCGGGGCAGGGCTATGATTTTGACTGCGCTCCATTTTTCCCCATGTTCCCTTTTTTGATCAGGACGCTGACCCTGCTGACCGGTGATAATGTTATTTCCGGCTTTATTATCTCCAACGCAGCGCTTTTTGCTGCCTGTTATTTCCTGTACCGGATAGTCAGGGATGATAAAAATGAAGAAATCGCCACGACCACAATATTTATTATGCTGTTTTTCCCGACAGCTATATTTTTTACTTCGATATATTCAGAGTCACTTCTTCTGGCTTTTGTACTGGGGTCTTTTTATTATGCCAGGCAGAATAAATTTATAACCGCTGTTGTGCTGGCTGTGTTGGCAACCCTGACCAGGAACCTGGGCGTAGTCATGTTTTTCGCCCTGCTGTACCACATTTACAAGACAAACGGCGGCAGGTTTGATCTGAAAAAGACTGCGCTGCTGTTTTCCATCCCGGCTTCACTTTTAATTTTTATGGCTGTTTTGTGGCATACCACCGGTGACCCCCTGGCTTTCGCCAGTTCTTTAAACAGGGAGTACTGGGGCTTTCGCCATTTTGAGTATCCCGGGGCCGGGCAGTTATTGAACCTCTCCCTCTTTTTTTACAATAATGAATTTTACAGCCTCTTTGAATCCGGCATGGCTTTTTTGTTTTTATTCTTGATTTTAAATAGTTATAAACATGTCCAGGACAAAGCTTTTATGATCTTCCTGGTGCTTGGTTTTTTAATTCCCTTCTCTACCGTTGTCGACAACCTGCCGCTGGGCATGCCCAGGTATATCATCGTCTTGTTCCCTGGCTATATCGCCCTGGCCTGCATGCTGCATAAACACAACCTGATCCATATCTATTCAATAATTACTGTTTTTGTGTTTTCCACGATCACCGTCCTTTTCGCGGTGGGCCGCTGGATCAGTTGATTAAAAATAGTAAAAAGCAGATAACATAGCAGGCATAAATATTCCAGCATTATACGTAATTATAATCATGGCTTACAATACAGAGGTGTTGTTCAGTGGCATCGATGCGCCCGATCTTTTACGCCTTCTTATTCTTAGTTGCTTTCATATCCTCATCTGTTTTTTACTATTATGAAATCGAAGGAAAGAGCCTCATGGACGCTGTTTGGCTGACCATGAGCTCAGTGACCACCACCGGTTACAATGATGTTATGCCTGTTACCAAAACAGGCAGGATTATAACGATATTTCTATCGGTCCTGGGTTTTGGTTTTCTGACGTTCGTGCTCGGTACATTTTTGTCAGGAATGGTGGAAGGAAGGATTTCCGGCGCCTGGGGAAGGAGAAGGATGGAAAGAAACATAGCGAAACTGAGAAACCATATTGTTGTTTGCGGCGCGGGCCGTGTCGGCCGGGAAGTAATATGTGAACTGCTGCAGGAAAAAAAGGATTTCGTGGTTATTGAAAAAGACCCTGCCCACCTGACCGAGTTTTGCGAAGAAGGAACATTGCATATAAACGGGGACGCTACTGAGGACAAAGTGCTCCTTGCCGCTGGCATTAAAGCGGCCAGGAGTGTGATCACAACACTGGCTGATGATGCGGAAAACCTGATGATCATTGTAACCTGCAGGGATTTTAATCCCGCGGCTCATATTGTGGCCCGGGCAAACCGCCCGGAGTCTATTGTCAGGCTGAAGAGGGCCGGCGCCAATACTGTGGTCTGTCCTTCAGCCATTGCAGGTAATAGGATGGCGCTGGCGTCACTCAAACCTACAAGTATCGCGGTTGTTGAAACGATTGTGGAAGACCGCAATAACAGCCTCAACCTTGAGGAACTGATTTTGAGCGACAAATCAACTTTCATTGGTAAGGATATTAAGGACGCCCGTCTCAGGAAGGATTATGGGACCCTGGTTCTGGCTATTAAGCGTGACGGGGCCAACATCATCAATCCTGAACCGACAGAAATTCTGATGTCAGGCGATCTCCTGGTGCTTTGTGGAACGGCGGAACAGCTTTCACGATTGGAAAAAGTTGTAGTAGGATAATTAAGGAGGCCTTGACAGACCAGTTTACTGACCTTGACTTTTAGCACCAAAAACGTTAAAATTCTTATTACATGCATTCCCAAAACATCATCGGGGCGTAGCTCAGTTTGGCTAGAGCGCTACCTTGGGGTGGTAGAGGCCGCACGTTCGAGTCGTGTCGCTCCGACCAGTAAATATTTAAACCGCTCATTTGGAGCGGTTTTTTTCACGCAACTTTGAAAGATTAATTTTAAATAAAGGCCACATTAGTTACACAAAAATTATTTAATTTTTTTTGTTAATTGTGTCAAACCAAGCAGGGCCAGGAAAGCGGCAATGAACTTCAGCCCCCTCTTTTGTGCTTCTGACAGAACTTTTGCCATAATTTTAACCTCCCTCAGGCGATTATAACGCATTGAACAAAATTATCTTAAAAAGTATATCAGTATAAGCACAGCCAGAATTGCAACAGCAAACTGCAGTGCTCTTTTCCATGCCGGGGTTGTCATTTTCTCCATGCAAAGCCACCTCCTAATGGTATATTATACATCTTTATGATTATTAATATTTTAAGATTTCATTAATTTTATATTAATAAATTATCTGCAAACGAGAGACAGGGGCGTGCAGCCACGTACATTAAAATAAAATACAACCCCTTGCGCATCTGCGCCGGGGTTGTTCGTTGTTGAGCATCAAACTGTAAGATAAAATTTAAACGTTGATGAATCCGTTGTTATTGCAGTTTTTCTACAGATCAACCATCTTATTCTTCACCGCATGGATGGCGGCCTGGGTCCGGTCGTCCACGCCCAGCTTTTGAAAGATATTGGTCAAATGATTTTTAACTGTCTTTTCGCTGATAAACAGTTTTTGAGCTATCGAGCGGTTGTTGTCACCCCTGGCCACCAGTCTAAGCACATCAAATTCGCGTTTGGTCAGCCCATGCGGATTATTGCTGCACCTGGGATAAGAAGCTAAACGGTTAAATTCTGAATACATTTTCGAGGTCATGACTGAGTGAATGAATGATTCGCCTCTCGCTACCCCAAGAATAGTTTGGATCAGAAAACCTGGGCTGATATCTTTCAGGACATATGCGGAAACTCCTGCCTTAATCAGTTCGAACAGGGAATCTTCCTGGTCGTTCATAGTCAGAACGATTATCCCGGTTTCCGGCATCCTGCTCTTTATTGTTCTTGCAGCTTCAATGTTTTTGCGTTCATGTGTGTCTATGTCTATCAGGACAACATCCGGTTTCAATTTAATGGCCAGATCCAAGGCCTGGACGCTGTTTTCAGCTTCACCAATAAAATGTATTGTTTCCTGGCTGCTCAATATTTTACTGAGCCCTTCACGGATCAAAGCCTGCTCTCCGGCAATCAGGACTTTTACTTTTTTCAAGCAGAATTACCCCCCGTTATGTCAATCCACTTCAGTGTTAAAAATTTATGAAGTTCGTGTCGAAAAATTATTTACATGTTACCTTATTGTTTTCTTCGGTTTATTTGTGGATTTCTTTAGTGACAACTCCTTTAGGTGATTGTCCCGAGACACATTAATATCAAGGGAATTGTATATTCTTTTATTGACAAGACTAAATAATATGCTAAAATTTAATTTGGTTGAAATTTCGTGGCTTCAAAAAAGCACGGGAGGTTTGATGGGTTAAAATGTATTAATAAAGGAGGCAGATAAATGAAACATTTGGGCCGCCATGTATTGGCTGAGGTTTGTGGTTGTGATTTTAACATTCTCAATGACATTAAAAAAGTAGAGGAGATTATGGTCAACGCCGCGCTCGAGGCCGGCGCAGAAGTGAGAGAATGTGTTTTCCACAAATTCAGTCCTCAAGGGGTAAGCGGTGTGGTTGTTATCTCCGAATCGCACCTGGCTATCCATACCTGGCCGGAACTGGGCTATGCTGCAGTAGATGTTTTCACCTGCGGTGACAAGGTGAATCCCTGGGATGCGTGCAATTACCTGGCTGATCATTTTAGCGCTAAACATATGGATGCTAAAGAGCTGAAACGGGGTATGATGCCGGAGGCTTACTTAAAACAAGCCGTGAATATTTAGGAGGGATATTTATTAGTACCAAGATAATATGGAATTAGCGAGCCTTGCAATGATATGAGTTGCAGGGCTCGCTAATTTTTTCTGCAGATGTTGATCATGCAAATATTGCTTTATGCAAAGGATAATCTCAGGGCCGCAACGAATATCATAGTTGTTACGTTAAAGGAGGATCTTTTTTAATGATCGCGGATATCTTAAAACCGATTGAAGAAGAACTTCAGGCTGTGAGAAAACTCGCAGAAAAACATTTGTTAATCAAGGGTATTCATATCGGCAAGTTCGCACATCTTGAGCTGCCCTATAATGAAAAATCAATCAGGCCGGCATTGGTGATCCTGTCATCACGCATTTACGGCTTTTTCGGAGATAAGGCTGTTGACCTGGCCTGTGTTTTTCATTTTATACATATGGCCACCAGAGTACATCAATCAATTCCGGAAAAAGATTCCGACTATACAAAAGAAGACTCGGACCCCAGAGATGGATCGCAATTCCCGGTTCTGGTGGGTGATTATCTCTACGGTAAATACTTTTCACAGCTTTTTAAATCAGGCATGATCAATTTCCTGGGCCCTCTGGCTGACATCATCTGCCAGATACACGAGGGTGGTATTATGGAAAGCAGAGTTTTCGGCCAGAACCCTGCCCCGGCATCTTTTCGCGAGGTCGTGCGCAAAGAAACCGCCGAGCTTTTTGCCGGGTGCTGCGTTATGGGCTCAATACTGGCGGGGGCTTCAGAGAAAGACCAGGAAAATATGCGCCGATTCGGTGTAAATTATGGTATGGCTTCAGGGCTGCTGGAGCGTGGCGCTGCTGTGGAATATGTTGATGAATACCTGCAGGATGCAATGGCAGCGCTGCGGGATGTCCCTGAAGGAAAAGAAAAAGCCATATTGGAACAATTAGTTCAGGCTCTTTCAGAAAAAGATAATACGGTTCGCGGTATGATTAATTACCCTGCTGTTAGTATAAACTGAATTTATTTCAACCTGATGATAGTGCCACACATGGTTTGTCAAAAAAGGTACTACTATACAAAGTGAGACGTGATAATTGCAGGTGTAGTTTTTATACACACCAACAATTATCACGTCTCACTTCTTTAAATCCTCGAATATTTTCTGATTACATCTGCCGGGCGTATTTTACCGCATTCAGGAATACGGCCTGGCAGGTGGATTCAACGCCTCCGGCCATCCTGCGCCAATTGGGGTGTTGGGTTCTGACCACACAACGCTCGGGGTGGGGCATCATGCCCATGATGCGGCCCGTAGCGTCGCATATTCCCGCTATCGCATTGAGCGAGCCATTCGGGTTGGCAGGATAGATCAGGGTGGGGCTGCCGTCGCTGCCGGCATACCTGAATACAACCTGGCCCTTGTTTTCAATTTCCTGCAGAGTTTCCGGCTTTGTGTAGAATTTGCCTTCACCATGCGCCACCTGCACACTCATTGCCTTTCCTTCCAGGCCGCGGGTGAAAACACAGTTCGTGCTCTCAACCAGCAGGTCCACCCAGCGGCATTCAAAGTGTCCGCTGTCGTTGACCATAAGGGTGGTTTTAATCTCGCCAAGACTGCGTTCCGGCAGCAATCCGGTTCTGACCAGCACCTGGAAACCATTGCAGATGCCGATGACAAGTTTTCCCGCTTCAACAAAAGCATGCAGCTGCTCTTTTAAAAAAGAGGTCAGCTCCACGGCTAATATCTTACCCGAATGGACGTCATCTCCATAGGAGAAGCCGCCCGGCAGGGAGAGGATCTGGTAAGCGGAAAGTTTTTCTTCGCCGTTTCTGAGCTGGTTGACATGGACTATGGAGCACTCCGCACCTGCCTCAGCAAAAGCGTGGAAGGTCTCCTCGTCACAGTTGATGCCATCTGTTTTAATTACGCAAACGCGAGGTTTTTTCATTAGCGGAAAACCTCCCTCATTGGCTGCTGCCAGGCTGTCTTCAAATCTTCAAGATCCAGATTGAATAATGCTTTTCCTGAATGTTCCACAGAGATGCGGAAATCCAGTGCAGTATAACCAATTATTGTGTGTGGTGTGTCTCCAAATATTTCGTCTGGTTTCAGACCGGCAGATATTTCTGCCAGGAAGCAGCCTGCGGTTTCACTGAACAAGAAATTTACGGCATTCTCGCTGTCTGGCACCTGAATGTTTGCTCCAATTCCGCCGCCAAAACACATTTCCGCCAGCGCTGCGGCAAGGCCGCCCTCGCTGATATCGTGGCAGGCCAAGAGACTCCCCGAGCTGATAGCGCTGTATAATGCTTCCAGCACCTTCATTAATTCGCCAGGTTTTATTCTGGGCAGGTTGTTTCCCATGCTACCCTTAAGCTGGCAGTAGACTGATCCTGCCATTTCTGTGCTGTCACGGGTACCCAGGAGGACTATTTGGTTTCCTTTTTTCTTAAAATCAGCGGATACTGTTTTTGCAGTATCCGGGATGCGGCCAAATGCAGAAACGCAAAGGACAGGGGGGATCTTAATCACTGTGCCATCCTTGCCGCGGTATGTGCTGGAAAGGCTGTCTTTGCCTGAAATAAATGGCATGCCGGTCGCGCTGACAAAATCGACACAGGCGTCAACTGCCATGTCCAGCGCGCCGAGCAGTTCCTCATCAGGGAATGGCCAGATAAAGTTGTCTATTAAAACCATTTCACGCGGGTTGGCGCCGGAGGCCACGGCATTGGATACTGCTTCCGCGGCCGCCCAGAGGCTGCCATAGTAAGGGTCGATCTGGTTTAAGACCGGGTTGAGGCCGTGGGAAATTACCATGCCGTATGGCTTGCCGAGAATCGGTGTCAGGATGACCGCGTCATTTGGCCCGTCTCCTTTGACACCGGCGAACGGCGGCAGGGCGTTTGTGCCCTGTACTCCGTGGTCGTATAGCCTCACGATAGGTTCTTTGGAGCATACATTCAAATGTCCCATCACTTTTTTGTAAAGGTCAACCCAGTCAGTTGGTGTCTCTATTTCAGGCTCACTGAAGTCAGGCCTGCTCCAGCAGGCTTTCATGATCCGCTGCGGCAGGCCGTCATGCAGGAAATTCATATCCAGGTTCATCACTTCACGGCCCTCATAAGTGGCGGAGAAGTGGTTGTCTCCCGTAAATTCACCCAGGATAACGGCTTCAACGTTGTAACCGCGGCAGATTTCAAAAAAACGTTCAACATGTTCAGGCGCCACTGCCAGGACCATCCTTTCCTGGCTCTCAGAAAGAAGTATTTCCCAGGGGGAAAGCCCCGGGTATTTCAGAGGGGCTAGATCCAGAGCGATGCGCGCTCCGATTTCTGAACCCATTTCACCAACCGCGGAAGCAAAACCACCAGCGCCGCAATCGGTAATGGCCCGGATCAGGACTTCGTCCCTGGCAATCAGAATAGCATCAAACATGCGTTTTTCTTCGATTGGGTGGCCGATCTGCACTGCGCTGGCATTAACATCAATAGTCCGGTCAGTCATCTCACCGCTGGAAAAAGTGGCGCCGTGAATGCCGTCCCTTCCTGTCCTGCCGCCCATAGCGATTACCAGGTCTCCCTGTTCCGGTATCCCTTTCCGGGCAGAAGCTGCCGGCAGGATGCCGTAAGCGCCGACGATAACTGTTGGCTTGGCGCGAAAATCGCTGTGAAAATGCAGGGAGCCGTTATTGGTCGGGATACCCATGCGGTTGCCGTAATCCCGCACGCCGGCTACCACACGTCTCAGCAGGTAATGAGGGTGGAGACAGCCAGGGGGTATGTCTTCTTCGGATAAATCAGGCGGGGCAAAACAGAACATATCTGTAGACGCAACTACCTTGGCGCCCAGTCCTGTGCCGGCGATATCCCGGAAAACGCCGCCGCTGCCTGTCATAGCGCCGCCGTATGGTTCAATTGCCGATGGAGAGTTGTGTGTTTCCACCTTACCACAGATGGCCATGCCTTCATAAAATTCCATCGCTCCCGAATTGTCAACGAAAGCAGAAAGTACCAGCGGGTGTTTGCACTCCTCCGTGGCATCACGCAATCTCTTCAATAGTGGTTTTTTCTCTGTTCCATCTACCAGCAGCCTGGCCCCGAAGGTCTTATGGCCGCAATGTTCCGACCAGGTCTGGGCAAGAATCTCAATTTCACAGTCAGTCGGATCCCTGTCCAGCGAATAAAAGTAATGCTGGATGATCTTCATTTCTTCCAGGTTTAAAAACAGCTTGTCCCGGCTGAGCTCTATCAACTGGCTTTCACTCATGGAGCGAACCGGCACAACTTCTGTAAGGCCGGGACTTCCCTGGATAACCAGCGTTTTAGGGCTTTCCTGGACAACATATTCAACAGTGGCGTTAACCAGCAGGCTGCTGACTACACGCCTGATATCAGCTTCACTGATCTGCCGGCCGTAAAATCCGTACTGCCAGGCGGAATCAGCTGCGATTAAATCCTTAATCCCCAGATCAGAGGCTGATTTCATCAGGGATGCCGCCTCAGGGTTCATAACCCCGGGCCTGTAGGCCACTTCGATCACAAAAGCTGCGTCATTAATTACTGTCTCGTTCACCCTGAAAGACTGATATATATCTTCGGCCAGCAGCCTTTCGGCAAGAAAGCGGGCAGCGCTGGTGCTGATGCCTTCAAAGCGAAAAACGCGTGCTGTCCTGACTTTCTCCACGTTTTTTATACCCAGGGCATGATGGATTTCGTACAGGACTTCTTCTCCCCGGGTGTCGGAGATCCCATCCCTGGCAATGACCCGTACTTCTTGAATCATGCTTAACCTCCTTTCCATATATTACAGAAATATTATAACACATCGGTCTTTGCATGGAAGCGCTCAAATTCCTGGATACTTGCTTTTGATGGTTTACTGCCATATAATTTAAAAAAGTCTAAGTAAAATATAAAGCACATATGTGGAGGCTGTATGAGCAGTAATATCAATGGCAGAACACTCAGGCTGCTGCCTTCTGTTGACGAGGTGTTGAGAGATGGCAGGATTTCAGAAATGCTGGAGATCCACCCTCGCAGTGTTGTCCTCGAGGCAGTGCGATCTGTAGTTGATGCTGAGAGGCAGGATATATTGGCGGCAGGTGTGGCCGCGCGCCAGGAAATTAAGAAAGAAGATTACCTGGACAGAATCATTGAATATACCGCTGCCGAAGTGCAGCGCTTAGTCAGGCCCAGGCTGCGCCGGGTAATTAACGCCACCGGTGTTGTGCTGCACACCAACTTGGGCCGCGCGCTGCTAAGCGAGCGGGCCAGGGATGCTGTCAACACAGTAGCTGTGAATTATTCCAACCTTGAGCTCGACCTTGAAACCGGCCGCCGTGGATCCAGGTATGCCGCACTGGAACACCTGCTCACTTCACTGACCGGAGCGGAGGACGCCCTGGTGGTAAACAACAATGCGGCTGCGGTCCTGCTGGCTCTCAGTACTGTGGCCAGGGGGCGGGAAGTCATTGTTTCGCGTGGGCAGCTGGTGGAAATTGGCGGATCTTTCCGTATCCCCGAGGTCATGGCCCAGAGCGGCGCCAGGCTGGTTGAAGTGGGCGCGACAAATAAAACCCATCCCGATGATTACAGGCAGGCTATCAATGAAGAAACTGCGATGCTGCTCCACGTGCACACAAGCAATTACCGCATTATCGGTTTTACCAGGGAAACTACAGTAGCTGAGCTTGTCGAAATCGGCCGCGAGCGCAAACTGCCGGTCATGTCAGACCTGGGCAGCGGCTTTTTGCTGGATTTGTGCCGCTTCGGACTTCCCCAGGAGCCTACCGTGCAGGAAGTGCTGTGCGCCGGGCCTGACGTGGTTACCTTCAGCGGGGACAAGCTTCTGGGCGGACCTCAGGCAGGCATTATTGTTGGCAGGCGCAAATATATTGAAAAGATGAAAAAGAACCCCCTGACAAGGGCCATTAGAATAGACAAGATGACTGTAGCCGCTCTTGAGGCCACATTGAGAGAATACCAGGATGAAGAAAAGGCAATCAAGGAGATCCCAACCCTGAGGATGCTTACAGTGAGCAGCGAAGTTCTGGAAAAAAGGGCTCGTGCTCTTGCTGAATTATTAGAAAGTGTTATTGATGATAACAAAGCATTATTTACAGTGGAAAAGGGGATATCGGCAGTAGGCGGCGGAGCAATGCCGGCTGCTGAACTGCTCACGTTCGTGGTATCTGTAAGCCCTGCAAACATGCACCCTGGTGAACTTCAGGCTGCACTGCGGCACGGGCAGCCCGCTGTCATGAGCAGGGTGCAGGATGACAGGCTGATCATGGATCTCAGGACTATTAATGATGAAGAATTTCAGCTGTTAGCCATTGCTTTATCGAGCGCGTTAAAGTAAAGAACGGAAGTGCATGATTTGAAACACCTGATAATCGGTACCGCAGGGCATGTTGATCACGGTAAGACCGCTTTGGTCAGAGCAATGACCGGGGTTGACACGGATCGCCTGAAGGAAGAAAAAGAGCGGGGCATTTCTATTGAACTTGGCTTTGCCTACCTCAATCTGCCGGGAGGGCGCAGGGCAGGAATTGTTGATGTGCCCGGCCACGAAAGGTTTATAAAAAACATGCTCGCCGGCGCAGGCGGGTTTGACTTGGTGCTGCTGGTCATTGCGGCAGATGAGGGTGTCATGCCTCAGACCAGGGAGCACATGGACATCATTCAGCTGCTCAATGTAGATAAGGGCATTGTTGTACTGACCAAATGTGACCTGGTGGACCAGGACTGGCTGGAGATGGTACAGGAGGACGTAAAAGAGTACCTGAAGGGAACAATCCTTGAGGATGCGCCTATTGCTATGGTTTCTGCTGTGACAAGAGAAGGCATTCCCGAGCTGCTTGAACTGATCGCCAAGTCACTGGAAGAAATCCACCCCAGATCTGCCACCGGCCAGCCAAGGCTGCCTGTGGACAGGGTTTTCACGATAACAGGCTTCGGCACCGTGGTCACAGGAACATTGCTTTCCGGTGTCATAAAAGTGGGGGACACGGTTGAGGTTCAGCCCGAAGGTTTGTCCGCCAGAGTCCGTTCCGTACAGGTGCATGGTGAAAAGGTCGAAGCCGCAGAAGCTGGGCAGAGAGCGGCGGTTAACCTGGCAGGCCTTGACGTTGAGCAAATACAACGCGGCAGTGTTGTGGCCGGCCCTAAAATGATCAAACCTTCAAAGCGGCTTGATGTTCGCCTGCTGCTGCTTAAAAGCGCAGCCAAGCCCATAAAAAACAGGGCACGGGTGCGATTTTACCTTGGCACAAGGGAGACCCTGGGCAGGATAGTGCTGCTGGACAGAGAGGAGCTTGAGCCTGGTTCGGTGGTTTATGCCCAGATTGTGTTGGAGGAACAGGCGGTACCGGTTAAAGGCGACCGTTTTGTCATCAGATCATACTCGCCGATGCGGACAATTGGCGGCGGCGTAGTCATAGATCCATTACCCAAACGCAAACACAAAAGATTTCGCGATGAGGTGATCAACGCGCTTGCTACCAGGGAAAGGGGTACCCCTGCTGAAATTGTGCTGCAATACCTGGAAGGGAACGCCAGCCTCTTATTGCCGTCCGATGTGGCAGCGGCAACAGGACTGCAGGAAAAAGAGGTGCTGGCAGCAGCATCTGCGCTGGCAGAAGATAACATCATTAAGTTGATTAGCGGTGAAGGAAAATCATATCTCATATCTGCCAATATATATAACTTATGGCAGGATAACATAAAGAAACTGGTATCTGCCTATCACCGTGATTTCCCGCTCAGGGAGGGATACCCCAAAGAAGAACTGCGTTCCAGAAAATTTCCGTCAATCAGCAACAGAATATTTCAGCTCCTCCTGCTGGAGATGGAAAAGGAAGGTGCGCTCAAGATACTGCCACAGGCAGTGACGCTAATAGATTTTGAACCAGGTCCTGACACTGAACAAAAAAAACAAATCCAGCAAATCAGGCAGATCATGGCAGAGTCTGCCTATCTTCCTCCTTCCTGGCCTGACCTGTCGAAGACGATGGGGTTTGATGAAACAAGGAGAACTGAGTTCCTGCAGTACCTGTTGAGGACAGGTGAACTGGTTAAGGTTGCCGAAGACCTGTACTTCCAGAAAGATATATTGAAGGAAATAATATCAAAGGTGGCCGTATATATCAGGGAAACCGGAGAAATTACAGTTGGCGAGCTGCGCGATCTGCTCAAGACATCGCGTAAATATGCCCTGCCGCTGTTGGAGTACTTTGACCGTGAAAAGCTGACCAGGAGGGTCGGTGACAAGCGCCTGCCCGGCAGAGCGCTGGAACTTTAACGGAACCGGCGACACACCTATTGGGACATGATTCTTGTAGGTGCGGCTTCAGCCGCATATGGTCGGTTATAGCCGGCTCTGCAAAAAACGTTCTAACCCAAAAAACCAACTCCAAAGCTTATGGTAGTTGCTGCTAATATTACCAATGATCTGTGAATGCTAAGATAAATTAACACAAAAGGGGGGAGCGCAAGTATGCCTGATATCAAGTCTTTTATTGTGCCGCAGGAAATGTTAATTCTAAGCGCAGCGGTAGATACTGGTATTATCGAAAACCTCAAAGCTAAGCCGATGTCCTCAGGTGAGCTGGCCGGTCTTATGGGCGCGGATACCCGGGCGGTATGGGTCGTCACTGAAGCCCTGGAAGCGTTGGGATACCTGGTAAAGGAAAAAGACAAACTCGCGCTAAGCCAGGAAGCCAAAGATATGCTTTATAACAGCAAATCAGAATCTTTCACTGGTTTTTCCTTCATGCACCGCTACAATGTAATCAGGTCATGGATGGGCCTGCCTGAATCAATATATACCGGTAAACCTTACCCAAGAGAAAGAAGACGTGAAAGCACAAAGTATTTCATGTCTGCCATGGGGCTCAGCGCCAGGCAGAGTTCCCGGGAGATTGTTGAGCGTTGTCTCGGCGGGGAAAAAAAAGGCGTCAAAGTGCTTGATATCGGCGGCGGACCTCTTACTTATGCAAGAACCTTTGCATCGCTTGGGGCGAGTGTTACAGTGCTTGATCTCCCCGAAGTAGTTGAGCACATGTCCCCAGAACTTAAAGAAAAAGAAAATATTAAGATGGTACCGGGTGATTTCAATATTGGATTGCCGGAGGGGCCCTTCAACCTGGCGTTTTTAGGTAATATATGCCATATATTTGGCGAGCCTGAAAACAGAGAGCTGTTCAAGAAGGTACAGAAAGCGCTTCAACCCGGCGGGACGATAGCCATAGTGGATTTTATCAGGGGCACCAGCCAGATGGCGGCGTTATTCGGTGTGAATATGCTTGTAAATACAACGAACGGTGGTACCTGGACGCTTGAAGAATACACAGAGTGGCTTGGCGACGCTGGTTTTTATGATGTAAATCTGCAGTCATCAGGTGGCAGGCAGCTGATTACAGCTATTAAACGCTAAATTATAGTTATTTGGGCAAGTGATTTGAGGTGTGGTAAATGTCCGTTATTGGTATGACCTTGGCGGTAATATTGTTTATAATTGGCATCGCCGGTACCGTGCTGCCGGCAATGCCGGGATCGCCACTGATCGTGCTGGGCATGTTCATATACGGGCTTACGGTGGATTTTAATAACCTGCCGATGACATTCTATATTGGCCAATGTCTGGCGGTGGCGCTGATATTTTTTGTTGATTATTTTGCCGGAGCCTTGGGTGTAAGCCGCTATGGCGGTTCGAAGGCTGCTGTATGGGGAAGTATCATTGGCGGAGTGCTGGGACTAATATTTATGGGCCCGTTCGGCTTGATATTCGGGCCGTTTATCGGCGCTGTAGCCGGTGAACTCTACCTGAAAAATTCCCTTGAAAATGCCTTCAAGGTTGGTGTCGGCACGCTTATTGGCTTCCTGGGCGGTTTCTTATTGAAGCTGGCGATAGAGATCGTGATGATCGCCTGGTTCTTTAT
>CAYNIY010000022.1:21441-26599 GCA_964397525.1 uncultured Eubacteriales bacterium
ACAAAAATGGCCGGATAAATCCGGCCCTACAATTGGAAATTCTTTTTTTAGCCTTAACCCAGGTCCAGCCTGGGTTTTCATTTTTCTGTGCTTACTTCTTGGTCATGCCGATTTCAGCAGCCAGGGCCTTAAAGGCGGGCAGTGAGTTAAGGATAATCTGCTTGTCCATGCAGTACGCGATACGAAAATAACCTGGTGCTCCAAAGCCGCTGCCGGGCACGAGAAGGATGTTATGTTTTTGAGCAGCCATTATGAATTCAACATCATCGGGGAGCGGGGACACCGGGAAAAGATAGAATGCACCTTGTGGCTTTACCATCTGAAAACCAAGTGCTGTCAAATTGTCATATAGGATATCCCTTTTTTCCTGATATCCATGTATATCCACGCTTTCGTGCTGCAGCCCGGTCACGAGGCGCTGCATCAGGGCCGGTGCATTGACAAAACCAAGGGTGCGGTTGCAGAAGATCAAGGCGTCCATCAGCAAGGCACTATTTTCGATCTGCGGTGATATAGCAGCATAGCCTATGCGCTCTCCAGGCAGGGCGAGGTCTTTGCTGTGCGAGGTAACAACAATGCTGTTTTTGACGCAGTTGAAAATACTGGGCAGAGCCAGATCGTCATATATGATTTTTGCATATGGCTCATCGGATATCACGTATACCTGTTTTCCGGATTTACTCTCCGTATCTTCAAGCAGACTGCCGAGTTTCTCAAGCGAGGCGGTGTCATAAACAACACCTGTCGGGTTATTGGGAGAATTGATAATGATTGCTTTTGTGCGGGCTGTCAGCGCACTGCCGATAGCATCCAGGTCGAGTTTGAATTCAGGCGTCGTGGGTACCACTTTTGCGATCCCGCCATGATTGTCAATGTAAAATTTATATTCCACAAAATAAGGTGATAAAATGATTACCTCATCGTCCTGATTAAGAATTGATTTTAAAACTACATTCAACGCCGCGCCGGCGCCGCAAGTCATTACTATATGATTTTGATCGAAAGGCAGGCCGGTCTGTTCTGCCAGAACTTCCGCCACCGCCAGGCGTGTTTCTTCGTAGCCGGCATTGCTCATATAGCGGTGCATCCCAGGTATGGGATTCAAGGCCAGATATTTCAAAGCTTCTTTAAAAGCTGCCGGTGGTTCAATGTCAGGATTTCCAAGTGTAAAGTCATATACTTTTTCACTGCCGTATATTTTTCTCAGCTTTTCGCCTTCCTCAAACATCCTGCGGATCCAGGAAGCGCTGGAAATATACTTTTCAATTTTCTTGGATATAGCCAATGGGGCCCCTCCTTTGAAAAAAGATTCACTTGTTGGTATCTTACACCATCCAAAAAATATTTTAAAGTCATTTAGCTCGTGTATTTGAGGCATTGCCGGTCTTGACACCGGAAATTACTGAAGGTATACTTTTACAATATACGTATTTCCTGTGAAACAGAGGAGGAAAAGAATCTTGAAATTGAGGCTGGGCTTACCAAAAGGGAGCCTTCAGGAGGCTACCTTTAATCTTTTTAAACAGGCTGGTTTTGAAATTAACGTGCGTTCGCGTTCCTATTTCCCGGTGGTAAACGATCCGGAACTGGAGATAATCCTGATGAGGGCGCAGGAAATTCCCCGCTATGTTAATGAGGGCGTGCTGGACGCCGGCATAAGCGGCCTTGACTGGATCCTGGAAAACGAGGCAGATGTCGTTGAGGTGGCTGACCTGATCTATGCCAAAAGCACTTCAAATCCGATCAGGCTTGTTCTTGCTGTGGCCAAAGATAGTGATATTATGGAGGTATCCGGCTTAAACGGCAAAAGAATTGCGACAGAGCTGGTCAGAGTCACCCAGAATTACCTGAAAGAAAATGCTGTTGAGGCCATAGTGGAATATTCTTACGGTGCAACAGAGGTGAAAGTGCCGGATCTGGTAGACGCGATCGCTGATATCACTGAAACCGGCAGTTCAATTAAAGCCAACAACCTGCGCATCATTGCAACGATCCTGGAATCTACGACAAAATTACACGCGAATACAGCAGCGTGGAATGATCCCTGGAAGAAAGAGAAACTGCAAAACCTGGCTGTTTTACTCCAGGGAGCTTTGCGGGCCAGGTCAAAAGTTGGTCTCAAGATGAATGTACCGGGTGATAAACTGGATACAATCCTGGATGTGCTGCCTTCAATGAAGCATCCCACTATTTCACAGCTTGTCCATAGTGACTGGGTTGCAGTAGAGGTGATCCTTGAGGAAAAGCAGGTGAGGGATCTGATCCCAGCCTTGAAAAGGGTTGGGGCCCAGGATATTATTGAATACCCGCTGACAAAAGTGATACCTTGAAAAAAAGCGCTGTAGACAATACAGCGCTTTTAAATAAACATTCAACAGAGGATTGTTATGCCCAGGGTCAAATGTGATATTTAAAAAAGGGGGACTGTACATGAAAGATCGGGACACAAACAAGTTCGTGCCGATAGAATATAATGAGAACGCACTTTCATTAATGGTGCAGAGCCCAACGGTCCTTTATGCATACTGGGAATTATCCCACGGCTTAAAAAACACGCTGAGCGGGAAAAAGAAGGTCCAAATAAGGCTTAATATTGAAGGCGATGGCGTCAGACAAACTTACGATATCGACCTTTCGGAAAGAAGTTATTATTTTAATGATGTACAGCCAGGACTCTCATACAACTGCGAAATAGGCACTGTAGACGATTATGATATGTTTTTGCCGTTGCTGCGTTCAAATACTGTTAACACACCTCGTGTCACACCTTTGCATGGCAGTGTTTTACCTGGGGAAGCTGCGCCAACATCACTCAGCTCCAGAGCGTTTCACCGTAAAAATGATTAATTGAACCTGTGCGCCTCAGTTTTATCTGACAATCAGAACAGGGCAGCTGGCGTTTCTTGCAACCCTGCTGCTCACACTACCCATCAGGACACCCTTAATTCCACCTAAACCCCTGCTGCCCATGACCACCAGTTCATATTTTTGTTTTTTAGCCTTTTTAACAATTTCATCTGCGGGACTGCCGACGGCAATAATGGTTTGTATGTTCAGCCCGTATGCCGCCAGGCTGTCTTTAGCTTTATTTAAAATTGTATTTCCCTGCTTCATATACTCATCCATTATTGAATGCTGAATGCTGCTCAGCCGTTCCGGTGCGGCATCAAGGTATGGGGGAAGCGAAGGGACCACGTGAAAAAGGAATAGTTCTGAGCCCAATTTTGAAGCCAATTCTGCTGCGTGCTGCGCTGCTAACGAGGAGCTTTCAGAACCGTCAACCGGCACTAAAATACTTTTGTACATTTAAAAGCCTCCTTATGATATTGTTGGTATATTTACTTGTTATTTATTCCGGCTTTAAACTTAAAATAAAAATATACAGAAACTACAATCAGCACAAGGCTGATCAACTGTGCTAACCTGAAAGGGCCCAGCATCAAGCTGTCCATGCGCAGGCTCTCGATTAAAAACCTGCCACTTGAATACAATATCAGGTAAAGCAGCATGATTTGACCGTCAAAATGTTTTCTTCTGAAAACGCAGATAAGGATTAGAAACACCAAAAGGTCCCACAGGGATTCATATAAAAATGCCGGATGGTAATATTGATTTCCAATGTACATCTGTTTCTGGATGAATTCCGGAAAACGGCTTATGAAATCAATGCTGACCGGAGCACCAAAAGCCTCCTGGTTTATAAAGTTGCCCCACCGGCCGATACACTGGCCCAGGATAATACTGGGCGCGACAACGTCGGCGTATTTCCGGAAGTCCAGTTTGTGCTTCCTGATATATAAATAACCGGCAATGACACCACCGAGCAATCCGCCATGTATGGCCAGGCCGCCGTGCCAGATCGCCAGCGCCTCCAGTGGGTTGCTGGCATAGCTGCCCCAGTTGAAGATGACATAATATAACCTTGCTCCAATCATAGCTGATGGTATAATTAATATAATCATATTCAAAAGGTGGTCCGTGTTCAATTGTGATTTCCTTGCATGGTAATAAGCCAGCACGGATCCGAGGATAAATGCAGTATCGATAATGATTCCATACCAGCGTATGGAAATGGGCCCGATTTGAACAGCCACCGGATCCAGCACAGATTATTCCTCCGTTGGATAAGTGTTCTCCTGTCAATCATAGTTGAATAAAGCAGGCTTTTCAACCATTCTTTGCTAATTATTGGATTGGGATATCCCTGATAATAAATATAAGGCAGGTGGATGTCATGGAAGATTTTGAATCTGTTGATGATAATGATAACAGGCTTCCAGAGCGTGAAACCATGGTGGAAGAACAGCTTGTATTGAGAGGAATCAGAAATAAAGAGCTTTTAAAAAGCATGGTTGATGTGCCGCGCCACCTTTTCATTCCGGAAGGTTTGAGGGATTACGCCTACTACGACGGCCCCCTGTCCATTGGTGAAGGCCAGACAATAAGCCAGCCGTATATTGTCGCCTACATGATCCAAGCCTTGAATCCTGATAAGGATGACAGGGTGTTGGAAATTGGCACCGGATCAGGATATGCGGCGGCGGTCCTTTCCAGGCTGGTATCCATGGTATATACAATTGAACGGTTAGATTCTCTGGCGAAAGAAGCCGAAGCTCTTTTAAGAAAACTTAAATATGAAAACATTAAAATATATACAGGTGACGGGACAAAGGGATTACCTGCTGAAGCTCCGTTTGACGGGATTATAGTATCGGCGGCTGCCCCGGAAATCCCGAAATCGCTGCTGGACCAACTGGATATTGGAGGACGTCTGGTTATACCGTTGGGAGACAGAAATACGCAGGAATTAATATTGATTAATAAAGACATGGATAATATCATTGTGCAGCGCAGTATAGGGACAGTCCGTTTTGTCCCGCTTATTGGCGAGGAAGGTTGGGAAAGATAATTTCAGGAACGATATGTTTGGGATAAAACAATTTATCATAGGAGACAAGAAAGGGTTTCCCTTAACGGGAAACCCCTTGTCATTACTGGCGGGAGTGCGTGGGAATCGAACCCACCCAGGACAGGAGCACTGCCCCGCGACTGGTTTTGAAGACCAGGAGCACCACCAGGCACCATCCACCCCCGTATAAACGATTAATATCCTTGAACGGTTCCATATTATATAAGATATTTCGTTAAAATGCAAGGT
>CAYNIY010000023.1:0-24999 GCA_964397525.1 uncultured Eubacteriales bacterium
GGCGAATAAAGCAGCATAATGTTTGCAGAATCCCAAAAACCAGAACCAGAACCAGAACCAGAGCTAGAACCAGAACCAGGACCAGAAGCGGAAATCAGAATCAGTACTGTACCAGACCAGAACCGGAATTAATACAGGACCAGTGAGACCATTATAATGAGACGGATACCCTGCAGCGACCCGTAAAACAGCCATGAAAGCGCTGGTAAAACTAATGGATGATTAAAAAAGAGAAACTATAATCGATATGCACCGCCTGCTGCTGACAGAATACGAACAAAAGCATTCAGTAGTTCTTGAGGCAAGGCAGGTACCAAAAGTTGACGACTTACACATTATTTTCACTTTAAATGCAGTAACAATACGGACACAAAACATACACTTTACAAAACGCCAATAACAAACAATAACAGCTCACAATATAACTACTACTGTAAGAATTAAAGGCGGAAAAATGAAGTGTTGTCAGCCCCACCAGTCGTTGACAAGATTTACAGCCCGGCGTAAATGCCATGAAACGAAATGCAAACGATAATCAGGACATATTAAAGAAAACCTTGTATCCGCCGAGTTTTCTACCACACCGCGACATGGACATAAGCGAAGGGATGATGGCACAGACCGCAACAACCGGCCACACTCGGACGCGACGGCCATGCTGGCCCAGGCGAATAAAAGCAGCATAATGTTTGCAGAATCCCAAAAAAAAGAGAAACTATAATCGATATGCACCGCCTGCTGCTGACAGAACACGGATTAGAACTTTTAGTAATCCCTGGGGCAAGGCAGGCAACAAAATTGACGACTCACACAATAGTTGTACTTTAAATGCAGTAACAATACGGACATAAAACACGCTTTAGGAAAACGCCCAATTCAAATAAAACAGCACTCTTTATAACTACTAATAAAATAATTGAAGGCGAAAAAACTAAAAGCGTTGTCAGCCCCGCCAGTCGTTGACACAATACACAGCCCGGCACTGACGCCGTGAACAAAATTGTTGGTAAATCCAAAAATCAGAGATTCGAACAAACAAACATCTCCTTATTAAATTAAATTGGAACATACTGTAAACTAAAAACCGGAATATTCATAGAAAACCTTGAATTCACCGAATTTATAACTCACCGCGACATGGATATGAGCGAAGGGATGATGGCAAAGACCAAAACAGCAAGCCACTCCCGGGATGCGACAACCATGCTGGCCCCAGGTGAATTAGAGCAGCAGAATGTTTGCAGCATTGCAGCCTCCAAAATAATAGATGTTAACACCATGTAAGCCGGTCCTCTTGGACCGGCTTACATGATCATAGAAGGCACAAACAACGGGCAAGCGAATAAGACTTTGTTACCTTAAAAACTTCAAATGGAGGATTGTCTTTATATTTAAAGAATATATTAGTAATATGTGGGATAAGGCAGGTGGGCAGATAATGAGGTTTATTTATCTTTCAACTACCAAGGAAAAAGGTGATTTTGAAACAATTGAAAAAGCGGTTAAATATTTTGAAGCCTTTATCTCAGAACCAGAAAAGGATTTTAATTTCAAAAGCAAAATCAGCAGGAAGAATTTCAGCCTGCATGAAGATATATTTTTTCTAAAAACAGCCAAAAGAAACGATAAGAACACATATATAGTCGTTGCATATGGCAGGTCCAGCACTACTGTCCTGGCACAAACAAAAACAGGTTACGAAAATTACCCCTATTATTTCAGGCTGGAACCCAAATGCATGAAAATATTTCCGGATGGGATAGATATTGAATATTTTAATAGTTTTATATATGAGAACAAAATCAGGGGGATCATAAAACCAGATTTTTTTACAAGCAACATCTCACATGGGAGATACATCGGCTCACCAGCCTGGAGATACTTTAAGGGTGAGGACGCAGAGCGTATCATGGTCTGGTTCAAGGATTTTCTATTTGATAATACGGCCTATTTTGTTAACGAACAAAAAAAATTCTGCAATCAAATCAATAATTTATTTTGTGGAGCCGTATAGAACCGGAATTGAAAGAAGTTGGTTGATTATGGAAGAACCCAAAATCAAGCTCCTGGCGGTTATGCAGCACCTGGTCATCCTGAACCGGAAAGAAGTCCTGCTGCTTCGTTATTCAGGCTACCGGGGTAAGGGTGTGGAAGGTCTTTGGGGTTTGCCCGGAGGTCATTACATATCAGGTGACCCAACTGAGGATTTGCTCAGGGAGGTCAAGGAGGAAACGGGCCTCAGCCTGGGGGGAAGCCCTCGCTTAGTGAAGAACTATGTGGTGTTGTTTCCGGACGGGATAGAAAGGTATGGGGTGTTTTACCTGTATAATTTAAGAAGCGTCGGCAGGCCTGTGGTCGCGCTCAGCAGGGAACACACTGAATACCTTTGGGCAGGACGGGATGACCTGGATATATCTATTATCAGCCCTTACCAGAGGATGATGGTGGAAGAAACACTGGAATCAACACATATAATGAATTATTAAAAACATATCGAGGAGATTTAATATGAGCTGGCTGAAAAGATTTCATGATGAACATGCGGCTGTTGATTTTGTTTTAACTAAACTGGAAGGGAATTTAAAAGATATCGAACACGGAGAATCCGGTGCTAACGTAATCTGGGAATTAAAAGAGTTTGCAGAGATTATCATAAATGTGATCATTCCTCATTTTAAAGCGGAGGAAAAGGAAGTATATCCTGAAGCAGCAAAGTTAAGTGAGGATAAGGAATTTATAGCAAGCCTTTATGATGAACACAATTTGCTATACGATGCTTTTGAAGGCTTTATTGGCGCCCTGGGCAAAGAGAACCTTGGAGCGGAACTTCAGCAGGGTGACAAACTGGCACAGATTATCTCCAAATCCAGAAATATTGATAAAATTGAAGTACCAAAAAACCTTGATCAACTGCCGGAGAAGCCTGAAACATTAGATGTTGACATAAATGGCCTGCTCCATCACGGTTATAACATTATCAGGTTTTTAGGGAGTCATATAAATAAAGAGGAAAAACAGCTCTATGAAATAATGAACAAGAAAAGCAACTGAAAATATTTTAATATAATTTTATTGAAGGGTGGATCACAACCATTTCATTTTTCAGGCTCAATTTGGCAATTTCCAGATTGTTTAACAAAAAACCGAGTTTATTTTGCAGCGCCTGGCTGAAGCCGGGCATTTTATTGAAGTCTACTAGAATCCTGTCCTCGTATATTGATAAGTAATCGAACATATTGACCAAGCCTTCCGGCGCACCGGCACTTTTGGCTGACGCCCGATCAATCTCCGCCGATATTTTTGTCTTAAGGTTGATGCCGTAAACCGAAACGGCAATCGGGCTAAGCATGATCAACTCAACGAAACGGTTATTTCTGTTGAACTCATATTTGCCAAGGGACAAATCAAGGTTAAGGTAGACAGGTGTGCTCTCACCAGCCATGATCTCAACCGTAAATCTAAGAATATCTTCAGCGATAGAGATGTCTATTTCTCTGACGACAGAGTTTTCCGCCAATTTTTCTTTAATCAGCTTGTTAATAAGATCCTGATGGATTGTGATGCTGCCGCTCATCAGGTTTTTTAAGTTTTTTAATAAGTTCATTTCACTTTCACTTTCACTTTAGAGTTCGCGTCAGATAAATAATTCGGCATACACTTTCCAGGCAGGAAGTCCAGTGATAGGCTTCCTCCAGGGTGTGCCCAACTGCAAAGCTGCCGTGCCCGCGCACAATTACGATTTTATGTTTTTTTAATAAAGAGGGCAATTTTTCTTCTACCTCGGGAGAACCGATTGTACATTTCGCACAAAGTACGGGTATCTTGTCCAGCAGAAAGGCGCCCTCGGAATCCATCGGAATTATTTCTTCTTCCAGCAAAGAAATGCTGATCGCATGAACCGGGTGGGCGTGGACTATGGCCTGAGCGGGGGTGCCCCTGTAAACAGCCCTGTGCACTCCGATTTCCATGGAGGCCAGAACAGTGTTTGCATCATTTGTTGTGAGCCCAGTTTCTATCAAATCCTTATCCTCAAGATAACCCAACATGGAACCGGTTCTGGTGATTATAATCCGGGCGTCCTGGCGCACACTCAGGTTGCCGCTGTGCGAGTTGTTCAAACCTGTCAGGCAGAGGTCACGCCCGATCCTTTGAAAATCTTTTAACAAAGTATATCCTCCCATCAGCACCAGGCCAGTCTCATAATGTTTAGAATAGTTCTTTATACAAGATTACATCCCTTTTTTGTGTGAATGGTTTTTAAATTATATTTTAATTACTTTAAATGAATATTGTTGTTCCTAAAACACCCGAGGAAACAACGAAGGAGCTTTTTTAGGTCTGTGTTCTTTTTATGAAGGAAACCGCGGCCTTCTGTATAAACTTATTAAGAAGGGTTGTTAAACTACACAGGCAATGTTATTTGTGCGAGGTATGATCATGTCAAATCAAAAACCGATAGGATTTTTTGATTCGGGAGTCGGAGGACTTTCAGTGATGCAAGAGGTGCGCCGTTTGCTCCCGGGAGAAAGCCTTATTTATTTTGCTGACTCAGCACACTGCCCTTATGGGGCCAAACCGGTTGAAGTTATACAGCGCAGAGCCTTTGCGATATGTGATTTTCTGCTGGGGCGGGACGTGAAATTAATTGTGATAGCCAGCAACACGACATCTATTGCCGCTCTTGACGCAGTGCGCGGACAGTACAGTGTTCCCGTTATTGGCATAGAACCCGCAATAAAGCCAGCGGCTTCAGTAACCAGAAATGGCAGGATCGGAGTCATCGCCACCGGTGTAACTCTCGCCGGAGAAAGATTTGACTCACTGGTGAAAAGGTTTGGAGATGGACTGGAGATATATACTCAACCGTGTCCGGGATTAGTTGAAGCAGTTGAGTCCGGCAGGTGTGGAGACGCGGAAACTGAAGCGCTGCTTGGCCGCTATCTGGATAAACTGCTGGCAAATGGTGTGGATACAATAATTCTTGGCTGCACGCACTACCCCTTTTTAAGGCCTTTAATTGAAAAACTGGTTGGCCGCGATATAAAAATAATTGACAGCGGCGAGGCAGTGGCCAGACAGGTGGCCCGGGTGCTGGAGAAAAAAAACCTGGCAGCTGATGACAGACAGGCCGGCAGTGAATTGTTTTTCACCAGTGGTGATCCTGAGAATGCAGGCCCAGTAATGCGCCTTCTATGGGGAAAACCAGATCTGGTTGTGAGCCGGGAGAAATTTTAGGTGCACTGCAGTAAAGAACAATAACACCAACAGCGCAGAAATATCGAAGGTGAAATGATGACATGCAGGGACTGCGTCTTTTTTAAAGCCTGGAAATCATTTGGCGCGGCTATGTGCGAGGCAACAAAAAAACCTGTGGAGCCACTGGCAAGAGCCTGTGAAAACTTTATTCCAAAGGGTGAATATAACGAGTGGGGAGAAAAAGAAGGCGGTGAAACTTGCCGCTGAATAAGCATATGAATTATATGTCCAAGCGGCGAGGTTAGTATTGCTTAATTATTTTACAAACGATTCAGCATCAGATAGAATAGGCCTTGAACCGGCTTTGCAAAATGTATTTTCATAATTTAAGAAGGTTGAAGTTGAGAATGAAAAGAAAAAAAACCACATATTTTGTCATTGCCGCAGCATCATTATTGTCTATCCTCCTGGCTACGAATTTACTTCTTCGTTATTCGTGGGCTGAACCTAATAATATTGTCAAGGTGGCACTGTTGGCAGGAGATGTGCGTTCTGATAAGGATAAGTTGGTACAGGCAGTATATGAACAAATTCTGAAAGAAGAGGGATTCCCCTACCGGGTTGTTTCTCCTGCTGAGCTTACAGGATATGCTCCGGGAGAGCTCAGGGGACGCTACCAGGCTATTGTGGTGCCTGAAAATATTAATGCCGCGATGACCAGGGAAACGGCGGAGATTATTGGCTCTTATGTCAGGGATGAAGGGGGCTGCGCTCTTTTTTCCCTTAATCCGGCTACCATAAACCCGGACGGAGCACCATGGCAGGCACCGTTATTGGTAGATCTGTTGGGAGTAAAATATAATATGCCCCTGCCAGATGGCCGGATATCCACATACTCCGGATATATGTACTTTACCGATCAGGAGAGTAGTCAGGAATGGGGAATAACTCCCGGAAAGCTGGACCAGGATAATGCTTTTTCTACTTACTCTTACGGTAAATTAAAATTTGATCACACCATGGCGAAAAATATTAATGCCCGCATCTCAGCTTTTGACAAAACAGGCGCTGTTGAGATTCCCGTGATCACGGATAAATACTATGAAAGCGGAGGCAGCGCTGTTTTTGCCAATGTTCCCCTGGCCAGTGGCAAACTCAGGTCTGACGACCTTCTTCCCAGGTCTGTCCTGCGAACTTTTCTGATTCACTGTGCTAAAATTCCCCGTCTGGTAAACAGCCCTGACGGCGGCGGCGGCCTTGTCATTAACCTGCATATCTGCAGCGGCGCTTATTTTAAAGGCTTGACAGTAATGTTAATGCAGGGCCTTTTCCAAAGCGACCTGCCACTATCAATCCATATATCTGCCGGGCCTGATACATACAAACTGGGAGATGACATGGGTTTCAGCGCCGAAAGCACCTTTAGGGGCAGACCGATCCTGGAGGTGCTGCAGAACTATGGCGAAATCGGCTCTCACGGCGGCTGGGCCCATAACCTGTTTGCTTATAATCTGCAGTACCTGCCCCGGGAAAAAGCGTTCCAGCTCCTGGAATGGAATTCCCAGTCACTGGAGGCTGTTACGGGGAGAAAAGTAGTCGAGTACAGTGCGCCTGGCGGCAACCATCCCTTCTGGATAAACAAAAAACTGGCAGAAATGGGCGTAAATTCATATTATTATGCCGGCGACTCCGGATCAAGCCCCTCCCGCCCGCGCATATATGAGAGTTTTTCCGGCCAGGACCTGTGGGCTTTCCCGATAACGCCTTACCGCCAGTTTGCTTCACTGGAAGAGATGGAAAGAGGGCACGTGCCGGAGGAAGAAGTACGGCAGTGGGTGGAGGATTTGATTGATTTCTCAGCCAGGGAAAAGGTGATCAGGATGGTTTACACTCACCCGTCCGACACCCGTTTTTGCCTGGAAGCGATCAGGGCTCTGGAGGAAAAAGCCCTGGCCGAACAGAGCGCAGGAAGAATAAAAGTTGCGCCTATGAGCCAGTTCGCTGACTATTTAAACCGTTACTCAAAAACGAAGTGTGAGATAAAAAAGGCAGACAATGATTACTCCATAGAACTTGAAAACCCTGATGGGCTGATAGATATGACAGTCGCCGTCTACGTGGGAGAAGAAAGCAACAATGTCGTGTCGGGCGGAGATGTGAAAACTACTGAGGAAGACGGCTGGCTTTATCTGACAGTAACCTCAAATCCACAGAAAAAACTGTTGGAAGTCAACCAGATTTAAAAAATAAGTTTGTAAAACCACCTGCAAGGTGGTAAACTACAATCCGGGTGATGACAGTGAATCTGAATTGTGGACTGATCGGGCTGCCAATGGTGGGCAAAACCACTATTTTCAACCTTTTGACCGGCGCCAATGCCGAAACATCAAATTTTTTAACCGGTAAAGCCGAAACCAATATCAAGGCTGCTGTGCTTGCTGATCGCAGGATTGATTACCTCAGTGGTATGTACAAGCCTCGCAAGACGACACACGCCTTGATTCAGTTCAGCGATGTGCCAGGGCTGGTGCAGGGATCGAGTCAGGGACAGGGTGTGGGCAACCAGTTTTTAAATTCGATCAGAAATGTGGATATGCTCGCCCATGTTGTGCGCTCCTTCACCAATGAAGATGTGACGCATGTGAGCGGCGGCATAGATCCCCTGCGGGATATTGATACGATCAATGTGGAACTGCTTCTGGCTGACATGGAGATCATTGAGAAGCGAATTGAAAGAATAAAAATCGGTAAAAAGGTAAAAAAAGAGAACCTTATTGAACTTGAAGTCCTGGAAAAATGCCTGAATGCCCTGGAGAATGAAATATCAATCGGGCGGCTTGACTTGAATGAACAGGAAAAGTCGGTTTTGAAAAACTACAGCTTCCTGACTGAAAAACCAATGCTGCTGGTTATAAATACTGATGAACAGCAGTTCAAACTAAAAAATTACCCCGGTAAAGACGAAATCAAGGCTTACGCTGACGAGCGCGGGATCCCTTGCCTGGAAATTTGCGGCAGGATTGAAATGGAAATCAGCCAGCTGCCTGATGAGGACAGGGAGATCTTTATGGCTGACCTGGGTATCAGCGAGTCCGGCATTGACCGGTTAGCCCGGTCGGCATATGGTTACTTGGGGCTGATATCATTTTTTACAGTGGGCGACGATGAGGTGAAAGCCTGGACAATCCAGAAGGGAACTTATGCCAAGCAGGCAGCAGGTAAAATTCACTCAGACATAGAAAGAGGGTTCATCAGGGCTGAAGTTGTTAAATACCGGGACCTGGAGAGCCTTGGCAGTATGGCAAAGGTTAAAGAAAAAGGCCTGAGCCGCCTGGAGGGCAAAGAGTACTTAGTCGAAGATGGGGACATCATTAATTTCAGGTTTAATGTCTAAACAAAGGAACCCGCAGTACTGCGGGTTCCTTTGTTTAGTTAGTTATTTATCTATAGAGCTATAAACAAAGTCATGGGATCTTAAAATTCAGGGATGTCAGCAGTACCCGTTAAAATTCTGACTGCGTAGTCTGCAGGATCCCAATCCACTTTTGCGCCTAGCGTTTCAGCGATAAAACGAACCGGCACCATGGTCCGGCCGTTTATAATCTGGGCAGGCACATCCAGGGCAATTTCCTCCCCATTTTTCAGAGCGGTGTTTTGGTTCACAGGAAGCACCAAGGTGAGCTCGTCTTTGACGATCGCAACCTCTTGTTTTGCCTCATCCCAGGAAACTGCGGCGTTTAGTGCTTCAAAAACCCCTCTCACGGGAACAAGGGTCGTCCCATCACGAATAATTGGCGGCACATCTAAAGTCGGCTGATAGCCGTTGACAAACAACCTGATCTCACCCTCGACAGAAACCTGTTGAAAATGATGCAGGTATGTGGGGCAATAGGCATCTGCTTGTGCAAAATAGACAGCTCCCTCTTTATAGGGAAGGTTTATGAAATTGAAGGTTTTCGTTTCTGTAACTCCAGTTCCCCAATCCGCCTTTTGGGTGTCTAAGACATGGTTCTCGCTGTCTAATACACTGACTCTCACGAAACGTCCTTCGGGACTGTCCGGGCTGAAATTGGATTGTACCGTAACATCCATGTATCCAGGCCTGGGTATTGTCGCCGACTTAATCTGAAACTCGGTAACATCTGCTGACGCGGTTTGTGTCACTAAAGAGAGACAAAGAATCATGGTTAAAGCAAATAATATTGTTGCTACCGGCTTCCATGGCATGTGTTTTTTCATTTTATTTTTCCTCCCAGCTAATTTTGTAGGATTGAAAAATTAGTTTAAAAAGCTCATCCCTTTTAAATTATTATCATAAAGAATGCCTCCTTTATCTATAAAAATGAATTTGGTTTTTTTAATGTTTTATTAATGTTAAAATTAAATTATTAAAAAACAATAACTAAATTGTTATCATTTTCTAAAGTTGGTTTTTAATATTTGCAGATATGCCGGGTGATGTTGTATTTTAGTTAATTAAGTAAATTTTTCGCATGGTTGAGTATTTTTACGCTCTGATTTATAATAGAGGTGCGTCAAGGATATATTCTTGAATTAAAATACTCAAATATACTTGGCATTGAGAGGTGCTTTTGCGTGCAAAATATTATGAAGCTGGCAGCAGGCCTGATGGAGCTGGCTGCCCGCACGGCGCCGAAATCAGCAGGGCAGGACTACATCAGGACCAAGGTGATAGCAGGGGATGATCTGGTAATTTTGGCCGCCGCCATGGAAAGCTACGGCAAGGAAAAAAATGCTGTCAATTTTGACCGGGACGGAAAAAATATACGACAATCCGATGCTTTGCTGCTGATTTCCCTGGACAAGGCTGAGCCTGTCGGCTTGAACTGCGGTGCATGCGGTTATAACCGCTGTGTGGATTTGAAGGCTGAAGAAGGACCGGAGTTCGTGGGACCGCTTTGCGCCTGGCGTGTCCTGGATTTGGGTATAGCACTGGGATCCGCAGCTAAGACAGCCGGTATCCTGAACGCTGACAACCGCATCATGTACCGGCCTGGTGTTGTGGCCAGGAGGATAGGTATGATGGAAGGGGACCTGGTGGTAGGTATCCCAATATCCGCCAGTGGTAAAAACATATATTTCGACCGGGCAGCTCATAAATAAAATTATTTTGGAGGGAGATTTTTTCTTGTTTAAAAGACGTACTGCGTTACTGATATGGCTTAATATATTAATCACGGTTTTTACGATTCATCTTCTAATGCCTTCAAGTGCAGGCGCATACCAGGTGATTTCAAAAACCAGCAGTGAAGAAGTCATTACTCAAGGAGCAATATTGGAAACTGTTAAGCTGAAAACTGACGGCGGACCGCTGAACGCATACATATTAAAAGCCGATCTCAGCGACCGCTACCTGAAAATAGACACGATCATCGGTGGGGACGGCACTTTAAATAATAACCAGACAGTTACAGAAATGGCTAAACGCACTGGGGCCGTTGCTGCTATAAATGGCGATTTTTTTCAAATCAAGGACAGCGGCCGGACTATCGGCCTGGCTTATCAGGGAGGGCAGTTGGTGGAAAGCCCTGCTCAGCGGACTGATATGTTTGGATTCGGGCTTACAGTTGACAAAACGCCAATAATAGAAGTTTTTGGTTTCAGCGGCAAAGTCACGGCAGGCAATGGAAAGAGCTTTTCTCTCTCCGGGATCAATAAACCAGGTTATTTAATAATGTCAGATGTGTCATCAGATGCCGAAGCAATGAACCTGTATACCCCCCTTTGGGGCAAAACCAGCAGGGGCAAACTGGCCGGCTTGTCTGGTGTGGTGGAGGCTGTTGTTAAGAACGGTGTGGTCCGGCAGGTCTTGACTGATAAAGCCGGGGTGCCGATTCCAGCTGATGGCTATATTCTGAAAGGGCACGGCCAGGCAGCGAAATTTATCAAAGATAACCTGCCGGTTGGATCAAAAGTCAGCTACACTTATACGGTTGAACCCATGGGCAGTAAGCTGTTTGCCGCCGTAGGCGGTCAGGCTTTACTGGTTGAGGCGGGGCAGCTGCCTGCTTATTTTACACAAAACATATCCGGCAAGCATGCCAGAACAGCCGCAGGTATCTCCAAGGATGGGAAAACGCTTTACCTGGTGGCTGTTGAGAAACAGGTCTCCTCAGACGGCACAATAGTCAGTGCTGGAATGACACAGGAGGAACTGGCCGGTTTTTTGATTTCATTAGGTGTATGGAGGGCGGTAAATCTTGATGGCGGCGGTTCGACAACTATAGCCGCGCGCCATCTGGGAGATTTCGGCGCCAGTCTGGTCAACCAGCCGCAGGCCGCGACACAGCGGAAAGTGCCCGATGCGATCGGAATTTTCTCAATTGCACCGCAGGGGAAACTCTCGGGTTTGAGTGTAAGCGGTCCTTCCATGCTGCTTGCAGGCAGGGAAGGCAGCTTTGAGGTCAAAGGTTATGATCAGTATTACAACCCATACCGGATTAATTCTGATAACATCGTATTCAGCACAACCCCGGGAAACGGTGAATTTGAGGGTAATATTTTAACCCCCGAAGAAAGCGGCACTGTAAATGTAACTGCTTCTCTGGGGAGTGCGAGCGGTACAGCCGCTGTGAGGGTGATCGGCCCGGAAATGCTTGCAGAGCTGCTTGTCAGCCCAGCCAAGATCAAAATTGAACCAGGTAATTTTGCCCAATTATCTGCAAAAGTAAAGACGACCGGTGGGGAATATTTCGATCTGAAACCGGAAGAAGTAAAGTGGAGAGTAAACGATAAGCTTGGTGAAATTGCTGATGGCAGATTTACTGCTGCCAAAGATGCGGTTTCCGGTCAGATAAGAGCCTCTTACCAGGGACTTGACACCTCAGTACCAGTCACTGTTAAGCCAACATGGACAGAACTTCAGATAAAGCCTGACTCGATATCAGAAGTAACGATGGATGACTGGATTGAAGTCCAGTTTCCGGCTGGCGCCGTTTCAGATCCGGCAGAAGTAAGACTGGCTTATGAAGCTGCGTTCAGCGACGTCCCTGAGGGAATAGTTGTGCTCGGCGCTGTATCCTTAACACCGGCTGAGGGAAAGGAGATCACTCTGAATAATCCCTGGCGGCTTAACTGGCTTTACAGCGAGGAATCGCTTGGTCACCGGCCGGTCATATTATTATATGACACTGACAGAAATGAGTGGCAGGAACAGCCGTCAATTATTGCAGGTGAGGGTGAACACCGGACTATTTCAGCCAAAGTATGGGGATTCGGCAGGCTTGTGCTTGCTGATGACACCCGGCCGTCACCAGTTTTTAAAGATACAGCCGGCCATTGGGCCGGTGAAGCTGTCGGCCGGCTGGCCTTAAGAGGTGTGCTGAAAGGTTTCCCGGATGGTTCATACGGGCCTGGCCAGAGTGTGACCAGGGCGCAGTTTGTTACATCACTGGCTGCTGCATTAAATTGGCCGGCGACGGAAAGTGCAGTCTCCTTTAATGATAATATCCCGGACTGGGCGAAACCAGCTGTGGAGGCAGCAGCCGCCCGGGGCGTTATAAACGGCTATCCTGACGGTACGATCAGGCCGGATGCCAAAATAACCAGGAGCGATATGGCCGTAATGATTGACAGAGCATTGAGCCTCAGTGATACTGAAGGAATGATTTACTATAAAGACTTGAGTAAGATTCCGGATTATGCCCTGGGTGCGGTATGGAGAATAACTGAGGCCGGTTTGCTGCAGGGCAGTGAGGGATATTTCAATCCTCTGCAGGGTGCAACCCGGGCGGAAATGGCAGTGGCAGTGGACCGGGTCTTAAATTGGTGGGCAGAAGACCAATAGGTGTTATTGTTATTTTTGGATGTTTTATTTCAGCAGGCGGCAGGAAAATCATTGTTTTTAAAGAACAATAATGATGTCAATAAAATATTGTCTTCAAGCCGACAGGTGCCCGCAAGGGAGAATAGGGAATCAGGTGTAAACCCTGAGCGGTCCCGCCACTGTTACCGGGAGTCTGCCGCGGTAATGCCACTGTGATTCAGCTCGGTAAAAACCGGGAGATTATGGGAAGGCCGCGGTAAACAATGAACGAAGCCAGGAGACCTGCCTGTTGGATTAAAGCCCGCGAGGGAAAGTTAAACCCGGAGGATGATGGAAAAGTCCACGGCCTGATTTAAGGCTGTGGTTTTTTTTGTTGTATTATAATATGAAGGGAGAATATTAATGTTACTGGAAAAAACATTAAGCAGGATTGGGGATCTGGATCGGAATGCTATGGAGAATGCCCAAAAAAGGCTTGACAGCCTGATTAAACCTCCTGGCAGCCTCGGAATTCTGGAGGAGATAGCGGTGCGTTTGGCCGGTATTACAGGCAATCCCTGTCCCAAACTGGGAGAAAAAGCTGTCATCATAATGGCCGGTGATCATGGCGTGGTTGAAGAAGGGGTTAGTATCGCGCCGCAGGAGATAACAGTACAAATGCTGCCGGCTTTTATTGCGGGTGTAGCCGGAATCGGTGTACTGGCAAAACATGCCGGCGCCAGGATTGTAGTAGTTGATGTCGGTGTCGCGGTGCCGGTTGATATTCCCGGCGTGCTGCAGAGAAAGGTAAAAGCCGGCACTGGCAATATTGCGGTTGGCCCGGCTATGTCAAGAGAAGAAGCCGTCCAGGCGCTGGAAGTTGGTATCCAGGTTGCCCAGGATGAGATCGCCAACGGCGCCGGACTCCTGGCGACAGGAGATATGGGGATAGGCAATACAACGCCCAGCAGCGCTATTTTAGCCGCTTTTAGCGGCTACACCGCCGAAGAGGTTGCCGGTCGCGGGACACTGGTCAACGATCAGGTGATGAAAGTTAAGATTAGTGCCATTAACCGTGCCCTGGAAACAAACAAACCAGATCGCGAGGACGGCTTAGATGTTCTGTCCAAGGTAGGCGGCCTGGAAATTGCGGGACTGGCGGGAGTGATACTTGGCGCCGCATCCAGGCGGGTGCCGGTATTAATAGACGGTTTTATTACAACCGCAGCAGCCCTGGTAGCATGTAAAATACAGCCCAAAGCCCGGGAATACATAATTGCCTCTCATTTATCCGGGGAACAGGGACACCGCCTGATGCTTGAGCAGCTGGGTTTGTCGCCGGTAGTACACTTAAATATGCGTCTCGGTGAAGGTACCGGAGCTGCCCTCACCATGCATCTTATTGAAGCCTCTGCCAAAATTATCCATGAGATGGCTTCTTTTGATGAAGCAGGGGTTTCTGATCTGGAAGAGGATAAAATACTAAGTTAAGCAGTAAGGGCCTGCTAAAATAAGCAGGTCCTTACTGCTTTAGACGATATTAAATAAAACAGCAAGGTTGTTTTTTTGCTTATATTTACCCCCGGTTAAGAATTATGCTAATATATGCTATACTGTTTGGGATTGAATTCTTCGCGCCGGCGGGTACATGAGCGCCATAATAATGTATACAATATAAGAAAAATGTTGCAAGTTTGAAAAGCAGTGATAAAATGTTAAAGATAGAGAATCCATTAGCATAAGCCAGATATTTTATTGAAAGGAAGGAAGGTAGCGGGGTAAGTATCGAAAACTATAGAAGCAGTTGTATATTAAGAAACTGCCTGAAACAGGAATGAGCAGTTATTTAGTTAATTGGAATTGTAAATCAGCTGATATCAGCTAAATGCGCCTGGCTAGTTTGGCAAAAAACAGGACATTTAATGTAGTGGGCTGTCATAGCCTCTTCTTGCAGCCCCTTAGGGAAGACCATCAATGGAGCTGCGTTTTCCAGCACAAAAGGAGGTAACTTGTTTCAAATGAAATTAGCCAACCGGGCGCTAAATATTAGTCCTTCCCCAACTCTGGCGATAGACACGGAAGCGAAGCAGCTTTTAGCCAGAGGAATTAACGCGATCAGTTTTGGAGCAGGGGAACCGGATTTTGATACTCCGGATTATATAAAAGAAGCTGCTGTGGAAGCCATATGGGCCGGCAAGACCAAGTACACCCCGGTGGCGGGGATTCTTACTCTGCGAGAAGCCATATGCAGGAAGCTCAAGGCTGACCAGAATTTAGAATATGAACCGGATCAAATAATTGTCTCGGCAGGTGCCAAGCACTCTCTTTATAATACCATGCAGGTTCTGGTACAGGATGGAGATGAGGTAATCCTCCCTGCACCCTACTGGGTAAGCTATGTAGAACAAATTAAGCTGGCAGGGGCTACGCCCAGGATCATAAATACCAGGGA
The DNA here is from genome assembly GCA_964397525.1 of uncultured Eubacteriales bacterium. GTDB lineage: Bacteria > Bacillota > Desulfotomaculia > Desulfotomaculales > Pelotomaculaceae > Syntrophopropionicum. The sequence goes on from CAYNIY010000023.1 coordinate 15,414, forward strand.
GGAAAACGGTTTCAAACTTACTCCTTCTGAACTTGAGAGAGCAATAAATTCGCGCACCAGGCTTTTGATCCTGAACAGTCCCTGCAACCCCACTGGTGTGGTTTATACTGAGGCAGATCTTGAATCTTTAAAGGAAGTCATATTAAGGTATGATTTCTCAGTTATTTCAGACGAGATATATGAAAGTTTTATTTATGACGGCCTTAAGCATATCAGTATCGCTTCTCTTGCTCCTGAATTAAAAGAGCGTACTATATTAATTAACGGTGTTTCCAAGGCTTATTCCATGACAGGCTGGCGGATTGGTTATGCCGCTGCTCCCCGGCCGGTGATTAAAGCCATGGCTGATCTGCAGGGCCACTCAACCTCCAATCCCACTTCGATCGCCCAGGAAGCCAGTGTGGCTGCCCTAAACGGTGACCAGGGCCCGTTGAAAAAGATGGTGGCCGAATATCTGCGGCGGAGGAATTACATGCATAAAAGGCTGGTTGATCTTCCCGGCATAACTTGTATCCTGCCAGGTGGTTCCTTTTATGCTTTTCCCAATGTAAAATATTATTTTGGCAAGACCTATAAAGGAAGGTTGATCCGGTGTGCCACCGACCTGGCGGCAGTCCTTCTTGAAGAAGCCCATGTGGCTGTAATTCCCGGCGCTGCTTTTGGTAATGATGATTATATCAGGCTGTCTTATGTCTGTTCGATTAAAAAAATAGATGAGGGACTTGACCGCATCTCAGACCTGCTTAATAAAATTGAATAATCCCTGGTAAAAATGTCTGTATGTTTATCTGTCCCGGATCAGTAAATATGATCCTTGAAGTAAATGTGTGTAAAAAACTATGGTAATATCATATGATCGGTAGTATATAAACAGGTGGTGTAGAATTGGTTAAAAGCATGACCGGATATGGCTGGGGAGAGGCCGGCATAGAGGGAAAAAAGTTTACTATCGAGTTGAAAGCTGTGAACCATCGCTATAACGAAGTAGTGCTGCGCCTGCCGCGCACCTTTTCTCCGCTTGAAGAAAGAATAAGGAAGTTAATCCAGGCACGTGTTACCCGTGGGCGGGTTGACGCTTTCCTGAACGTTGAAGACAGCGGTGAAAAGACCTCTGCCGTAAAAGTTGACAAAGAATTGGCCGGAGCATATTATAAGGCAATAAAAGAGCTGCAGGATAGCCTTGACTTAGAAGGCAAGATAGTGCTGAAAAACCTTGTGGACCTGCCCGGAGTGCTGGCGCTGGAAGTTCCGGCTGAGAATATTGAGGATTGGTGGCCAGCCATACAGGAGGCGCTGGAAGGTGCACTGGACAGCCTGATCAGGATGAGAGTTGATGAGGGTAATCAGCTGGCGGCAGACCTTTTAGCCAGGGTGGACCAGGTTTCTTCACTGAATGCAAAAATCAGGGACAGGTCCCCCGCTGTTGTTGAAGAGTACAGGGAAAGAATGGGAGTACGTCTGAATGATTTTATGAAAGACAGCGGCCTGACCCCGGAACGCCTGGCCGCTGAGGCGGCGATCTTTGCTGAACGCTCGAATATCACCGAGGAGACTGTAAGGCTGGAAAGCCATTTTAAACAAGCGCGCGCCTGCCTTGAAGCGAGTGAGCCCGTGGGCAGGAAGCTGGACTTTATAGTCCAGGAGATGAACAGGGAGATAAACACCATTGCTTCTAAAGCTAATGACCTGGAGATTAGCCGTTGGGCTGTCGAGGTAAAAAGCGAACTTGAGAAAATCAGGGAACAAGTGCAGAATATCGAATAGGTGGTTCAGGAAAGGAGCAATAAAATGGAGATTAAATTAATCAACATTGGTTTTGGCAATATTGTGTCAGCCAACCGTATTATTGCCATCGTCAGCCCGGAATCAGCTCCGATCAAGAGAATAATTACCGAGGCCAGGGACAGGGGCATGCTGATTGATGCTACATACGGGCGGCGTACCAGGGCAGTTATCATTACAGACAGCGATCATGTAATACTGTCCGCCGTTCAACCTGAAACCGTTGCAAACCGTCTTGTATCAAAAGAGACATCAGCGCAGGCAGAAGAACCGGCTGATTAAAGTGGAGCTGTAAAAGTGGAAAGAAAAGGTCTGCTGCTGGTCCTATCCGGCCCGTCAGGGGCTGGGAAAGGGGCTCTCTGTAAGGAACTGCAAATAAATGAGCCTACCATACGCCTGTCTGTCTCGGCAACTACAAGGCCGCCCCGGTGCGGAGAGGTCGAAGGCGCAGATTATTTCTTTTTGGATAAAGAATTATTTAAAAAGATGATTCAATACGGGCAGCTTTTGGAATATGCACAGGTTTACGATAATTACTACGGAACACCCCGGCGTTTTGTTGAGGAATCGCTGGGAAAAGGCCTTGACATTATATTGGAGATTGACATTCAGGGAGCTTTACAGGTCAAAGAAAGATATCCTGAGGCAGTGCTGGTTTTTATAGCTCCCCCCTCAAAAAGTGAATTAGAGAAGCGTCTGATCATGCGCGGCACTGACAGCCAGGAGGTAATTGGGAGGCGCCTGCAGTGTGCAGCCGGGGAGATGAAACTGGCCAGCCGCTATGATTATATAGTAATAAATGACGAGGTTTCAAAAGCTGCAACAAAGATCAGAGCTATCTTAACTGCAGAGAAAGCAAGGCCCGGTTACTTTAAGTCATTTTTGAACAATTTTAATTAACAAACAAAATATGCCAAGATTTTAAAAGCCGGAGGGTAATTATGATCCAACTGTCTCTCGATAAACTTATGGAAAAAGTTGACAGCAGGTATACCCTGGTGGTTGTGGCGGCTAAAAGAGCCAGGGTGATTACCGACAGGGGAAATGACAAGGATGATGTGGCCCATAGGAAACCGGTTATTGCTGCTTTGACGGAAATTTCCCAGAATAAAATAGGTTACAGGCGTACTAAGATAGGAATAAAGTAAGATTCCCGGCTTTTTGTTGTACTGCTTATATCTGAACATACAACATACAGCCGACAATTGATTTATCAGGGGGAAGACCATGCTGGCTGGAAAAAATATTACCGTCGGGGTTACCGGCGGCATAGCTGTTTTTAAGACTGCTCAACTGGTCAGCAGCCTGAAGGCTGGCGGGGCCGGGCTGCAAGTGATTATGACCAAATCAGCCCAGGAATTTATCAAGCCGCTTACTTTTCAGGTCTTATCGGGTAATGCCGTCCGCACAGACCTTTTTGAAGCTGCCTGCGGGTCTGTTCAACATATTGAACTGGCAGCCTGGTCAGATCTGATTGTAATTGCACCGGCAACTGCCAATATTTTAGGTAAAGCTGCCGCCGGTATCGGTGATGATCTTCTTTCCACTGTTATCATGGCGGCCTCCTGCCCGGTCTTGTTCTGCCCGGCGATGAATGTCAACATGTATAATAACGCAGTGGTCCGGCGCAATATAGAAACACTGCGGGATCTCGGTTACAAATTTATTGAGCCAGGTACAGGCCGTTTAGCCTGCGGCGCCGAAGGGCAGGGAAGACTGGCTGATTTGGATCGGATTATAGAGAAGATAGAGAGCTGCCTGATCCCCGTGAAAGACATGGAAGGCTTGACTGTTATGGTGACAGCCGGACCTACTGTTGAACCGATCGACCCGGTTCGCTATTTGACCAACCGAAGTACTGGCAAAATGGGCTATGCAGTTGCCGGAGCAGCCGCCGCCAGGGGGGCAAAAACACTGCTGATCAGCGGCCCTACTGCTTTGAAGCCGCCGGGTGGGGTAGAATTAATAAATGTCGAAACCGCATCACAAATGTATAATGCTGTTATAGATCGTTTTGCCGGTGTGGACATTGTGGTTAAAACTGCCGCTGTGGCAGACTACAGGCCGAAAGAAGCTGTGGCACAGAAGATTAAAAAGCACAATGGTCCGATGCTGCTTGAGCTGGTCAGGAACCACGACATTCTGGCGGAACTTGGCAAAAGAAAGAATTCACAAATTCTGGTTGGATTTGCTGCTGAGACCAACGACCTGGAAAAAAACTCACTGCAGAAAGTGCAGGGCAAGAACCTGGATTTCCTGGTGGCGAATGATATTAACCAGGCCGGGGCGGGATTTGGTTCGGACACAAACATTGTTAAGTTTGTGTACCGTGGAGGAGATATAAAACAAATACCACTGATGGATAAAAAAGAACTGGCTCACCGGATCCTGGACGAGGCGCTGGCAGTCCGCCAGAAAAAACAATAAAAGTGTTAAGCAAAAATCCCGGGTGCCGGGATTTTAGTTTAAAAGTTTAAAAATAATCTTAGGATATTTCACGGGAGGGCTAAATGGGTCATGCCGGCCAATTTGCCGAGATCATAGTAGATATAAACGCACGCGGTGTAGACCGTGTGTTTCACTATGCCGTTCCGGAAATGTATCAGGATAAAATAATAGTGGGCTCAAGAGTGCTTGTTTATTTCGGCAGCCGGCAGATAGCCGGCTATGTGGTGGGGTTCGGCACTCCGGCGGGAGAGGTTAAGGTGCGGGAGATATCAGGGATCCTGGATGCCGAACCTGTGTTTACCATGGAACTGCTGGAAATAGCCCGCTGGATGGCGGACAGTTATCTATGCAGCACGGCAGAGGCCTTGGGGCGGATTATTTCACCGAGACTCGGCATAAAAAACGCTCGTGTGGTAAAGCTGCTGTACCCGGCGCTGCCTGACAGTGAAATGGAAGACGCTTTAAAACTGCTGGCACGATCTCCGAAACAAGCGGCGGTACTAAGAACAGCAATGGATAGGCCCGGCCTGTCGAGGCGGGAACTGTCAGCCGCAGCCCAAGCTGTCCCAAAAACTGTTGATGTGCTCCTTGAGAAAGGAATGCTTAAAGCTGCGGTCAAGGCATTTTCTTCTTATCAGGATTTGAATTTGCAAGGAAGGCCTGGATCTCCCGCGCTGCGGCTTAACAAAGATCAGGAGGCAGCACTCAGAGAAATATCAGGCGCGCTGAAAAAACGCAGGTTCAGCGCCTTTCTCCTGCATGGTGTTACAGGCAGCGGCAAGACAGAGGTATACCTGCAAGCAATTTCCGCCGCCCTTGCAGCTGGCCTCCAGGCTGTGGCCCTGGTCCCTGAAATATCCCTGACACCACAGATGATCGATCTGTTTTGCGGTCGTTTCGGCGAGCAGGTTGCCGTATTACACAGCGGCCTTGCCGGCAGGGAAAGATACAATGAGTGGTTAAGGGTAAAGGAGGGCAGGGCCCCTGTGGTGTTGGGCACACGTTCCGCAGTATTCGCCCCTCTGCCAAGGCCCGGGCTCTTTATCTTAGACGAAGAACACGAACCATCATATAAGCAGGATGACCATCTTCGCTACCATGCCAGGGAAGTTGCCTTAAAAAGGGCTCAGCTTTCAGGGGCGGTGGTGGTACTGGGAAGCGCGACCCCTTCCCTGGAATCATGGTTCAGGTCTGGCCGGGGCGGACCATATAAGCTTTTAAAAATGCCGCACAGAATAGATGAAAAACCTCTGCCAAGCGTCAAAGTAGTCGACCTCAGGCAGGAAATAAAAGATGGCAACCGCGGCATCTTCAGCCGGAGTCTTGTTTCAGCCATCTGTGTCAGGCTGCAAAAGGGTGAACAAACGCTGCTCTTTCTGAACAGGCGTGGATATGCAACCTTTGTAGTCTGCAGGGAGTGCGGACATGTCATAAAATGCAATCGGTGTGATATTTCTCTGACCTATCATTTGGATGGCTCGCTGAGGTGCCATTACTGCAATTATCAAACTAAAATGCCAGAAAAGTGCCCCAGCTGCGGCAGCAGGTACATCCGGCATTTTGGCGTTGGCACGCAAAAGGTGGAGGATGAAGCGAAAAAACTTTTTCCGCAAGCGCGCATATTGCGCATGGACAGTGATTCCACCTCACGCAGGGGTTCACATGAAAAGATACTCAGTGCTTTCAGGCAGGGACAGGCAGATATTCTGATCGGTACCCAGATGATCGCAAAAGGGCTGGATTTACCGATGGTGACGCTTGTCGGCGTGGTGAACGCTGATACCACCCTGTTTATGCCTGATTTCAGAGCGGCTGAACGCACTTTTCAGCTTTTGACCCAGGTAGCCGGCAGGGCGGGCCGTGCTGATCTGCCCGGTGAAGTACTGGTTCAGACCTACTGTCCGGATCACTACAGCATAGCAGCTGCCGCCAGGCATGACTGCGAGGAATTTTACCAGGTTGAGATGCCTGTAAGAAAGGCATTGGGGTATCCGCCCTACAGCTATTTGGCAAGGCTTCTGTTTACCCATGAGGATGAGGCCGAGATCAGTAAAGGAGCAGCACAAGGCAAAGAAATCCTTGACAAAATACTGTCCGGGCAGGACAATTTTATTGAAGTCCTCGGTCCGGCGCCGGCGCCGCTGAGCAGGATCAAAGGGCGGTACCGCTGGCAGCTGGTATTAAAGGGTCCGCGGCGCAATGAATTAAGAGATATAATCAGGGAAAGCTTGGAGGCTCTGCAAAAGCGCAGGCCTGCTTTCAGGCCGGTTATTAATGTTGATATCAATCCCCAGGGGATGCAGTAGGAGGAGTGAATTACTTTGGCGATATATAAGATTGTAGAAATCGGAGACGAAATCCTAAAAGAAAAAGCTAAACCAGTTAAGACTGTTAATGCGAGCATCAATAAGTTGCTGAACAACCTGGCCGACACCTTGTACTGCGCCAAAGGTGCAGGCCTGGCCGCACCGCAGATAGGGGTTTCCAAGCGGGTTGTTGTCGTTGATATCGGTGAGGGTCTGCATGAGCTGATCAATCCTGAAATTATTAGTTCCTCCGGGCAGGAAACTGACCTTGAGGGATGTTTGAGTATCCCGGGTATTATTGGAGATGTTACCCGGGCTGCATCAGTAAAAGTGAGGTATATGGATCGGCACAGCAAAGGTAAGATCTTAACAGCCAGCGGCATGCTGGCCAGGGCCGTTCAGCATGAGATTGATCACCTCGAAGGCATTCTTTTCGTTGATCGGGCTGTTAATATCAGAAAGATGAAGCAGAAGGAACTATAGGTGCACTTATGCGGGTAATATTTATGGGAACGCCTGACTTTGCGGTGCCTTCGCTCAGAGCTTTGGCAGAGGCTGATTATGAAATGCTTGCTGTTGTCACTCAGCCGGACCGGCCCAAGGGCAGGGGCAAAAAGAATACATCGCCTCCGGTGAAGGAAGCCGCGGTGTCTCTAAAGATACCGATCCTTCAGCCCGCAAAAATTAAAGACCCTGACTTTATATGTACATTGCGGGATTTGTCTCCTGATGTTATTGTAGTGGTTGCATATGGCCGCATTTTGCCGAAAGACATATTGACATTGCCAGAATATGGCTGTATCAACGTTCACGCATCCTTGCTGCCAAAATACCGTGGTGCTGCCCCTATTCACTGGGCGGTTATAAACGGTGAAGTGCTGACAGGGATCACAACCATGTTTATGGACGAAGGTTTGGATACGGGAGATATGATTCTTCGCGAAGCTGTTCCCATCCATGTTGATGATAATGTTGGAGTACTGCATGACCGTCTGGCTGTTTTGGGGGCGGAGCTGCTGATAAAAACTTTAGGCCTGCTCAGATGCGGCTGTGCCGCCAGGCTGCCGCAGGCCGGCGAATCATCATACGCGCCCATGTTAAAGGCCGAAGATGAGCTGATCTTATGGGACAAGCCGGCTGGAGATATCTATAATCAGATCAGGGGTATGGATCCCTGGCCTGGAGCGCGCACCACCCTGCACGGCAAGGTGCTGAAGATCTGGCGTGCACAATTGCTTGAAGGAAACGGGAGTGCTTTGATACCCGGTCAGATCATATCAGCCGGCAGTGACGGGATTATTATCCAGGCCGGCAAGGGCTGGCTCAAGATTAATGAGCTCCAGCTGCAGGGGGCAAAGCGGCTGTGCAGTGCTGACTTTCTAAGGGGAACACCTTTAATCGTTGGCACGGTGCTGGGCGATTCCCGGCAAACCAGTTAAGCGAAACCGGCAGCAGCGATAATAAAGCACCAGAATATCCTGAGGCCAGCAGTGAAAATGCAAGATATGATGTTTTTGGGGGAGATCTCCGGTGATCGTCAATAATTTTATCCCGGTGCGCAAGCGTTTGTTTGTAGGGCTGTTGGGGGTAAGTGTTCTCGGGGCTATCACTCTGCTTGCAGGAGTATGGTTCTTGGCGGTCAACCCTTCGAGGACTTTATTTGACCAGGCACTCCTGTACATCCTGGCGGGACTGCTGATAAGCGGTGTGTTGATAGCTGCTTTTGGCATCGGGGGCATAGTTCTGACCATCCTTTATTCTAAGGATATCACTGCTTTTCACAGGCCGATGCGCGTTGCGGTGAACCTGTTTTTCCCTCTGGTGCTGGTTATCGGTAAGATATTTCACATAGACAGTGATAAGATTAAAAGTTCATTTGTGGAGATGAATAATGATCTTGTAAGATCAAGAGCTCTTAAGGTAAAACCGTCACAAATACTGCTGCTTGTGCCGCACTGTCTGCAAAACAATGAATGTCCGCATAAAATTACTGTTAAAATTGATAACTGCCACCGCTGCGGAGGCTGCCCGGTAAAAGAACTTTTAGAATTAAGAGACTCCTATGGGATCAACATCGGCATGGCCGCAGGGGGTACCCTGGCCCGCAAATATGTGCAGGAATACCGGCCGCATGCCATTGTCGCCATTGCCTGTGAACGCGACCTGACAAGCGGCATCCTGGACACAAATCCAATTCCAGTACTCGGGGTAACAAATGAACGGCCTTGCGGGCCATGTTTCAATACCGATGTCAAAATACCTGATGTAGAAGAAGCAATCCGTTTTTTTATCGATGAAAAAGAATTTAAGACGGCAGCAAGTGGCTAATAATATGTCTGCGGCCGGAAAGGTTGGATTTGTGGCAAAATTATCTGCAAGAGAAATAGCCTTAAAGGTTCTGATGTCAGTTGAGGAAGAAGGTTCTTACGCCAACCTGTGCTTAAATAAAATCTTGGAAAAGTACCGGCCCGGTAAACTTGACCGGGCTTTTGCCACTGAACTGACTTACGGCACACTGCGTTTTATGAACACCGTTGACTGGATTTTAGGGCAGTTTGTAAAGAAGCCCTTAAATACTCAGACAGCAGCAGTGCGCAACATACTCAGACTGGGCGTATATCAGCTGATGTTTTTGGACAAGATACCACCATCCGCAGTCTGCAACGAAAGTGCCGAGATGGCGAAAAGGCACGGGCATCCGGGTGAGGTGAAATTTGTTAACGGTGTGTTGCGGAGCATATCCCGCCAGTCATCTGAGATTAGATTTCCTGAACTGGCTGACGATCCAATCGCTCATATATCAATTAAATATTCACACCCGGCCTGGCTGGTGGAGCGCTGGCTCAATGAATTCGGTCCGGAAGAGACAATAATGCTCTGCCAGTCAAATAATGTGCCTGCGCCAAATACAGTACGGGTTAATACTTTAATGACCACCAGGCAGGAACTTATTGAAAGACTGGAAAGTGAGGGCATGAAAGCCCGGGAAACTGCCTTCGCCCCTGAAGGAATAGTAATTGAAGGCTTTCTGTCCATAGGTTCAATGGCCG
>CAYNIY010000024.1:0-2171 GCA_964397525.1 uncultured Eubacteriales bacterium
AGTATTGCTGGGCTTTCTCATTGTATCAATTATTGAGTTTATGTATGGTGGAGGCGGGGGGAATCGAACCCACCGTCCGGAAGACCGACCACAGGAGTTTCTCCGAGCGCAGGCTGTAATTTAGGTTTCGGTCCGCAGGCGCCTACAGCCAGGCTCCCTTGGCACTATCTCGATAGATCTTGCTCAAGTCCTCCGAGAATTGGACTCAAACCAGCCCGTTTTAATGACCCCCTAGCCCAGGCCACGGGCCCAGCGCGGGTAGAGGGTTAGACAGCCTTTAAGCTGCTAAAGCGTATTCGTTATTGGCAATTAATGTTTTTCCACCGTTTTGCGGGCTGATGGAAACCCCGGCTCGCTCCTCCTGCCACCGCTTCCCCCGTCGAAACCTTTGCGCCCCCATATCTTATTGGGCTGAATCAACCCAAGGGTTAAACGTGACAGCAAATATTTAATATGTCTTAAACCTTTCCTTGACCGCCCGGTCTATTTCCCGCTTGGCGTCCCTCTCAGCGGCATCATCCCTGCGGTCATAGAGCTTCTTGCCTTTAGCCAGAGCCAGATCTACTTTGGCCAGGCCGTTTTTAAAATAAACCTTGAGCGGGATCAGAGCCAGCCCCTTCTCCCTGGTCTTGCCCAGCAGCCGCATGATCTCCTGTTTGTGCATCAACAGCTTGCGAATGCGCTTGGGCTCCAGGTTAAAACGGTTCCCCTGCTCATAAGGGCTTATATGCATATTATACAGCATCAGCTCACCATTATCAACACGGGCATAGCTGTCCTGCAGGTTGGCTTTGCCAGCGCGCAGCGACTTAACCTCGGTCCCGCTTAAAACAAGGCCAGCTTCAAATGTTTCCAGGATGTGATATTCATGCCTGGCCTTTCGGTTTTCAGTTACGATCTTAACAGCCATTGTGTTTTCTCCTGAAAAATAAACCCTATTCCGGCCAACGACTGGAATAAGGGATTTTGGCGATAAACAGTCATTTCAAATGCAATATTAATTATAGCAGTGCCCTGCTTTTTGTCAAGGAGTTAAGGAGTGTATGTATCTTATGGATATATCTAATGCTGCATCTACCGTTTAATGATACCAGACAGAGGAATGGGGACACACCTCTCTCACCGGTATTCCTTTATGGTCAGAGGAATGTCCCCGATCGGAATGTCACCGTTTACAACTTGAGTTCTCCGGCTATGCCCTGCATGGCTTCGAGGCCCAAGCCCATAAACTCCTCCAGGGTAAGCCCCGTCTCTGTGCAGGCTTTGATGGTTTCCCGGTTTGCCCCGCGTGCAAAACTTTTTTCATGAAAACGGTTGATCAGAAAAGGCACGTCTACCACAGCGAGCTTTTTCTCCGGGCGGATTAACGCGCCCGCCACTATCAGGCCGGTCAGCGGATCGGTAGCGAAAAGGGCCTTGTCCATCAGGGACAGCCGCGGCAGGCCGTGCCGGGAGTTGTGGACCTTCACCGCATATACGATATCATCAGGCAGCCCGCAGTACGCCAGGATCTCCGCGCCCTCCATGCTGTGCCGTATAGGGTCATCCTTGGTCCGGTCATAATCTATATCATGCAGCAGCCCGGCCAGGCCCCATTTTTCCACATCCTCGTTGAAATGCTCTGCCAGCCTGCGCATGACTGCCTCAACGGCCAGGGAGTGATTAAACAGGTTTTTATTGATCAGGTTTTTTTTGAGAAGCGCTAGGGCCTCTTCTCTGTTCAATCTTCCTCACCACTCTCCGGCAGGTCTGCTGGTGTAACTTCGAGAAACTTTGCTTTGGCCCGGGCGGCCACCGCTCCGTCCGGCAGCGTTATACTTGCGGCCATCTCGATCAGCTTGCGTTTTTGTGACACTAGATGACTTTCAATGGTAAGTTCTACACCCACAGGAACCACCGCACTGTAGCGAATGGTCATTTCCGCAGTCATGGCCGTCATTCCATGCTCCCAAAGCCACTTGCCCATGGCTTCATCCATCATAGTGGCAAGCAGCCCCCCGTGCACCACGTCATTCCAGCTCTGGTGTTCCGGGGCGGGTGTGAAGCGTGAGCGGCACACGTCCCCATCATGCTCAAATACCATCTTCAGGCCGATAGGGTTGTCCGGGCTGCAACCGAAACAGATATTGTTTTCATCTTTTAACGCTCTGGTCAAAACTTTCACTTCCTTT
>CAYNIY010000024.1:2271-24491 GCA_964397525.1 uncultured Eubacteriales bacterium
GGGACACACCTCTATTTAGGGTCAAGCTTTATGGCTGAGGAATGTCCCCGATACAAAAAAGCAGTTTATAAAAAATGCCGGGATAACCCGGCATTTTCCTCTTTTAGTGGAACAATACTGAACCGATAATCAGCGAAATGGTGCCGGCAACTTTGATCAGGGGGTTCATGGCCGGACCGGAGGTATCCTTGCAGGGGTCACCGACAGTGTCGCCGATAACCGCTGCCTGGTGCACCGGGTTTGGCTGTCCGTCTATCTTTTTGCCTCCCAGGTTACCCGCCTCAATCCACTTCTTGGCATTGTCCCAGGCACCTCCGGCGTTGGACAGGAACAGGGCCATCAAAACACCAGTTGCCGTGAGTCCGGTCAGATAACCAGCCAAGGCGAGAGCTCCCAGTCCAAATCCCACAATCAAAGGCATGCCCACAGCTACAAGGCCGGGGAAGATCATTTTTTGGATCGCGGCGCCGGTGGCAATGTTAACACAACGGGCGTAATCCGGTTTTCCTGTGCCGTCCATAATCCCTTCGATTTCACGGAACTGGCGGCGCACTTCGTTCACCATGCCGAAAGCCGCGTCACCCACGGCGCGCATGGTAGAGGAACCGATGACAAATGGAATCGAGGCGCCAATCAGGAGTCCCACCAATACCTTGGGATCGGCCAGGTTGATCACCAAGTGCCCGTTCGAAAGCAGGTGCTGCAGTTTGGGGTTCCGCACTATCTCATCGGAAAAGGCCTGGAATAGCGCCAGTGCAGTCAGAGCGGCGGAACCAATGGCAAAACCTTTGGCAATAGCCGCGGTGGTGTTGCCTACCGCGTCAAGCTTGTCGGTTATAACCCGGACTTCAGGCGGCAGTTCGGCCATTTCGGCTATCCCGCCGGCGTTGTCGGCAACCGGGCCGAAGGAGTCCATGGCCACCACGATACCGGCGGTAGAAAGCATGCCCATCGCCGCCATAGCAATGCCGTAAATAGCGTGGGAGGGCTGAATCCAGCCGGCTACCCAGAAGGCGGTGTAAATTGCCGCGGCAAAAACCACCATCGGGAAGAATACAGACTCCATGCCCACCGACAGGCCGTGAATGATGTTGGTGGCCGGGCCGGTCTTGGAAGCCTCGGCGATACGCAGGCAGGGAGGCTTGTTGTTGGCGGTATAATATTCAGTCAGGGCGCCAATCGCCACGTTGACGACCAGCCCGGTAACAACGGCCAGGAATATGCCCAATCCCTCGTTGCCAAAAGTCCAGCTGGCCAGGAAATAGACACCGATGGCTGTCATGATGTTGGTGGACCACAGGCCTACATTCAAAGCCGCCTGTGGGTTGCCGCCCTCACCGGTGCGGACAAAGAAGGTGCCCAGTATGGAAGCGATTATGCCGATAGCGCCAACCACCAGGGGGAAGAGCGCTCCTTTAACGCCAAAAATCGTATTGCCGATGATCATGGCCGCAATTGTTGTGGCCGCGTAAGATTCAAACAGGTCGGCACCCATGCCCGCGGTGTCGCCCACGTTGTCTCCGACATTGTCGGCGATGGTGGCCGGGTTGCGGGGGTCATCCTCAGGTATGCCGGCTTCAACCTTGCCAACCAGGTCGGCGCCCACATCAGCAGCCTTGGTATAAATACCGCCGCCTACCCGGGCGAAGAATGCAATGGCGCTGGCGCCGAAAGCAAAGCTGTTAATGACTACAGGGTCTTTATATATCAGGAATAAGACCGAAACACCCAGCAGGCCGAGACCTGCCACAGAAAGGCCCATCACCGAGCCGGCGCGGAAAGAAACTTTCAGGGCTTTGCCCAGTCCAAAGCTCCGCGCAGCTTCAGCGGTGCGGGCATTGGATTTAGTAGTGCTGTTCATACCTATGTATCCGGCAATGGCCGAGCTGATGGCGCCTACCAGGAATGATACGGCAAGGGCGCCGCCCTGCACCCGGTCATCCATTCGCGGCAGGACCAGGACAAGTAAAATTGCAATCACAATGGTAAAAGGAATTAATGTTTTATACTGGCGGTTCAGGTACGCCATGGCGCCTTCCTGAATCGCCTCGGAAATCTCTTTCATCTTAGGCGTGCCCATGGGCTCTTTGAGAATGCTGGCAAAAGTCACAAGAGCAAAGAGCAGGGCTGCTGCCCCAACAATAGCGCCGATTGCGGCTAGTGTCATTGATTCCTGCACTGGTTTATTACCTCCTCATTTTATTGCTTTTACTCCCATACTACCAATAATAAACATACAGCGCCGAACAATATTGCTACTACGACAGTGACCTTACCCAGAAGCTCGTCCATTCCTTTTTTCTTGCCAAACAAAGTCTCCGCACCCCCGGAGATAACCCCGGAGAGGCCGGCGCTCCTGCCTGACTGCATTACAACCGCAGCGATCAGAGCTATTGCCAAAATCACTTGAATAACAGTCACGATAATTTTTACCACGCCCATTTAATCCCCTCCTCACAATGAAAAATACCAAAAAATATTATATCATAATCTGATAGAACTAACAATCACTGACAGTGTCCGGGTATTCGATTGAATCCAAAAACAATCCTCTCGCTGGCGCAGCGGGCCCCCCTTTCAAGCTGTCGCGGCTGGTCCGGATGTCAATCACATCCTGTGGTTCTATTTTACCCAGACCCAAACGAATCAGCGTCCCAACAATCATCCGGGCCATATGATAAAGAAAACCATCCGCTCGTATTTCTATATAAACCAAATCCCCTTCCCTGCTCACCCGGATCCCGTAGAGGTTGCGCACCGTGGTTCTGACCGGTGTGCCCAGCGCCCTAAAGGCGCTGAAATCATACCTGCCCACAAGGTGCTGCGCCCCGTCCTGCATAGCCTCTGTGTTCAGATGCCGGGGCATATGATAACTGTACAGCCTCAGAAAAGGAGAAGGTTTTTTTCCATTATTAATAACATACTGGTAGGTTTTGGCTGCTGCCGAAAAACGGGAATGAAATGCTGCCGGGACCTCTGACGCCTCCAGTGCAACAATATCAACGGGCAGCAAGCTGTTCAGCGCATATGCGAGCCGCTCAGGGGGAATTCGCAAATCTCCGGATTCAAAATTAACCACCTGACCGCGGGCGTGCACCCCGGCGTCCGTCCTTCCGGCTCCGATGATCCTAATGTCTCTTTTGGCCAGCTTTGACAGCCTTTCTTCAAAAACGCTCTGGACAGTCAAAAAGCCTGTACCGCGCTGTTCCTGGAAGCCATGATAATTCGTGCCGTCATAAGCGATGATAACCTTTATATTAGCCATTGCTGTCCCAGTTTTTCAGATTATATATTTTTTAGAGCAACCGCAATCCCCAGTGCCACCAGTATAACCACCAGCACCAGGAAATCCGTACGGTTAAATTTTAACTCCCTCATCCTGGTCCTGTTGGCCCCGCCCCGGTAACAGCGGGCTTCCATGGCAACAGCCATGTCATCAGCTCTTCGCAGAGCTCCCGCAAAAAGCGGCACAAACAAGGGCAGTAAACTCCTGGCCCATTTTGCCGGGCTGCCGGAGGCAAACCCCGCACCCCTCGATCGCTGGGCGTTGATCACCACACCGGCCTCCTGCATCAGAGTAGGGATAAAACGCAGGGCAAGAGTCATCATCAGCGCCAGTTCATGCGCGGGGACACCCAGCCGTTTAAAAGGAGAAAGCATGCTTTCCAGCCCTGCTGTCAGTTTGATGGGCGGAGTCGTTAAGGTCGGCAGAAAGGCCGTTAAAATCAGCATGGCCAGGCGCAGAAATATATCGCTGCCAGCCGAAATGCCCTCCCGTGTTAACTTCAGCGGACCCAACCCGGCCAGCACTGTACCTGGTGTAAAAAACACCTGGATCAGAAAAGTAAAAGCCAGCAGGATCCACAGCGACTTGAGGCTGCCAAGTAAAATCCTGAAAGGCAGCTCCGACAGCATTAAAGCTGTAATCGTCAGCAGGGCGGCCAGAGCAAATCCCTGCCAGTTTGAGGCTGTCAATATGCAAGCAGCTGCCGCCAGAACACCAAACATTTTTGTCCTGGGGTCCAGGCGGTGCAGCAGTGAATTTCCGGGTATGTACTGCCCCATGGTAATGCCGCTTAACATGCCGTTCTCCCGAGAATATATTAGTCCAATGATAACAACCTGGCGATTTCCTCCTCAGCCTCTGCTGTGGTCAATACATCGGTGCGGACCTTTTTGCCCAGCCTCCGGAGCCTGTGCATCAACTCGGCTGGAACCGGCACGCCCAGTCCTATTGCGTTCAATTCATCAGCCCTGTTAAAGATCTCACGAGGCTTGCCCTCCATGATCAGGCGGCCTTTATCAAGTACTGCCACCTGCTCCGACATGAGGGCCACTTCTTCCATATCATGCGTTACCAGAATAATTGTTACCCCTACAGTGCGACGGAATTCCTCAATAAGATCCATTAATAACCGCCTGCCCTGCGGATCAAGGCCTGCGGTCGGCTCATCCAGTACCAGCACCTCCGGCTTCAGCGCTAATACGCCGGCGATGGCTGCCTTTCTGCGCATGCCGCCGCTCAGGCGAAATGGTGACATCCCGGCAACTTCCAGCGGGTCAAGGCCTACCAGGCGCAGCGCTTCGTTCACCCGTGCCCTAACCTCCCCTTTGTCCAATCCCATATTCCTGGGACCAAAGGCAACATCATCGTAGACTGTTTCTTCAAACAGCTGTTGTTCCGGCTGCTGGAAAACCAGGCCTACCCTGCGCCAGAGATTGCGGCGCTGCTTTTTATCGGCAGTATCTATACCGCATACCACAACCTTGCCGCTGGTGGGGGTCAGAATCCCGTTAAAATGCTGAATTAGAGTTGATTTACCTGAACCGGTGGCGCCAATTATGGCGAAAAAAACGCCCTTTTCTATATCCAGGGAGATACTGTCTAAGGAAGTAACCTGGAATGGCGTACCTGTTGAATAAATATGTGTTAGATTTTCAATCTTTATAATAGATGACATAAAGAGGCCCCCCCATTTGGTCGTGGGCCGTCAGTCGTTGGACGTCGGTATATCCTGTATTCCTTTTTGTTTATAAAATATTGTAAACCTGCTTTTCGCAAGGTCGAATTCCTTTGCCTTTGTGCGGCTGAAGCCGCACCTACAGTTCTCAGGTGTTATACAATACGGCTAACTGGTGAGATAGGAAACCAGATCATCAATAGCAAGAATTCCGTCGGGTAATGAGCAGCCCCGCCTGCGCAGGCCTGAAGCAATTTCAGCTGCAGCCGGCAGCTTGAGGCCCAAACTTTCCAGCAGGCTAACCTCTGAAAAGACTTCAGCAGGAGTACCGGTAAAGGCAATCCTGCCGCCCGACATAATAGCGACTCTATCCGCTCTGGCAGCCTCCTCCATGATATGGGTAACCAGTACAACAGTAGTATTCATGGTCCGGTTAAGGCGGGCGAGCGTTTCCATAAGCTCAGCACGCCCGGAGGGATCAAGCATTGAACTCGGCTCGTCCAGCACCAGGCATGAGGGCTGCATGACCAGCACTCCGGCTATGGCCAGACGCTGTTTTTGCCCGCCGGAAAGCATATGGGGGGCGTGTTTGGAGTACTGAGACAACCCTGTCAAAACCAAGGCCTCTTCCACTCTTTTCTGCACTACTTCGGAAGGAAGCCCTAAATTCTCAGCACCAAATGCCGCATCTTCCTCAACAAGAGAACTGACAATCTGGTTATCCGGGTTCTGAAATACCATACCTACCTGACGGCGTATCTCCCAAACATTCTCCGGGCAAATGGTATCCATCCCCCCGACTAAGACACTGCCGCCTGCTGGTTTTAACAAAGCGTTAAAATGCCTGGCCAGGGTGGATTTTCCAGATCCGTTTGGGCCGACAATCGCAAGGAATTCCCCCTCACTTACAGTAAGGTTTACTCCGGACAAAGCCTGGTGCTCACCAGGCTTACCGCGGTTGTAAATGTAGGTAAGATCTTTAACCTTAATAAAAATTCTGTTCTCTTCACATGCTTCCATTAGACTAATTCTAAAATTACCATTTCCGCAGCATCACCACGGCGGTGGCCTACCTTGATCAAACGGGTATAACCGCCGGAGCGGTCGGCATACTTTGGCGCAATTGTATCGAAAAGTTTTCTGACCACTTCTTCTTCGTACAAATAGGCAAGTGCCTGGCGGCGAGCCGCGAGGTCACCCTGCTTGGCGGTTGTGACCATTTTCTCTGCAATGCTTTTTACTTCCTTGGCTCTTGTCTCGGTAGTATTAATCCGTTCATCCCGGAAGAGGGATGTGACCAGGTTGCGGAGCATAGCCTTGCGGTGGCCTGTATTAATACCTAATTTCTGATAGCCCACTTTTTAAAGCCCTCCCTTACTCGTCTTCCTTCCTCAGCGAAAGACCTAGTTCTTCCAGCTTGTTAATGACCTCCTCCAGGGATTTTTTCCCCAGATTCCTGACTTTCATCATGTCTTCTTCATCGCGCTGGATTAGTTCCTCTACAGTATTGATACCGGCCCGTTTTAGGCAGTTATATGACCGCACTGAAAGGTCCAGTTCCTCTATTGTCATCTCCAGGAGCTTGTCTTTTTGCTCCTCTTCTTTTTCTACCATGATCTCAACATCGTTTACGCTTTCAGTAAGACCAATAAAAAGACGCAGGTGATCATTCAATATTTTAGCCGAGAGGCTGGTAGCCTCATCAGGCCTGATGCTGCCGTTGGTCCATACTTCAAGAGACAACTTGTCAAAATCTGTAACCTGGCCAACCCTGGTGTTTTCAACAGTATAATTCACTTTTTTCACCGGTGTAAAAGCCGAATCTATAGGGATGACCCCGATGATATGATCACCCTTTTTATTGCGCTCGGCAGTGACGTATCCCCGCCCCTTGGAAACCATAATCTCCATTGCCAGCCTTGAGTTGCTGGCCAGGGTGGCGATAACCAGTTCCGGATTCAGTATTTCTACGTCCGCATCGTGGATGATATCGCCTGCCGTTATTATCCCCTCAGATGTCGCTTCTATCCTGAGAATCTTCTCATCCTCGCCATATATTTTCAAACGAAGATTTTTGAGATTCAGAATGATGTCGGTAACATCCTCGACAACACCGGGTATGGTTGAAAACTCATGCAGTACACCGTCTATTTTAACGGATGTTACAGCCGCGCCAGGCAGGGAAGAAAGCAGGATGCGGCGCAATGAATTGCCCAGAGTAATCCCATAACCCCTCTCCAGGGGTTCCACTACAAATTTACCATAGGTATTATCGTCGCTGATTTCAACGATCTCAATTTTAGGTTTCTCGATTTCGAGCATAAAGGTTCCCTCCTATTGGTGGTTGGCGGTCAGTGGTTAGCAGTTAGAGATTGGCATTTCAGGCATTCGCCTACGCGAACACCGGCAAACAACCCAAGACCAACAAACAACAACCAAATTCCTATCTGGAGTACAGCTCTACGATCAGGTGCTCCTGCACCGTAGCATCAATTTGATCCCGCGTTGGATAATCCACTACCCTAGCCCTGGCCTGTTCCGTCTCAAGTTCAAGCCAAGAGGGTGGCGTGCGATCGCCTGATCTCTCCATCAATTCCTTGATCTTTGGTGATTCCTTGCTTTTATCCCGGATAGTTATTACATCGCCAACCCTGATCAAATATGAAGGGATGTTCACCTTCCGGCCGTTTACCATGAAATGGCCGTGACGAACAAGCTGTCTTGCTTCACTGCGTGATGATCCCAGACCAAGACGGTAGATTACGTTGTCCAGGCGTCTTTCCAGAAGGCGGAGCAGGTTTTCACCGGTGACACCGGTCTGCCTTTCAGCTTTTTCAAAGTACCTTCTGAACTGGCTTTCCAAAATGCCGTACATCCTGCGGGCTTTTTGCTTTTCTCTCAGCTGCAGCCCGTATTCTGAAACTTTTTTACGTCCCTGTCCATGCTGGCCCGGAGCATAAGCCTTGCGCTCAATCGCACACTTCGGGGTGTAGCACCTGTCTCCTTTTAGAAAAAGCTTCAGTCCTTCCCGGCGGCAAAGCCGGCAGACCGATCCAGTATATCTTGCCAAAAATAGCGCACCTCCTTATACTCTCCGGCGCTTGGGCGGCCGGCATCCGTTATGAGGAATTGGAGTAACATCCTTAATCATATTAACTTCCAACCCGGCAGCCTGCAGGGAGCGTATGGCAGCTTCCCGGCCGGCGCCCGGCCCTTTAACCATGACTTCCACTTCTTTCAGGCCGTGTTCCATGGCCTCTTTGGCAGCGTTCTCGGCTGCCAGCTGGGCAGCAAACGGGGTGCTTTTCCTGGAGCCTTTAAAACCCACCCCACCGGCGCTGGCCCATGAAAGAGTATTACCTTTGGTATCAGTAATAGTAACGACAGTATTATTGAACGTGGACTTAATGTGAGCAATCCCATTTTCTATGTTTTTGCGTTCACGTTTTTTTGTCCTGGCTACGCGACGCGCCATTGAACAACCTCCTCTAACCTATTTTTTTCTGCGGACGCCGACAGTCTTCTTCGGTCCCTTGCGGGTCCTGGCGTTTGTTTTTGTCCGCTGGCCGCGCACAGGCATACCGCGGCGATGCCGCAGGCCCCGATAACAGCCAATTTCAATCAAACGCTTGATGTTTAAAGCGATTTCCCGGCGAAGATCTCCCTCTACTTTAAGGTTCTTCTCAATGATATCCCGCAGCCGGTTTATTTCTTCTTCTGTTAAATTCTTCACCCTGGTATCCGGGTTTACTCCGGTCTGGGTCAAGATCTTTTGGGACGTTGGCTTGCCAATGCCAAAAACATAGGTAAGGGCAATCTCTACCCTTTTATCCTTGGGCAAGTCAACGCCAGCAATACGTGCCATATTCTATTCAACACCTCCTGTTTTACCCTTGAACCTGTTTGTGTTTTGGGTTTTCACAGATTATCATGACCTTACCATTCCTGCGAATAATTTTACATTTTTCGCACATAGGTTTAACCGATGGCCTGACTTTCACCATCAACCCTCCTTAATTCGGTCGTCAGTCGTCAGACGTCAGGATTCGGATTGCATTTTGGTATTAATTCTGCGAATTCCCTCCGACCTGGCTGTTTTTTTGTGACTACTGACTACTGATTTCACTTATAGCGGTAAACAATTCTACCGCGAGATAAGTCATAAGGGGAAAGTTCTACCATCACCCGGTCTCCAGCCAGGATCCGGATAAAGTTCATCCTGATTTTCCCCGAAACGTGCGCCAAAACCTTGTGGCCGTTTTGCAGCTGTACGCGAAACATCGCATTCGGCAGCGGTTCGATCACGGTTCCTTCTACCTCAATCACATCTTGCTTTGACATCAGGAATGTAACAAACCTCCTTATATTTAAAATGGACACTATCCTTCCGCCGGCTGTAAAAATGCAATTCTTCTAAATTTGTCGACATTTTTACAGGGGCAGTTGACTGATTAAACTCTTGAGTTCCTCCCGGACATCTTCGTTGGTAACCCTTTTCCCAATTTGCGCTTTATCAAAAACAATACCTGCAACTGTGTCATAAAATATTAAGTGTTTGATGTTTTTGCTTTTGGGCTTTTCCACTTTTCGCCCTTCTCCATCTGCAACACGAACCCTGGATTCGTTTTCAACCTGTACTACAAGGTAAAACATACCTCTGTCCCGCCCTTGTATGGAAGCAACAAGTTGTCCAATCCGTATTTCATTTTCTGACATAGCCCATCCCCCTAAGACAAGAGTCGCGAACCGCTCTCATGCGGTTGTCCTCCGCTTGATGCAAGCCGCCTCATATCTTGGTAAGTATCTCCGGTTTACCATCGGTGATAGCAATTGTATGTTCGAAATGGGCTGAAAGTTTTGCGTCTAAAGTTACCACAGTCCAGTTATTCAAAAGAGTATGCACTTCATAAGTGCCCATATTGATCATCGGCTCTATCGCTAATGTCATTCCTGCTTTTAATCTGATTCCTCTCCCAGGTTTGCCAAAGTTGGGTATCTGTGGATCCTCATGCGGCTGTTTGCCGATACCGTGTCCCACGTAATCCCGCACCACAGAATAACCATAACCCTCTGCACAGGTTTGTACAGCATGAGATATGTCTGATAACCTGTTTCCTGCCTTTGCCATGGCAATCCCTTTATAAAGTGATTCTTCCGTGGCCTTTAAAAGATTTAAAACTTCAGGGCTGACTTCTCCCACCGGGTAGGTGGCGGCGCTGTCACCAAAATATCCATTTACTTCAGCCCCAATGTCAATACTGACTATATCACCATTTTCCAGTTTTCTTGAACTTGGGAACCCATGTACTACTTCCTCGTTTACAGAAGCGCATATCGTATAAGGAAACCCATAAAGCCCTTTAAAAGCGGGGCGGGCGCCTGCTTTAATAATGATGTCCTCTGCCAGCCTGTTCAATTCGAGAGTTGTCGTACCCACTTTAATCATCCTGGCAATCTCTCTGTGTACTCTGGCAACCACCTTCCCGGCTTCGCGCATATATGCAAGTTCCTTCTCAGACTTACAGCTGATCATGTTTCCACCTACTTAATAAATCCCTGATAGCTGCGCATCAGAAGGTGTGACTCCACCTGTTTCATGGTATCAAGGGCAACACCCACAACAATTAGAAGAGACGTGCCTCCGAAGTATATATTAGGTATTTTAGTAGCCATCAGCACGAACGTCGGCAGGATCGCAATCAATGCCAGGAATAAGGCTCCGGAAAAAGTCACCCTGCTCATTATCTTAGTGATAAATTCAGCGGTAGGCCGCCCGGGGCGCAGGCCCGGGATAAAACCACCATATTTTTTAATGTTGTCAGCAACATCATTTGGGTTCATCACTACTGCGGTATAAAAATAGGTGAAGCCAATTATCAACAGTGCATAGATCAGCGTGTGTGCTGCTGAACCCCAGCCCAGGTAAGTACTGTAAAATGTAGCCACCGCACTGCCCTGAAACATATTAACAATGGTCTCCGGAAACATCAAAAGGGATGAGGCAAAAATGATCGGCATAACACCGGCCTGGTTTACCCTAAGAGGCAGGTGGGTAGTCTGCCCACCGTATACCCTTCGGCCTACAACCCTCTTCGCGTACCTTACGGGAATACGGCGCTGTCCCTCTTGTACCGCAACCACACAAGCGATTACCAGCGCAGCGATAATAACAAGAACTATCAGGCTGAATATGTTGATTGTCCCGGCGTTCAGGTATTCCCCCAGACTCGCCGCGCCCGACGGCAGCCTGGAAACAATTCCGGCAAAGATCAAAAGCGAAATGCCGTTACCGATGCCTCTTTCAGTGATCTGCTCACCCATCCACATCAGGAAAGTCGTCCCGGCGGTGATCGTAAGCGCGGCCATCACAAAAGCTATTGGGCCTGGATTCTGCATCGACCCGCTGACTCCAACCACCATGCCGATACCCTGAATAAAAGCGAGGACTACTGTAAGGTAACGGGTATACTGGGAAATCTTTTTGCGTCCTTCTTCGCCTTCCTTATGAAGCTTCTCAAGGTGAGGTATTACCACCGTAAGCAGCTGCAGGATAATGGAGGCGTTGATGTATGGCATGATGCCCATGGCAAAAACGGAAAAGTTCTTTAAAGCGCCCCCGGATATAATATCGAAAAATCCAAAAATCGCTCCGCTGTTGACCAGTTCAGCAAATCGTTCCGGGACGACCCCCGGTACAGGTATATGAGCACCCAGCCTGAAGATAAAGATCATGCCCAGTGTATATAAGAGCTTTGTCCTTAATTCAGAAACCTTAAAAGCACTCTTGAAACTTTCCAGCAATTAAATCACCTCAGTTTTACCACCGGCCGCCGCAATCTTTTCTTCAGCCGACTTGCTGAAAGCCTGGGCTTTAACAGTAAGGGCTTTTTCAAGGTTCCCTTTGCCCAGTATTTTCACACCATCGGCTGTTTTCTTGATAACCCGGGCGGCGAGCAGTGTTTCTGGAGTTATAACATCCCCGTCTTCGAAACGATTCAATTGACTTATATTGATCGCAATAATTTCCCTGCTAAAAGGATTATAGAATCCGCGCTTGGGCATACGGCGCTGCAGCGGCATCTGACCGCCTTCAAAACCAGGGCGCACGCCGCCACCGGACCGGCTGTTTTGACCATTGTGGCCCTTGCCTGCCGTTTTACCCAGACCGGAACCGAGTCCCTGTCCCTTGCGGGTTGGTTTTGTTCTTGCACCGGGAGCCGGCCTTAAGTCATGCAGTTTCACTTGTCCCACCTCCCTTATGCTTCCTCAACCTTGAGCAAATGGCTTACTTTATTTATAGCACCCCTGATCTGAGGTGTATCTTCCTGGATAACCGAACGGTTTGTCTTGGTCAGGCCCAGGGTGCGCACAGTGACCCGCTGGTCTTCCGGGCGGCCAATCAGGCTTTTGACCAGGGTTATCTTTAACTTAGCCAAAATTTTCCCTCCTAGCCTAACAACTCTTCTACAGTTTTTCCTCTTAAGCGGGCTACTTCTTCCCTGGTCCTCAGGCTCTTTAAGGCACACATGGTCGCGCGAACCACATTGTTTGCGTTATTTGAACCAAGTGACTTGGTGAGAATATCCCGTATCCCGGCCAATTCCAGAATCGCCCGCACTGGCCCGCCGGCTATCACACCGGTACCTGGGGCTGCCGGTTTCAGGAGAACCTTGCCGGCGCCAAACACACCAGTTACCTCATGGGGAATGGTCGTACCTGTAATGGGGACTTCTATCATAGATTTTTTTGCGTCCTCAATACCTTTACGGATGGCTTCCGGCACTTCACCGGCCTTACCAAGCCCGGCACCCACATGGCCGCTGCCATCACCGACCACCATCAGAGCTGAAAAGCTAAATCTCCGTCCGCCTTTGACCACCTTGGCCACACGGTTGATAAAAACTACTTTTTCGGACGTTTCCAGTTTGCTGGCGTCAATTCTTGCCATCTATTTCCCTCCTTTTCGCCATATTTCAGTAAAATTCCACATCTAGAATTCGAGCCCTCCGGCACGGGCAGCATCAGCCAGAGCCTTGATCCGGCCGTGATAAACATAACCGGCACGGTCAAATACAACTTGTTTTATCCCGGCTTCCTCTGCTTTTTTCGCCAGCAGCTGACCTACAGCAATCGCCGCTTCAGTGTTGCATCTTGAAGCCAGCTTTTCTTTTAATTCAGGCGCCAGGGTTGATGTGGAAACCAGTGTCACCCTTTTTTCGTCATCAATAATCTGTGCATAAATATTTTGCAGGCTGCGGAATACATTTAGCCTGGGCCGCTCGGCAGTGCCGTTTATTTTTTTGCGAACCCTCAGGCGCCGAATTACCCGCAGCGCCTTTCGGCTGGGCTTTTTCAGCATGTAATGATTCACTCCCTTCAGGCCATAAACATGAACCTTTATGAATCCGAGGATACAAATATCCTATTTTAAAAATTATTTACCGTCCCTAACCTTTGCCTTTCGTTCCGGCCTTGCCGGCCTTGCGCTTAATTTTTTCACCCTCGTATTTAATACCTTTTCCCTTGTAAGGCTCGGGCTCCCGGACCGCACGGACTTTTGCCGCCAGTGCGCCGACTTTTTCTTTGTCAGCACCTTTGATACTGATCTTGGTAGGTACGGGGACCTCGATTTCCAGGTCTGCATCCGGTTCAATTTCTACCGGGTGAGAATAACCCACGGCCAGCACCAGCTTGTTACCCTGCTTGGAGGCACGGTATCCAACTCCGACCAATTCCAGGTTTTTCTGAAATCCGGCAGTCACACCAACTACCATATTATTGAGAAGGGTGCGGGTTAAACCATGCAGCGACCTGTGCGTTTTATTGTCAGACGGCCGTTCAACAACCAGCTGCCCTTCTTCAAGTTTAATAATCATATCCCGATGCAGTTCTCTTTCCAATTGGCCTTTGGGGCCTTTGACCCTGACGGTAAAACCGTCAATCTTGACGTCAACGCCAGGAGGCACCGGAATGGGCTGCTTACCAATTCTGGACATCTATTACACCTCCCAATTCAGCCGTCATTCGCCTCTTGCCGGCGTCGGGCTGCTTGTGGAACTTGCTCGACTGCAAATCCCTTCCTGTAACAAATAACTATTTACCAAACGTAGCAGATTACCTCGCCACCAAGCCCTTCTTTACGGGCTCTCTTATCAGTCATAATTCCTTTTGAAGTGGATATTATCGCAATCCCAAGGCCGCCTAAAACCTTTGGCACGTCATCTTTTCTGGCGTAGACTCTTAAGCCCGGCTTTGATATGCGCTTCAAACCGGTAATCACACGCCCTTTATTGGCGCCATATTTTAAATAAACCCTGATGATTCCCTGCTTGCCATCATCAATATACTCATATTCTTTGACGAAACCTTCATCACGCAGGATGGCGGCAATAGCCTTCTTCATCCTGGAAGCAGGAGCCTCAACTTTATCGTGGTAAACCGTGTTGGCGTTGCGGATACGTGTTAAGAAGTCTGCAATCGGATCGGTCATAACCATGCAACTAACCTCCTTCCTTAATACAGAGGCACAAATACCGATACACTTTAACTGGAAATTTTAATTTCTTTCCAAGTCTTGTCGTAAGGCCTCTTACTGATGGTCCCCTGCTTTACCAGCTGGCTTTGCGGATTCCCGGAAGTTCACCTGTATAAGCCAGCTCCCGGAAACAGATCCTGCAGATTCCGAATTTCCTCATGTATGCATGAGGCCTTCCACAAAGTTTACACCTGTTATATGCCCGTACATTAAACTTTGGAGGACGCGCTGCTTTTAAGATCAATGATTTCTTTGCCACCATCATCCCTCCTTTATGCTGCCTTGAATGGCATGCCCATTAACCTCAACAGTTCCTTGGCTTCTTCATCTGTTTTTGCTGTGGTTACAAAAATAATATCCATACCACGAATCTTATCAATTTTATCGTAATCTATTTCCGGAAAGATCAGCTGCTCACGCACACCCATGCTGAAATTGCCGCGCCCGTCAAATGATTTTACTGATATGCCGCGGAAATCTCTAACCCTGGGCAGCGCTATGCTGAAAAGTTTGTCCACGAATTCATACATTCTTACCCCGCGCAGTGTCACTTTCGCGCCAACAGTCATTCCGGCACGCAGTTTGAATGCGGCAATAGATTTTTTTGCCTTGGTGGTAATCGGTTTTTGACCGGTGATAATCATCAGGTCATCAACTGCGGCATCTATGATCTTGGAATTCTGTATCGCTTCACCCAAACCCATGTTAACGATCACCTTTTCGATTTTAGGCGCCTGCATGATATTTTTGTACCCAAACTTTTGCATCAGAGCTGGGACAACATCGTTCCTGTATTTATCTTTAAGCCTGGACATTTTACTACCTCCCTTCTCGGAAGTTGTTTATCTGCTACTTATAAGGACTCGCCGCATTTCTTGCAGATGCGTATCTTTTCACCGTTATCAAGGATCTTCTTGCTGATCCTGGTTGGTTTATTGCATTTACTGCAGAAAAGCATAACATTTGAACTATGGATGGGGGCTTCCTTCTGCATGATGCCTCCCTGCGGCAGCTTTTGAGTGGGCCTGGTGTGCCGCTTGACTACGTTAACGCCCTCGACAACCACCCTGCTTTTGTCAGGAACCACCATGAGCACTTTCCCTTTTTTACCGGCATTTTTACCGGCTATCACCAGTGCCGTGTCTCCTTTGCGGACGTGGACTTTCTTATCAGCTTTTTGTTCAGCCATGTGTTGTTCACCTCCAAATTGAGTCGTGGTCTGTGTGCCATTGGACGTGGGGCTTTTTGGAACCTGCACTGTGCTGCCGGTTCTTCCTGCTCTAATTTCTCACGCCTAGTTGCTCACTTCTCGCTTCTCATAGTACTTCAGGCGCCAGAGAGACTATTTTCATAAAATCCCGGTCTCTCAGCTCCCGCGCAACCGGCCCAAAGATACGGGTACCACGCGGGCTCTGGTCATCCTTGATGACCACTGCGGCATTTTCGTCAAATTTGATATAAGTGCCATCCGGGCGGCGGACTTCTTTTTTAGTGCGGACCACAACAGCCCTTACAACTTCGCCTTTTTTTACAACACTGCCTGGTGTGGATTCCTTCACGGAACAAATGATAACATCACCCACACTGGCATAGCGGCGCATTCCTCCGCCCAGCACACGTATGCACATCAGCCTGCGTGCTCCGGTGTTATCTGCTACGGTTAGCATAGACTGAACTTGAATCACAACTACTACCTCCTTACTGACAAAGTGGGAGGTGGGACAATTGGGTCGTGGGTCGTGAGTCGTTGGACGTGGGTATCAGGGTATTCCTCTTCAGTCTTGTAGAACCCTTGAGGCTATCCTTATATTCTCACGTCTCATATCTCACGTCTCATATGTCTCACATCTCACGCCTTATATTTGTTCCGCTCTTTCAAGGATCTCGATTATCCGCCACCGCTTTTCTTTAGAGAGGGGCCTGGTTTCCATCATTCTCACTTTGTCACCAATACGACAGGAATTTTCTTCGTCATGTGCTTTAAATTTCTTAGTGCGACGAATGGTGCGCTGGTACAGGGGGTGCCTGACCAGGGATTCAACGGCCACAACCACGGTCTTATCCATTTTATCACTGACAATTTTGCCGCTAAGCACCTTGCGCATGCCTTGCTCTTCCATTTCATTACCCCCCTTTACGCCCGCTGGATCCCCAACTCGCGCTCACGAATTATAGTTTTTACCCGCGCTATCTTGCGGCGGACTTCTTGTAACTTCATCGGATTATCCAGCTGCCCAGTAGCCATCTGGAATCTCAATTTAAAGAGCTCGTCTTTTGAGTCGGTCAGCTTTTTGCCTAGCTCGGCATCGGTCAATTCCCGAAGCTCTTTAACCTTCATTGACCTCACCCACTTCCCCGCGTTTAACAAACTTGGTTCTAATCGGCAGCTTATGTGATGCCAATCGCAAGGCTTCACGTGCAACTTCTTCAGAAATACCTGCCAGTTCAAACATTATCCGACCCGGCTTTACCACCGCCACCCAAAATTCCGGTGTGCCTTTACCGGAGCCCATGCGGGTTTCCGCTGGTTTTGCAGTAACAGGTTTGTCCGGGAAGATCCTGATCCATACTTTCCCGCCTCTTTTAATGTGACGCGTCATGGCGATACGGGCCGCTTCAATCTGCCTGTTGGTTATCCAAGCCGGTTCAAGCGCCTCAAGCCCAAATTCACCAAAACTAATTTCCTTGCCGCCCTTGGCCTTGCCGGTCATCCGGCCGCGGTGCTGCTTGCGGTGTTTAACCCTTTTCGGTATAAGCATGTTAGCTTATTCGCCTCCTTCACCGGGAGCAACATTCCCTGCCCTGACCGGGGCTTTTACGGGAATCTTGGCTGCCGGTAAAACTTCTCCTTTATAAATCCAAACTTTTATTCCTATTTTCCCATAAGTCGTGTTGGCCTCAGCAAAACCATAGTCAATATCCGCGCGCAGGGTATGTAGAGGCACCTTGCCTTCACTGTACCACTCGCTGCGGGCAATTTCAGCCCCAGCCAGCCGTCCGCCGGCTGCAATTTTAATACCCTTGGCTCCCATTTTCATGGAGCGCGATACTACTTGTTTCATGGCCCGCCGGAATGCAATCCGCTTAACAAGCTGGGCGGCTACATTTTCGGCTACAAGCTGAGCATCCAGTTCAGGTACTTTGATCTCGACTATGTTTACGTTAACCTGTTTAGAGGTCATGCTTTCCAGCTGTTTGCGCAGGTTTTCCACTTCCACGCCGCCTCTGCCGATCACTATGCCCGGCTTGGCAGTATGGATTGAAACCTTAACCCGGTTGGCTGCCCGCTCGATCTGAACGCGGGAAATGCCTGCCACGAAAAGCTTTTTCTTGATATACCTGCGTATTTTAATATCCTCGTGCAGCAGGGTGGAGTAATTTCTTTTATCAGCAAACCACTTGCCCTGCCAATCTTTGATTATCCCGATCCGGAGGCCTATGGGATTAACTTTTTGCCCCACTTAGATTTATCCCTCCTTTTTATCGCCTACCATAATGGTTATATGGCTTGTGCGCTTCCGCATTATATCCGCTCTGCCCTGCGCCCGGGGTTGGAATCGTTTTAAAGTTGGGCCCTGGTCAACAAAGCAGGATGTTACGAACAGTTCGTCTTTTTCCATTTGCAGATTGTTTTCTGCATTCGCCGCGGCAGACTTAACTACTTTGGTTACTACTTCCGAAGCCCTTTTGGGTGTGTATCTCAAAATAGCCAGGGCCTCATTTACTTTTTTACCCCGGATGAGATCCACCACCTGGCGAACCTTGCGCGGGGATATTCTTACATACTTAACTATGGCCTTAGCTTCCACCGGTATTACCTCCCATTTTGGTGGTGGGTCGCGGAGCGTTGACGTGGTTTTTTTAGTCGTGTGTCATGAGTTCGTGTCGTGAGTGTTCCGGGTTTTCCTTTGTAGGGCAGGCTTTATCCCGCCAAAGATGTGCGGTTGAAGCCGCACCTACAGTCTACCCTTGTTCTCGCGTCTCGTTTTTCACAACTATCGGCTGCTTATCCACGTGTTACTTCTCACGTCTCACTTCCCAATTATCACGTCATATTTCTTGCGTCTATTTCAGCGATGTAGACCTTTCGGTATGATGTCCGTGACCTCTGAATAGCCTGGTGGGCGCAAATTCCCCCAGTTTATGCCCGACCATATCCTCAGTGATATAAACAGGAACATGCTTTCTGCCTTCATGCACTGCAACTGTATGGCCTACCATCTGTGGAAAGATTGTTGAAGCCCTTGACCAGGTTTTAATTACTCTCTTCTCTCCGGTATCATTCATCTTTTCTATTTTTTCGAGAAGCTTTTGCTCACAGAACGGACCTTTTTTTAATGAGCGACCCAATACGCAACCTCCCTTCTCAGCCAGCTGAAGTCTTACGCCTGACGTCTTACTTGGTTCTCCTCTTAATAATCATTTTATCGCTGGCCTTTCTCTTTCTGGTCCTGGCGCCCAAAGCTGGTTTGCCCCAGGGCGTTACAGGATTGCGGCCGATAGGTGAACGCCCTTCACCACCGCCATGAGGGTGATCAACCGGGTTCATCACAACACCTCTGACTGTGGGGCGAATACCCAGCCAGCGCGAACGACCGGCTTTGCCCACTGTAATGTTTTCATGCTCCACATTCCCAACCTGACCGATTGTGGCGCGGCATTCCTGTAATACCAGGCGCATTTCGCCGGATGGCATTCTTATGGTCGCATATTTGCCTTCTTTAGCCATTAATTGGGCTGAGCCGCCTGCTGAGCGGACCATTTTAGCGCCGCCCTTGGGATACAGTTCTATATTATGAACAACTGTGCCCAGCGGAATGTTTTTAAGCGGCAGGCAGTTGCCTACCTTGATATCTGATTCCGGGCCGGAAACCACAGTTTGCCCCACGGTCAGGCCAACAGGAGCTATAATATAACGTTTTTCCCCATCTGCATAATTAAGCAGCGCAATACGGGATGAGCGGTTGGGATCATATTCAATGCTGGCAACCTTTGCCGGTATACCGTCTTTATCACGCCTGAAATCAATTACCCGGTACATCCTTTTGTGCCCGCCACCGCGGTGTCTTACCGTCAACCTGCCCTGGACATTTCTTCCCCCGGTCTTTTTTATAGGTTCGACAAGTGATTTTTCCGGCTCTGTCTTTGTGATTTCTGCAAAGTCTGATACGGTCACAAAACGACGGCCAGGTGAAGTTGGCTTAAACTTTTTTATGGCCACAGGGATTTACCTCCTTCATCTCCGGCTTATACTCCCTCAAATATTTCTATCTTGTCACCTTTTTTTAAGGTAACAATGGCTTTTTTGCTGTCGGATGTCCTGCCGGGAATATTGCGGACTCTCTTTTTCTTGCCCTTTACATTCATCGTGTTGACTTTTTCCACTTTTACTTTAAAAATGCTTTCCACTGCCTGCTTTATCTCAGTCTTGTTAGCATCAGGATCAACCTTGAAAGTGTACTTGTTGTCCTGTAAAAGAGAAGTGCTTTTTTCAGTTATCAGCGGTTTTTTCAGAATATCACGCGGATCCTTCACTATACAAACACCTCCTCGACTTTAGCAACAGCGTCTTTTGTCATAATCAGCTTGTTGTAAGCCAGTATGTCATAGACGTTCAGGCTGGTTGCGATCAAGGGTTTGATATTGGGGATGTTCCGTGCTGATTTTTCCACGGTTTCATCCTTATCAGCTGTCACCAGCAGGGCATCCTCCACGTTAAGATTGTTTAATATCCTGACCATGTCCCTGGTTTTAGGCTGATCCAGCACAAGTTCATCTAAAACAAGAATATCACCAGAATTAAATTTTCCCGATAGGGCCGATTTCAGCGCCAGTCTCCTAACCTTCCTGGGGAGACTGTAACTGTAATCCCTGGGGTGGGGACCAAATACGATCCCCCCGCCGCGCCAGATCGGTGAACGACTGGTACCGGCGCGAGCCCTGCCGGTTCCTTTTTGGCGCCATGGCTTGCGACCACCGCCGCTGACCTCAGACCTGGTTTTAGTATCATGCGTACCGAGGCGGCGGCCGGCCAACTGCATTACAACAGCGTCATGCAAAACCGACTCATTTACTTCAACGCCAAAAATCTCATCCTTCAGCGTCAATTCGCCGATTTGTTCGCCGTTGATATTGAACAACGCTACTGTTGGCATGCTATATCCTCCTTAATTGGGACTTGGGGGAGTTTAGATCTTTATACTTTTCCGGTTTCCCGGGCGTGTATGTATCCGCTGCTTCGCAGCAACCCCCATGCCACACTTCTTAAATCTCGTATCCATAATTAAAAATTTCGTTTGTTCAGCAGCCTTCTAACTGCTCTTTGTAGATGGCTTGATCAGTACTAAACCACCTTTGGGACCTGGTATCGCACCTCTTAAGGCAATCAGGTTACGGTCAGCATCAATTTTTATAACCTCCAGGTTTTGCACTGTCACCCGGTCAGTTCCCATATGGCCTGGCAGCTTTCTTCCTTTGTAGACCCTGGCCGGGCCCTTTGCTCCCAGCGAACCGGGGCGGCGGTGGTATTTCGAACCATGAGCCATCGGGCCGCGGTGAAAACCATGGCGCTTGATCGCGCCTTGAAAACCCTTGCCTTTACTCGTGCCTGACACGTCGACCTTTTCACCCTGGATGAAAATATCAGCCTTAATTTCCTGGCCAATTTGATAAGTCTCCGTATCTTCAACCAGTAATTCCCGCAAAAAACGAAGCGGGCGAATACCGGATTTAGTAAAATGCCCCGCCAGAGGTTTGGTAAAAAGACGTTCTCTCTTCTCGCCGAAACCAATCTGAATGGCACTGTAACCATCGTTAGCGGGTGTTTTTTTCTGGACAACAATACATGGGCCTGCTTCGATAACTGTTACAGGTATAGCCAGGCCCGTATCGGTAAAAATCTGAGTCATACCAACTTTTTTCCCAAGAATCCCTTTAGGCATTTTTCCACCTCATTTTTCTGTGATAAGTGGTTGGGGGGCTTCCCCCAACATTACCTCTAATTATTGGGGACATTTCTCAACAAGAGAAACAATCCCCGGCATTGTAGGGCCGGACTCATCCGGCCATATTGTGCGGCTGAAGCCGCACCTACAATAGATGTGTCCACTTCCCCCTACAGTTTGATCTCGATATCCACTCCTGCAGGCAGATCCAAGCGCATCAACGCATCAACAGTTTTCGGTGTGGGTTCTAAAATATCAATCAGCCGTTTATGTGTTCTCATTTCAAACTGCTCACGAGAATCCTTATTCACATGGGGGCTGCGCAGGATTGTATAAATATTCTTTTCTGTGGGCAGTGGAATCGGTCCGGCCACAGAAGCCCCGGTTCTTTTTGCAGTATCCACAATTTTTTGAGCAGACTGATCAAGCATATGATGGTCAAAAGCTTTGAGCCTGATCCTGATTTTTTGGCTTGTCATACTTTCCAGGTCCTCCTTAATCGCCCGATTAGCGGACTTTCTCGGTGAAAATTCCCCCATTGGGTCGTGGGTCGTGTGACTTGGGACGTGAGATTTGAGCATTCCTCTCTGGCCTTTTAAAACCATTAAGACCATCCCTAGTATTCTCACGTCTCATTTCTCACGTCTCAATCGGCAACCTTTCACCTCATCGCATCTCTTGGTTTAACTTGATGGATTACAGCCATCTGCCGTAACGGCGTTTTTTTACTCTGTGATCCCGGTAACAATACCGGCGCCAACAGTGCGGCCGCCCTCACGA
>CAYNIY010000025.1:0-5728 GCA_964397525.1 uncultured Eubacteriales bacterium
ATAATGCGGTCGTCGATCAGGACAGATGCCGTATCATAGACTGCCTGGGCATAGGCCGCTATTTTTTGATCAACTGCATTGCCGGTGTTTCTTAACGGTTCAATGCTGCCCTGCAGCTGCGCCATCGCTGCAAAGGCCTGGGCCAGGTTTGATTGACCCTCAAAATACTTAGTAATGGCGGCATTGGCTTTCAGCACGGATTGGATGTTGGCCAGCGCCGGCTCAAGGTATGGGGTCAGGTCATAAGTTGCGCGGGCTCCGAGGCCGTTGGCATTCTGCGCCGCCAGGGTGATGGTATGGCCTGACAATATAATGGCCTCGCCCGGGGTGATGTAAGCGGCCGGAATCGTGGCGAACTCCGTATCGGTAAAGCTGTAGTAGATCCTGTCGGCGCCCGGCGCTTCCACGTAGAGATACAGTTCGTTGTCCGGGTTTAATGACAATTTGACCGGCCTGACCTTAGCCGGCACATTGGTAATATTGACGGTCTGGGTATCATTGTCCCATTCAACCGCACACCCCATTGCCTCAGATACAAACCTCAGGGGCACCATCGTCCGGCCGCTGATGATCCTGGCTGGGACATCCAATGTTACGGGAGTGCCGTTTTTATAGGCCTGCCCGCCGATCACCAGCTGCACTTCAGTACCCGCTTTAACGGCAGTCACGGTCTGCGTATCACCGTCCCAGGCAACCGTCGCGCCCAGGGCTTCAAAAATAGTCCTTAAAGGCACCAGGGTGCGGCCGTCTTCTATTACGGGCGGAACATCAAAAACAAGCAGGCTGCCATCTAGGATCACTTTGGGCTGAGCCTGTGCCAGGACCGGGTTGAAGGCTGCCAATAACAAGGCCAGTAAAATAACTGTCAAGATGTTTTTACGCATGATCTTCCTCCGCCCTCTTTTTTTATTTCAATTTTCATTTTTAAAGTTCTTTGTGATCGCTTTCAAACCCTTCCCTGCTGTATTATATTTCAAAATAAAACACCACGTCTCTTGGTGAAAACCAATCAATACGTGGTGTTTGTATGTATGTATGATTGCTTTGCCTGGCTTAGCTGACTCTTTGTTCAAGCCTCATTTTGTCGGCCACCATCGCGATGAATTCGCTGTTTGTGGGTTTGCCCCGCTCCAGGTCGACCGTAAAACCAAAATACCTGGTCATCATTTCAACATTGCCGCGGTCCCAGGCAAGCTCAATGGCGTGCCTGATGGCCCGTTCTACCCTGCTTGGGGTCGTCTCGAATTTCCGGGCAATCATCGGGTAAAGCTCTTTGGTTACCGCTCCTAAAAGGCTGACTTCGTTGATCACCATGACTATAGCTTCCCGCAGGTACTGGTAGCCTTTGATATGCGCCGGGACGCCCATCTCGTGAATAATGTTTGTGACCAGGACATCCAGGTTTTTAGTCTTGGCCGTTTCGATAAATTGTGAAACACTGACTCCTTCAGCGAGCTGGTGGATACGCGTCGCCAGGACATTAAAATCAAATGGTTTTAAAATATAATAGTCGGCGCCTAGCTCTAACGCCCTGATGGTAATACTTTCCTGGCCAAAAGAGGTTAATATCACAAATTTTGGCCTTTGGCCGTTGCCGCTGGCCGCAAATTCCTCAAGAACTCCAATCCCGTCAAGATGGGGCATGATGATATCCAGCAGCACCACATCCGGCCTGGTTTCATTGATCATCTGTACCGCTTCCAGGCCGTTAAAAGCAATGCCAACAAGGTCCAGACCCTCCTGCTGGGAAAAGAATTCCTGGAATACCTCGCAGAAGTCCCTGTTGTCATCTGCCAGTAACAGGCGAACTGACCTCCCTATCATGTTACCCCCCGCTTCCAAAAAACATTTCTCTATATATAATATAAATATACTTATACTTTGCTTAAAGTTCTACGGGCCAAAAAATTATCCTTTAAAGAAATAAATGTTTTTAAATATTTTGGGATAATATTACATTTAATATTTTTATTGATGATTATAGATTAATTAAATTATGTTATTCTGAAGACAGGTGCAGCATCTGTTTGGCATGCTGCATCGCCACCTCGGTGACTTCCCTGCCGCCCAGCATTCTCGCCAGCTCCTCCAGCCGTTCCTGGTGATCAAGCAGCTTAATCCTGGTAGCAGTGCGCTCACCGTCGTATTCCTTGACTATTCTGAAATGCGCGTTCCCCAGGCTGGCTACCTGGGGTGAGTGGGTGACACAAATCACCTGGCGCCGGGTGCCCAGCTGCTGCATTTTTTCGGCTACGGCCTGAAGCGCGCGCCCGCCGATGCCTGTATCCGCCTCGTCAAAAACCAGGACCGGTATTTCGTCAGCGTCTGCCAGCAGTGCCTTTAAGGCAAGCATGATCCGGGTCAGCTCCCCGCCGGACGCTATTTTGGCCAGTGGCTTTAAGGGCTCTCCCGGGTTGGTTGAAATCATGAATTCCAGGCGGTCCAACCCGCCCTGGGCCGGCCCTTCGATATCTGCAAAGGCAGCCTTAAATTCTACCCGCCCCATTTCCAGGTCGAGCAGTTCCTTCTTTACCGCCTCCTGCAGTACACCGGCAGCTTCTCTGCGGGCAGCGCTCAAAATGCCGGCTGCCTGGCAGTAGCCGACCTCAATTTCTTTAACTTCTCCGGCCGCCTGCTCCAGTGATTCTTCTATGTTTTCAAGCTTGACGAGTTCTTTTTGCGCTGCCTCCAGGAAATTGATAATTTCCGGAATACTCCCGCCGTATTTCTTCTTCAGTTTTTTGATCTGCTCCAGTCTTTCCCCGACAGCTTCAAACCGCGCCTGGCTGAATTCCACACTGTCACGGTAGCCCGAAAGGTACCGCGCCGCATCTTCCGCCTGGTAGCGGATGTTTTCAAGGTCTGCCAGGACAGACTCGTTGCGCTGGTCCAGAAGTGCCAGGTTCCTTAAACTTTCCACGGCCCGGGCCAAAAGATCTACAGCAGAGTACTGGCTGCTCTTTCCCTCGTATAGCGCGTCATACGCCTCAGCCGCCAGCATGCTGATTTTTTCAGCGTTGGCGAGAATATTTTTCTCGGCTTCCAATTCAGCGTCCTCGCCTGGAGCAAGTTCTGCCCGCCGGATTTCTTCGATCTGGTAGCGCAGCATGTCAATCCGCCTGGCCCGGTCTCCGGCCTCAGCGTTTAGTTTTTCATAATCGCGCCGGGCTTGATGCCAGCGCGCGTACAGCGAGTTCACTTCTTTTAAGGCTGCCAGCGCGCCGGACCCGGCAAAACGGTCCAACAGCTGGCGCTGCTTTTCCTGGCTGAGCAGGGAATTCAGTTCGGGCTGCATGTGCATATCCGCGAGGCTGCTCCCTATTTTCCGGTATAAGCCCAGTGTTACAGCCTGTTCATTGAGCCGGCATATGTTTTTGCCGGCGCGGGAAATCTCCCTGGTCATGACCATTATTGCGTCTTCGGCCGGGTCAATGCCCGCATCTGTTAAAAGCAAGGCTGTTTCTTTATTGGCGCCGAGATCAAAAGTTGCCTGCAGCAGGGCCTTTTCTGAACCGGTGCGGATCTGGTCGCTGTATGACCTGCCGCCAAGAGCTGTCTGCAGGGCGTCAATGATTACAGACTTGCCTGCCCCGGTTTCGCCGGTCAGCACGTTAAAGCCTTCCTGCAAGTCAAATCTCAGCTGGTCGATGATGCCAAAGTTTTTAATGTATAAGTTCAGAAGCATTTGCTTACCCTCCGATCAGGTCCTTAAACCTCTTCAATACCGTTCCGGAGGCTTCCTTCGGCTTTACAACCACTAGAATCGTGTCATCCCCGCCAACAGTGCCAATAACCTCATCCCAGCCGGCCAGGTCGATGGCGGAGGCCACACCCTGCGCCCCGCCCGGGTTTGTTTTGATAACGATCAGGTTCTCACTGGCATCCAGGCCAATCACCGCGTCCTGAAACAATCTTTTAATGCGATCTTTGCTGCGGTGCAGACGGTTTTCACCCGGCAGGGCATAATAAAATTCTTTGTTTTCGCCGGGTGCCTTGACCAGTCCCAGTTCCTTGATGTCCCTTGAAACAGTAGCCTGGGTTACCTCATAGCCGCACCTTTTCAATGCACTGGACAATTCTCCCTGTGTCTCCACGTGCTGCTGCCTGATAAGCTCAAGTATTTTATGCTGCCGCCTGGATTTCATCTAAACACCAGCCTTTTCGATGACAATAATTACCGGCGCGCCGGCAGACTTGTTCAATACAACTATTTTTATAACACTGAAAAGAGCGGCATCCAGGCAGGACGCTGCTCCCTCCACCGCCTCACATTCTTCCATGCCCCCGGGGTGGCCGGTATATATCACCAGCCCGATCCGGCCGCCCGGCCGCAGCAAATCCAGGGCTGCGTGCAGCGCTCGCATTGTTGGGTCAGGCTTTGTGACATATAAATGATTCCCCCCGGGCAGGTAGCCGAGGTTAAATATCACTGCGTCTACAGTTCCGGGCACATGCTTTTTCATTTCCTCGTGGCTGTCTTCGATCAGTGTAACCCGATCAGCCAGGCCAGCCTTTTCCAGGAGCAGGCTTGTGGACTGCAGCGCTTCTGCCTGTGTATCGAAGGCATATACCCTGCCTTCACTGCCGACCAGCCCGGCCAGAAAAAGAGTGTCATGGCCCCTGCCGGCAGTTGCGTCTACCGCTGTGCCGCCGCTGGTGACAGCCTGGGAGATGAAGAGCTGGACCAGGTGAACAGCGCTGTCCAAACCTCTGGGCACTTTTTCAATCTCCCTCGTCTTTAAGTTTTTTCCGCAGCACCTCAAAGAAATTCCGGCCGGTGATGCGGATGAATTTTGCACTCTGGGGAGCCCGCTTGATGATAATCTCATCATGCTGATTCAGGCTGAACACGTACTGCCCGTCCATTGTCAGGGCTACGGCGCTGTCTTCTGACTCCAGCACTACCCTGACCACACTGTCCGGCGCGATCACGATCGGCCGCGCCCAGAGAGAGTGCGGGCAAATAGGGGTGAGCAGGATCAGGTCATGGTCCGGCGTGACCAGCGGCCCGCCAGCAGAAAGGGAATAGGCGGTCGAACCGGTGGGGCTTGCTAAAATTAAACCATCAGCGTGGTATTTGTTGACCAGATTATCATTCACATAGGCTTCCAGGTGGACTAACCTGGCGATCGCTCCTTTGCTGATCACAACGTCGTTCAGCCCGACAGCGTTTTCAACTATTCTGCCCTGCCTGGATACGGAAGCTTCGAGCATCATTCTTTCTTCCAGGAAGTATTGCCCGGCCAATATTTTCTCCAGGTCAGCCAGCACATCCGGGACGTCTATTTCAGTCAGGAAACCGAGGCGGCCCATATTGACGCCAATGATGGGCGTACCTGACTTGGCTACCTTGCGCGCCGCCCAGAG
This sequence comes from uncultured Eubacteriales bacterium, assembly GCA_964397525.1. GTDB lineage: Bacteria > Bacillota > Desulfotomaculia > Desulfotomaculales > Pelotomaculaceae > Syntrophopropionicum. The sequence goes on from CAYNIY010000025.1 coordinate 5,368, forward strand.
CATGGTCCCGTCTCCGCCAAACACCAATACGCACTCCGCCTGGCTGAATATTTGCTCCCAGGATGCGCCAAGCCTGGAAAGGCCGAGGTCATGGGCAGTTTCCTCTTTAATCATAACCTCGCAGCCCTTGTCTTCCAGCCAGCTGGTTACCTGGCTCACAAGATCCGTAACTTCACCTTTTTTCAGGTTAACGACCAGCCCAAATTTCTTCAAAACAAAGGCCCCTCTCGGCGGATTTGTAGGTGCGGGAAGCAAGGGGACGTTCTTTTTGCTTCCTTTTTGCTTCCCACGTGTCATTCTGAACGCTAGTGAAGAATCTATCTTTTGCAAGATCCTTCGCTGCGCTCAGGATGACATACAC
>CAYNIY010000025.1:5828-14138 GCA_964397525.1 uncultured Eubacteriales bacterium
TGCGCTCAGGATGACATACACGCTCTGGATGACATGAACCTATATACCGAAATCGGTGTGTGCTTTTGTTACGGTTTCGATAATGTTGTAATCTGCTTGTGTTCCTGTTTTCTTAAAATATAATAAAAATTCTATATTCCCCTCCGGGCCGGTGACCGGGGAATAATCCAGGCCGCCTACCTGCCAGCCCAGCTTTGCCACCAGGCTCACCACTTCGTTGAGCACGTCAATATGTACAGCCGGGGCTCTGACTACTCCTTTTTTCCCTACCCTTTCCCGGCCCGCTTCGAACTGAGGCTTCACCAGGGCTACTCCCTCAGCCTCGGCTGTGATCAGCTCACCTACCCGGGGCAGGACCTTTGACAGCGAAATAAAGGAAACATCAATCGTCGCAAAATCAGGCGTTTCCGGCAAATATTCTTTTGTCAGGTAGCGGATATTCTTGCGCTCCAGCACTACTACCCGCGGGTCGTTGCGCAGCTGCCAGGCCAGCTGGCCATAGCCGACATCCACCGCATAGACCAGCCTGGCTCCCTGCCTGAGAGCGCAGTCGGTGAAACCGCCGGTCGATGCGCCCACATCCAGGACTACACGGTTTTTCAGGTCAAGGTTAAAAGCTTTGATCGCCTTTTCCAGTTTGAGCCCGCCCCGGCTCACATAAACCAGGGAACTGCCGCGGACTTCAATGCTGGACTCCGGTTTCACCAGTGTGCCCGGTTTGTCCGATCTTTCTCCGTCAACAAAAACCAGGCCGGCCATAATAGCCACCCTCGCTTTTTCCCTGCTCGGGTAATAGCCTTCTTCGGCCAGCCTGACATCCAGCCTTTGTTTCTTTTGGGACAAGTCCTGATTCCCCCCGAACCGGCAGCGCCCACAGTATCTTTAATTGTTCCCAGGTACTACCTTGAGCCTGCGTGAGCGGTTAATCTGGATCATCTTACTGATTACCGCCTTCACTACCTGCTCAGTCGTGAGGCCGTACTTTTTCCTGACCGCTTCCTGGCTGCCGTGCTCCACAAAGACATCCGGGATGCCGATACACTGCACCCTGACGTCTTTCAAACCCCTGGCAGACAACAGCTCCAGCACCGCGCTGCCGAAACCTCCGTGCAGCACATGCTCCTCCAGGATAAACAGCAGGCCGGTCTGTTTGGCATAGTGCAGGATACATTCTTCGTCCAGCGGCTTGATGAACCTGGCGTTAATCACAGCGGCGTTAATTCCCCTGCCCGCCAAAATCACTGCTGCTTCCTCTGCCAGGCGCACGGTGTTGCCTGCCGCCAGCAGGGTAACCTGGGAGCCTTTTTTCAATATCTCAGCTTTGCCGATCGGCAAAGTCTTAAAACTTTCATCCAGCTTGCAGCCAACGCCCGCTCCCCTGGGATAACGCACCGCTGTGGGTCCATGATATTGGACCGCGGTTGCCAGCATGTGCTGCAGCTCATTCTCGTCTTTAGGGGCCATTACCACCATATTGGGTATTGGCCGCAGGTAAGCAAAATCAAACAGGCCGTTGTGGGTGGCGCCGTCCTCGCCTACTATGCCTGCCCGGTCGATAGCGAAGGTCACCGGCAGCTTCTGCAGGCAGACGTCGTGTATAATCTGGTCAAACGCGCGCTGTAAAAATGTTGAGTAGATGGCCACAACCGGGTGCTGTCCGCCGGCGGCCAAACCGGCAGCCATTGTAACTGCATTTTGTTCGGCAATGCCGACGTCAAAAAAACGCTTGGGGTAGAGCTTGGCGAATTTGGTGAGGCCTGTGCCGCTGGTCATAGCCGCGCTGATCGCTACAATATTTTCATCGTTATGGGCCAGCTTGACCATCGTCTGGCCGAAAATATCCGTATATGAAGGGATGTCGCTGCCCTTAATCACTTTTCCGCTGTCAATGTCAAACGGCCCCACGCCGTGAAACAGCCCGGGGTTGTCTTCGGCAGGCTTATAACCCATGCCTTTTTTGGTCAGGACATGGACCAAAACCGGTCCTTTCATCATTTTGGCACGATGCAGGAAACCGGCAACCTGTCTGATGTCATGGCCGTCAACCGGGCCGAGGTAAAAAAATCCCATTTCCTCAAAAAACATGCCGGGTACTACCAGGTGTTTCAAGCTGTCCCGGAACTTCAGTCCCAGGCGCCACAGCCTGGACCCGGCAGGGATTTTGTTTATAATCTGTTCTACTTCTTCTTTGCCCCTGGTATACATGGGTTCGGTCCTCAGCCTGGCCAGGTAACCGGACATCGCGCCGACGTTCTGGGCAATGGACATTTCGTTGTCATTCAAAATGACGATCAGGTCCTTTTTCAGGTGCCCGGCGTAGTTAATCGCCTCAAAAGCCAGGCCGCCGGTCATGGCGCCGTCGCCTATCACCGCCACCACCTTGTGCTTTTCACCCTTCAGGTCGCGGGCTACAGCCAAACCGAGAGCAGCAGAAATAGAGGTGCTGCTGTGACCTGTCCCAAAAGAATCATAACTGCTTTCCTCGGGACGTGAAAATCCGCTGATGCCCCCGAGCTGGCGCAGCGTGTAGAAACTGTCCCGCCTGCCGGTGATAATTTTATGCGTGTAGCTCTGGTGGCCGACGTCCCAGACGATTTTGTCCGGAGGCATATTCAGCGCCTTGTGCAGGGCGAGGGTCAGTTCAACAACTCCCAGGCTGGGCGCGAGATGGCCGCCGTTCTTTGAAACAGTCTCAATGATCAGCTGGCGCAGTTCAGCGGCCAGCTCATCCAACTGCAGGTAGTCCAGCGCGTGGATGTCTTTCGGGGAATCTATTTGCTTTAAATATTCGCTCACCTGTTACTCACCCCTCTTGTCCCTGGGTGGGCGCGTTTTCCGAAATGGGCTGTAACCAGTTAATTCTTCCACCCGCGCCAGAAACCTTCCCACAAAAAAAATAACGTCATCCGGGTGGCTCAGCGCGATTTTTTTAGAATAAGCCTTGCCAGAAACAATCACCGCGGCAATAAAAGCAGTGATCAGGATGTTCAGCCAGAACTGGCTGGCATTGGGCGCCAATTTTATGATCTGCACAACAATCGATATTCCCAGGGCGCCGCCGACTGTCGTGGTGATGTCGCTCAGCATGTCGTTGGTCAGGTTGGCCACCCTGTCTGCATTTCTGATCAGCTGCAGGCCGTGGGGCGCTCCCCTGATCCGCTTGGCCGCTTTGGCGTTGAAAGGCACGTGGGAGGCTGCCGTAACAGCGGTGCCCACAAGATCCGCCGCAATGTTTATCAGCACTATGAACACTAAAAATACAAGGGATAAAATAATGCTGTTCAGCCTGGAGGCAAAATACTCAGAAATAAAAGTAAAAATAATTGCCAGTAAAAATGAGCCGATGCCTACCAGCGCAATATATCTGCCGGAAACGGTAGATCTGTTGCTGGCCAAATAATCACCTCTGGATATAAAATATAAAGATAAATGACAGCAGACCGGGTAAATCTTGTGGCTTAGGTCTAGCAGGATTTCCCGAACGGCTGCCGGCTGTCGCCAGTCCGGCGGTTTCCCTTTAAAGCCGTTCCCGACCGTCACCGTTTTCAGGGCTAGATTACCACTTAGTCCACACTGCAATCCCCGGCCCGCCCCAGAACCCCGGGCAGCCTAGAAGTTTTCCTTAGCAGAATCACCTTCCCTAGCCTCTTTTGCAGAAAAGGTTTCAACCCACAAAAACCGTTCATGGGCCCATGCCCGGCTTTTGCACTACAGGTATCCACCAAACCCACTCAAGGCAGGCTACACTGCACGCAGCGGTAACCACATGCAGGTTTAACCCCAAGCCATAGTTGACCACTCGCCAGAGTGACTGCCCACGAACTTGGGTCTCCACGGAGGCGGGGTCAACGCTCGCATGCCATTGCGAATCGCCCCACCTCCTTAACTCCCAGTACCAGCCCCCAACTGGGCGTCAGCGGCCAGCGCCAGGAACTTCATCGATGTGCCCTTAACGGATTTTTAGGCCCGTCTTCAAAAAGGATAATCTGACTAGGATACTGCGTCATTTATCGGAAAAACTTTTGTATATCAACAAATTATATCAAATCCGGGAGCTGCTATCAAACACCGCCTGAATTTAAATTCAACTGCCTGGAACTGTAATTGATGACATTATATGAACAGTATGATCCAGGGTTTGCAAAGCTTGCCCATTGTCTAGAAATCGCGTTTAATCACGTATTCCACCAGTTCTCTTAAGAAATCAGCCTCTCTGCCAAACGTGCTTAAAGCCGCTTTGGCGCTGTCCGCCGCACTGCGGGCTTTCTCTTTTGACTGCTCCAACCCGTAAAGAGCGGGGTAGGTCGCTTTCTTGTTTCTGATGTCGCTGCCGACGGGTTTGCCCAGTTTTTGCTCATCGCCTTCGATATCAAGGATATCGTCCTTGATTTGAAAAGCCAGGCCCATGTAATCAGCATACTGGGTGAGGTGCGCAAGTTCTTCTTCGCCGGCGCCGGCGAGGATGGCCCCTGTTCTGATCGAGACCCTGTATAAGGCCCCTGTCTTGTGACGGTGGATATATTCCAGGGTTTCCGGGTTGATCTCCTCCCCTGCTGAAAAAGTGTCCACCACCTGCCCGCCGATCAAGCCCATTGTTCCGGCCCCCAGCGCCGCCTCCCGGATCACTTTTACAATATTTTCCGGGCGGGCGCAGCTGCTCTGGGCCAGCAGCTGAAAAGCCAGGGTCAGCAGGGCGTCACCGGCCAGGATCGCCATCGCTTCACCGTAAACCTTGTGGTTGGTAAGCTTGCCCCGGCGGTAATCGTCATTGTCCATCGCCGGCAGGTCATCATGCACCAGTGAATAGGCATGGATTAACTCGAGGGCGCAGGCAGCGTGCAAAACATCCTGCGCAGAGCCTCCGGCCACTTCCGCTGAAGCCATTACCAGGGCCGGCCTGAGCCGCTTGCCCCCGCCCAGCACACTGTAGCGCATGGCCTGGTGCACCAGGGGCGGGTAGGCGTCAGGAGACGGCAGAAAACGCTCCAGGGCTTCTTCCGCCAGCGCTGCCTTTTTTTTGAGTTCTGCTTTAAAATCCACAGCCCTTCCCCTCTCCGGCGCCGGGCAGCGAATCAATTTCTTTTAAAACCGCAGCCCCGCCTTCGTCTCTGGTGAGGATGGCGATGCGCTGCTCGGCAGCCGCGAGGTTTTGGCTGCACACCCGGGAAAGCTCGATGCCTTCGGCAAACAGTTCAAGCGCTTTCTCCAGGGAAAGACCGCCGCCTTCCAGCTCCCGCACTACTGCTTCCAGCCGCGCTATAGCATCTTCAAAACTTAACTTGCTGTACTCTTCAGCCATATCTGCCCTCCAGACTGCTTGTTATCCAGTTTACTCTCTGATTCTCCGGCGCACCAGCGCCAGAGCCTGGTCTTTCAGCACGCTGGCTTCTGCCAGCATTTTTTCTTTCTCCGCGATGATTTTGGTGTTATATTCCTCGTCCTTGATTGAGGTAATGTTTATATCCACATTCAGCAGCACCCCGTTCACAGCCGCCTCGGTCATGACAGCCGCGACTCCGGCGTCGCTGACGGCTGCCTTGTTGCCGATCGCAGACATCTGGCAGGTTACCTGGAGCGCTGCCAGGCAGACCCGTGCAATTTCCATCGGAATGTCAGTGGCGCCCTTCAGCGCCTCCTGGATGGCCGCATCACGTTCTTCATTATCGACTATTGCGCTCCTCTTCATGCGGTAAGCCGCCATAACCCTGCCGAACGCGGTCATATCATCCTCTGTCAGTGCCGCCAGCCTTTTGCTCAAGCCATCTATTGTTTCCTTGTATGTTTTGACCTGGGGCTCAACCTCTTTATATTTTTCTTTGCCCAGGGTTAAGTTGCATACCATCGTGATCATGGCCAGGCCGAAGCAGGCTGCAATAGCGGAGACACTGCCGCCGCCGGGTGTCGGCGATCTTGAGGATGAGAGGTCTATTACCTCCCGCAGGCTTTTATCAAAAAAGGCGCCCTCGCTTACCCCGTAGGCATTCTCTTTTTGCTGCATCTTGATGGCTTTGATCACATTTTTATGTATTAATGCCGTGGTGATACTGCCCACGCCGCCGGGCACCGGCGATATCGCCCCCGCGACCTTCTCTGCATTGGCGAAGTCTACGTCGCCGCAGATCCCCCCGCCCTCGATGCTGTTGATCCCCGCGTCGATCACTACCGCGCCGGGCTTGATCATATCAGCGGTGATCATCCCGGGTTTCCCTACGGCAGAAATTAATATGTCGGCCTGGCGGGTATGGTACGACAGGTCTTTGGTCCTGGTGTGGCAGACAGTAACTGTGGCGTTCTGGTTGAGCATCATGAAGATGAGGGGTTTACCCACGGTGACTCCGCGGCCGACCAGCACGGCGTGTTTGCCGCTGATCTCGATCCCGTTGCGCAGCATTATTTCGATGCAGCTGTTGGGGGTAGTCGGGAAAAGCCCTTCACCGTCGCTCAGGATGTAGCCCCGGTTGATCGGGTGCACGCCGTCCACATCCTTTAGCGGGGAAATCGCATTAAGCACTCTTTGTTTATTCATTCCCGGCGGCAGGGGGAGTTCAAGCAAAATACCGTGAACAGTTTCATCTCTGTTCAGCTCCCTGAGCAGGGCAATCACGTCCGCATCGGCAGACTGTTCAGGCAGATCAAACAATTCATATTCTACATTAACAAATTTACAGGACTTTTCTATGGAGCGGGAATATAAGACTGAGGCCGGGTCTTCCCCGACCAGGACAACTGCCAGTTTGGGCCTGATGCCGCTTTGCCGCAGCGCGGCCACCTCTGCTCTGACCTCTTCTTTGATGGCAGCAGCCAATTTTTTCCCGTCAATAATGGTTGCCATGCTTAATTCCCCTTTTTTAGTATTTCTAACTGCTGCGGCCTGTCACGGTACAGTCCAAAAGGCCCCGGTGCAGGCGCACGGCCAGCTTCTCTCCGATTTCTACGCTGCCGGCATCGTTAATCACGTGTTTTCCGTCAGGTGTGGTGCAGATGCTGTAACCCCTGGCTAAGGTGGCCAGCGGGCTCAAAGCCTGCAGCTGACCGGCCAGTATTGCCAGGCGTTTTTCTCCGCTGCCCGTCATGCTGACCATACCCTGGTTCAGGCGGTGGTTCAGAAAATCCAGTGACTGCTGCCTGGTGCCGCAAATCACATCCGCAGGCCTGGTAAATACACGGCCCCCGAGGCAGGAATTTAGCCGCTGTCTGTAACCTGCCGCTTTTTCACGCAGAGCGCTGTAAAGGCGGCTGTTGAGGGTCTGGATATAGCGGTCCATCTCCCTTTTATCCGGCACGGCCATTTCGGCAGCCGCTGACGGGGTTGCCGCGCGCGCGTCAGCGACAAAATCGGCAATGGTGAAATCAGTTTCGTGACCTACCGCAGAGATCACCGGTATCTCCGATGCGTAAATGCTGCGGGCTACAATTTCGGTATTAAAGGCCCACAGCTCCTCCAGCGAGCCACCGCCACGTCCTGCAATAATCAGGTCGATACCGCCCCATTCGTTTAACATGGTGATTCCCCGGGCAATATCCGGCGGCGCGCTTTCGCCCTGCACCAGGACAGGGACCAGGACAAGCTTCAGGCCTGGCCAGCGGCGCCTGATGATTTCCACCATGTCCCTGACCGCCGCCCCTGTCGGGGAAGTGACAAGCCCGATCGTGCGCGGCAGGAGAGGCAGCGCTTTCTTGTATTTTGGATCAAACAGCCCTTCTGCCTGCAGCCTTTCTTTCAGCTGCTCAAAAGCCAGGTGGAGCGCTCCGGCCCCGTCCGGCGCAATTTCCTCGGCATAAAACTGGTAGGTACCGTCCCGCTCGTAAACGGACACATAACCCCTGGCCGTCACGGCCATGCCATTTGCCGGGGTAAACACTACAGACCGGCTCCTGGAGCGAAACATAACCGCCTTCAGGGTGCTGTCGTTGTCCTTTAAAGTAAAATAAAAATGCCCTGAGGCAGCGGCTTTGAAATTCGATATTTCTCCCTTGACCCAGACGTTTGCCAGCAGGTAATCCTGATCAATAATATTCTTAATATGCTGGGTTAATTCCCTCACAGTCAATATGCGCAACGATTTGTCTCCTTTAGCGGCATAAGCCAGGTCATGTAAACCTGCAAAAGTATAGTCATAATCATTCTATAGATCGAACCTCAAATCCTCCTAATCGGGAACATCATAATTGGTGACAGAAAGCAAAAGAACCACCCCCCTGCTTCCTTGTCATACTAAGCACGCATGTCATCCCGAGCACGCATGTCATCCCGGGCACGCATGTCATCCCGGGCACGCATGTCATCCCGGGCACGCATGTCATCCCGGG
>CAYNIY010000025.1:14238-23874 GCA_964397525.1 uncultured Eubacteriales bacterium
CATCATTATTGTCATCCTGAGCGCAGCGAAGGATCTCAAACCAAGATTCTTCACTAGCGTTCAGAATGACACGAGGATATTCGTTCTGTAGGGTCGGTTTTAACCGACCATGTGCGGCTGAAGCCGCACCTGCAATTCCACGCGTCACAGCACTCAGGCGGAAGCAAGAGAACCTTCCCCCTGCTTCCTCTGCTTCTCAGGCGGAAGCAAAAAGAACGTCCCTCTGCTTCTCAATAAAAAAACCACCATCAGGTGGCGTTTTTCTGTTCTATTGGTTTTTCCGGTGTGTAATCTTCTATGTTTTCAATTACTTTTCCCAGGATACCGTTTATGAATTTTCCCGATTCTTCTCCGCCATACATTTTACCCAGGTCAATCGCTTCATTCACCGAAACGGTGTTGGGAATGTCAGCGCAAAAAAACACCTCGTAGAGCGCAAGGCGCATGATGATCCGGTCAACATTGGCTATCCTGTCGAGGCTCCAGTCTTTACTGATGGCGGAAATAATACCGTCAATAAACGCTGATTTTTCTATTACTCCCAAAACAAGCTCGGCGGTGAAATCTTCGCTGCCTTCCAGCTTGCCATAATCTTCGTCCATCTGTGCGAATGCTTCTAAGGGATCGACGCCGCCCAGGTCAACTTGAAAAAGTACCTGGAGCGCCCTTTCCCTGGCCTTTCTCCTGCTCATCGCGCCTCCTGGTGTGCAGCATTATGCTATGACCGGCAAGAACCTACTTGTCATCTCCAAAATACTTGTTAAACAATAACTTGAAATCCATATTCTCATCCAGCCGCTTCCCGATATAAAAGCCGGCACAGACACAGATCGCGACAAAAAGCGCTTTGAGCAGTCCGTATTTAATAGCGAGATAGCCAAAGATCAGCCCCAGCAAAATACCAATTATTTTGCCAGGGTGTTTTTCGACAAATTCCTGAAACATACCCATTTGCCCAACCCCTTTTTATCAGGTTTATTCAACTCTTTGCTTCTTGACGGTGGGTGTGATGCTGTCCACATGGACTTCCACATTGTTCACCTGCAGCCCTGTAATGTTAAGCAGCTTATCCTTAACCAAATTCTGAATTTCTGATGACACGGCCGGCACATTGACATCAGGCGTTACCGAAGCCTGGATTTTAACACCCACACCATCCGGAAGGGTGACCAGCTGTGAACTGACTTCCCTGACTCCCTGTACCCGGCTCACCACTTTATCCACCAGGTCATGGATCGCGATCATCGAAACATTTACCTGCCCCAGGGCGTTTTCGGACAGGACCACATGCTGTTGTTTTTTCTGGGGCTTATACAGGCTGGCCCAGAACAGCCTGATCCCGACCAGGATCACAATGACCATTAATGGCCAGAAAACCTCCGGCCGGCCGGGGTAAAAAAGGTCCCTCAGGAAAAACAAAGGCGCCGGCCATCCCAGCATAACCGCTGAGAAAAGGGTGGCTATTATGGTTATGAATAAAGAATATATTGCTAGCAAAAAGCGATCAAATGCATTCACCTGGCAGACCTCCTGTAAAAATTAACCCCCTCAACAGGGGGTTAATTTGCTATTATTTTACCCTGTACTCTTCTTCCTTGGTTTCAGCACCAAAAGCCACGCCTTGAACATTAACGTTAGCCTCGACCACTACCAGCCCGGTCATCCGCTCAACGGCACTTTTTACGCTTTCCTGAATTTGCGCGGCGACATCAGGGATGCGGACCCCGTAATCAATGATCACAGAGAGGTCGATTGCCGCCTCTTTCTCTCCTACTTCTACCTTGATTCCCCTGGACAGATTTTTCCTGCCCAGAAGTTCTGCTATGCCGCCCGCAAAGCCACCGCTCATGCCGGCCACACCTTTTATGTCCATAGCTGCCAGACCTGCTACTACCTTCACCACATCATCGGCGATCTTGATTGTGCCCAGGTTGGTGCGCTCTTCACTTGCAATCTCGTTTGAATCCATGACAACACCTCCGTTTAGCTTTATAAATTGCATTGTTTATTGCCAAAACCTATGCATTTTCACAGTTTAACACGTGTTTATTATAGCAAATGTGGTAAATTAACGCAAACCTTACTTGCGCCGCTATTCGCTGAGGATCCGGCGCTGGATAAAGTTTGTATAAATCTCTCCGCGCTGGAAAAAGGCATTGCCCAGCACCTGCCGGTGAAAGGGGATCGTGGTCGGGATGCCTTTGATCACAAACTCCTGCAGTGAACGCTGCATGCGGGCGATGGCCTCTTCCCTGTCCCTGCCCCAGACGGCCAGCTTGCCGATCAGGGAATCATAATACGGCGGGATTGTATACCCGGCGTAGACAACACTGTCCACTCTCACCCCGGGCCCGCCGGGTGTGATATAGGTATCGATTGTACCTGAGCAGGGTCTGAAATCATTGGCGGGATCCTCAGCGTTGATCCGGCATTCAATGGCATGGCCTTTAATCAAAATGTCCTCCTGTTTTAAAGACAGTTTTTCACCAGCGGCCACGCGGATCTGCTCTTTGATCAGGTCAATTCCTGTTACCAGCTCGGTGACCGGGTGTTCAACCTGGATCCTGGTGTTCATCTCCATGAAATAAAAGTCCTGGTTTTTGTCAAACAGGAACTCTATTGTCCCGGCACTGTAATATTCGGCTGCCCTGGCAGCCTTCAGGGCCATTTCGCCCATTTTTTCTCTCATCTCCGGCGAAAGCGCGGAAGACGGCGCCTCCTCGATCACTTTCTGATTGCGTCTCTGGATCGAACAGTCCCTTTCACCGAGGTGGATAATGTTGCCGTGCTTGTCTCCGAGAATTTGAAATTCTATATGCCTGGGTTCTTCCAGGTATTTCTCCATATACATTTCATCATTGCCAAAAGCAGCCTGGGCTTCCGTCCTGGCCGTGCTGACAGCATTTTTAAAATCATTGTGGTTCTGGACCACTCTCATCCCCCGGCCGCCGCCGCCGGCGCTGGCCTTGACGATAACCGGGTAGCCGATCTTGTCTGCTGTTTCCAGGGCTGTGTCGATATCCAGGATCAGGCCTTCCGAGCCCGGAACCACCGGCACGCCTGCGCGGATCATGGTCTCCCGGGCAAACGCCTTGTCCCCCATCTGCTGAATAGTCTTCGCTGAGGGGCCGATAAAGGTGATCCCGCACTTGGCGCATACCTCGGCAAAATCAGCATTTTCTGCTAAAAAACCGTAGCCGGGGTGAATGGCTTCCGCCCCGGAGACAATAGCGGCGCTGATGATATTCGTGAAGTTCAGGTAGCTTTTGGCGGAAGCAGGCGGCCCGATGCAAAAAGCCTCATCCGCCCACCACACGTGGAGGCTGTCTTGATCCGCCTCTGAATATACAGCGACTGTGCCGATACCCATCTCCCGGCAGGCCCTGATTATGCGGACAGCGATTTCACCCCGGTTGGCAATCAGGATTTTTTTAAACATCTTTATCCTCCATGCTTATTCCTTGATCAAGAATAGTATTTGGCCGTATTCCACCGGCTGCCCCTTTTCAGCTTTGACTTCAACTATCTCGCCTTCAAGCTCTGATTTGATCTCATTCATTAACTTCATGGCTTCAATAATACACAGGGTCTGGCCTTTCTTAACCCTGTCCCCAACTTTGACATAAGGCGGTGTCTCGGGTGAAGCTGAATCGTAATATGTGCCCACCATAGGCGCCAGGACAGGTGTTAAACCAGGTGCGTATTCTTCTTTGGTCTTGTCCGGTGCGGCGCCCGGTTCTGCCTTTTCCGCCAGGGGCAGGCGCGCCCGCGGCGCCTCAGCCCGCGGAGCAGCCTCAAAAGCATGAAAGTTTCCTTTTCTGATCGACAGTTTTACTCCTGCACTCTCCAGGGACACCTCGGCAATGTCAGTTTCGTCTACAAACTTGATCAAGTCTTTCACATCAGATAAGTTCAATTCATCTACCTCCTTATCGGCGCCCTGTCTTTCTGTTTCAACTGCAGCCTGCTTTGGCGGAACTTTTTCCTTTACCGTTAAGCTGGCTTTTTTTTGTGTTACAGGCTTCTCCGGTATTGCAGGGAGAGCCTTTTCCAGTTTCAGCAGGCTCTCTTTCCTGGCAGCGGGCTGCTCTTCCCGGTATTTGCCGTTTTTCCTGAATTCGAAGAAGCGCCTGGCTACCTGGGGAAACAGTGCGTATGATATGACGTCCTCTTCACTGGACACCAGGCCAAGCAATTCGTTTCTTAATTTTTCCATTCTCGGCTCCAGCTGGTCAGCCGGCCTGCCGGTTATAACCGCGCGGTCGCCCAGGACCTTGCGGGCTATCTTCTGGTCGATCGGAGCGGGAGGCCTGCCGTAGTATCCCTGCATGTAATCGCGGACTTCACCGGGAACCAGCTTGTAGCGATCCCCGGTAAGGACATTCAGTACTGCCTGGGTGCCGACAATCTGGCTGGTGGGTGTAACCAGCGGGGGATACCCCAGCTCCTCCCTCACCCTGGGGATTTCCTCCAACACCTCGCCCAGGCGGTAAAGCGCTTTTTGCTCTTCCAGCTGGGTGACCAGGTTGGAAATAGTACCGCCCGGCACCTGGTGGTCAAAAACGCGCATATCGTTGATCCTTGTTACGCCACGTTTGAATCCGTTGGCTCTTCTTATTTTTTCAAAGTATTCGGCGATCTCAAACAGCTTGTGGATATCAAGCTCCGTATCCCGCGGAGAGCCGTGCAGAGCACGGACCACAGTTTCTACCGGCGGCTGGGAAGGGCCAAAAGCAAGAGGCACTGTGGCCGTGTCAATGACATCCACGCCTGCCTCAGCTGCTTTCAGGTAGGTGCCGACAGCCAGCCCTCCGATATAGTGACAGTGCAGCTGGATGGGTAGTTTGTGGTTTTCCTTGAGCGCTTTGACCAGATCATAAGCCCGGTACGGCGCTAAAAGGCCTGCTGTGTCTTTTATGCATATTGAATCCGCGCCCAATTCAGCGAGCTGACGGGCCAGGTCAATGTAGTGCTGGTTGGTATGGATCGGGCTGACCGTGTAAACCATAGCCGCCTGGACATGCGCGCCGGCTTTCTTTGCCGAGTGGATTGCTGTTTCCAGGTTGCGGATATCGTTCAGGGCATCATAGATCCTGATGATGCTGATGCCGTTTTCCACCGACTTGGCGATATAGGCTTCGACCACGTCGTCAGGGTACTGCTGGTAGCCGACCAGCGACTGGCCCCTGATCATCATCTGCAGCGGGGTGCGGCGAATGATCTTTTTTAACTGCCGGAGCCTGTCCCAGGGATCTTCGTTAAGGTACCTCAGGCAGACGTCAAAAGTTGATCCGCCCCATACCTCCAGGGAATGGTAACCGATATTGTCCAGTTTTTCAGCGATGGGCAGCATATCAGCAGTGCGCATCCTGGTTGCCCAGAGGCTCTGGTGCGCGTCCCGCAAAGTAGTGTCCGTGATTCTTACTCCGTTTTCCAAGGTCAACCCTCCCCGTCGGTCAAAACATAAAAATCAGGCTGCGTACAATTAAACAACCTGATTCATACTATCGAGACCATGAAGATATTATATTGAATAAATAAGCGTTTGGATACCTATTTGCAGCAAGTATACAATATATCATTACTTAGAACATCATTTTACATCTGAAACTTAATATTTAAACATGACAAATACCCTGAAAACAAGCTGCAAGCATTGTCATCCTGAGCGTAAGCGAAGGATCTTAAACCAGGATTCTTCACTGGCGTTCAGAATGACACGGGAATAATCGTTTTGTAGGGTCGGCTTTAGCCGCCCATATGCGACAAGAGAACCGTCCCCCTGGCCGTTTTCGCGGAAGCAGGAGAACCGTCCCCCTGCTTCCATTTATGCGCGTTTGATGTAGTTGCCGGTTCTGGTGTCAATCTGCAGCTTGTCCCCTACATTGATGAAAAAGGGCACCTGCACGACCGCTCCCGTTTCCAGGGTTGCGGGCTTGGAGCCGCCGGAGGCTGTGGCGCCTGAGATGCCGGGGCTGGTCTCAACAACTTCCAGCTCTACGAAGTTTGCCATTTCAACTCCGATAGGTTTTTCCTGAAAGGTCAGCACCGTGATAATCATGTTTTCTTTCATATATTTGACCGCATCCCCTAATTGTTCGGCGCTGATAGTGATTTGATCATATGACTCCATGTCCATGAAGTTGAAGTCTTTCCCGTCGTTGTACAGGAACTGCACCTCGCGGCGGTCAATCCTGGCCTTTGGCACTTTCTCTCCGGCATTAAAGTTCCTGTCAACCACCGCCCCGGTTCGCATGTTGCGGAGCTTTGAACGCACAAAAGCAGCGCCTTTACCCGGCTTGACATGCTGGAAATCTATGACCTGGAAAATATCACCCTCCAGTTCGATAGTCAGCCCGGTCCTGAAATCATTTGTTGAAATCAATACAACCACTCCCTGTATGTAAAATTTACTATAGAATTAACAGTTCTTCTTTCGGTGACCCGGTTAAGATCCGGCAGCCGGTATTTTCTACCAGGACCGTATCCTCGATCCTGACCCCGCCCCAGCCGTTGAGGTATATTCCCGGTTCCACGGTGACAACCATCCCGGTTTCCAGGACTGTATTGTCCCTTGCAGACAGCCTCGGGGTTTCATGGATACTCAAACCCAGACCGTGCCCGGTGCTGTGGCCAAAGTAATCACCGTAGCCATATTTTTCGATTACACTCCTGGCAGCATGATCAGCGTCACAGGCACGTATGCCGGCTTTAATTGCGGTGATAGCGTTCATCTGCGCTTCCAGGACAATTTTATAAATCTCCTTCTGCTTTTGGCTGGCGCTGTTTATCGCCACCGTCCTGGTGATATCGGAATGGTAGCCTTTGTATACAGCGCCGAAATCAAGAGTGAACAGGTCTCCTGCTACTATTTCTTTCATGGTCGCAACACCATGCGGCAGGGCGGCCCGGGCGCCGGAAGCAGCTATGATTTTAAAAGCTGACCCCTCAGATCCCAGCCGTCTCATTGAATACTCCAGGTGCAGCGAGACCTCGTTTTCGCTCACCCCGGGCTTGATCAGCGGCAGAGTATGCACAAGGGCTTGATCGGCGATGGATACCGCCTTTTCGATCAGCTTTACTTCTGATTCATCTTTGCAGATCCGGAGCTGTTCAACCTTGTCGCCCTGAGGTTTGACCTCGATCCCTTCACACAGCTTTGTCAGTGTGGAATACTGGTTACAGGTCAGGTGCTCTCCTTCAATACCCAGCCTGCGCAGCTTTTTCTCTGCAAATATTTTTAAGATCATCCCGGCATAGGAATCTCTAACCTCGACCACCTGGAATGCCGGGCTTTCCATAGCAGCCTGGGCTGTATACCGGAAATCAGTCAATAAATAAGCCTGCTCCCCGGTCAGCAGCAGGGCGCCGGTTGTTCCTGAAAAACCGCTCAGGTAGTAACGGTTTTCCGGGTTTGTGATATAAAAGGCGTCTATTTCTGCAGGCTCAAAGTATCCGCGCAGCCTGTTGATTCTATCGAGCAAATAAATGCCCCCTTAAGCTCCCGCCAGCGCAACCGCCGCCCTTAAAGCAAGGAGGTACCCGGTAACACCCAGGCCGCTGATTTGTCCTATAGCAACCGGGGCAATTAGTGATTTGCTCCGGAACTCTTCACGCGCATAGATATTGGAAAGATGGACTTCTATCGTCGGGATGCCGACTGCTGCTACCGCGTCACGCAGCGCCAGGCTGGTGTGGGTGTACGCGCCTGGGTTGATTACAAGCGCGTCCGCGTCCGCTGCCTGCTGTATAAGATCGACCAGCTCACCTTCATGGTTGGACTGCCGGCAGGTTACCTCAACGCCAAGCTGGGCGGCAAGCTCCGCCAGCATATCATTGATCTGGTCCAGGGTGTTGCTGCCGTAAACAGCAGGTTCACGCCTGCCGAGAAGGTTTAGGTTCGGACCGTGTAGCACCAGTATCTTCAAAATATCACCCCTCTGTGTCAGCGTATCGCTTCACACCGACCTGATATCGATCCCTGTAATTTACTGCAGACATTTTACCACAGTTAGCCCCGTTATGCCAATGCTTCCGGCTGGCGGTGCTACTGGCCGCTGATGGTCATCCCGGCGATCCTGATCGTTGGCGATCCCTTGCTGCCGAAAAACCTCAGGTCATTTCCGACCATATCAATATGGGCAAACATTTCAATGATGTTTCCGCCCATCGCCATCCCGCGCACTGGCCTGGTTAATTCGCCATTCTCAATTAAAAGGCCTGCCACACCTACAGAAAAATCGCCGGAGATCGGGTTTGCCGTGTGCATGCCCATCACTTCAGTAACATAGAGGCCGCTTTTTATGTCTCTGAAAAGCTCTTCTGCGGGATTTGGGCCAGCCTCAATGAAAAGATTAGTTGCCCCCACTTCCGGGGTTCCCTTGAAGGAACCGCGCACCCCGTTGCCGGTTGAACTGACTCCATCTTTGGCCGCAGTATAAGTATTGTGCAGGTACTGCACCAGCAGTCCTTTTTCAATCAGTACGGTCCTTGCTGTCGGCACGCCTTCACCGTCAAACGGCGCTGCGACGATACCGCCGGCCAGGGCTCCGTCATCGATCACTGTGACTTTGTCGGAAGCGACATAAGAACCCGTCTTGCCGGCAAAAAGCGAGCGGCCCTTCTGTACCGCTTCCGCAGTCAGAGCCGGGCTGATCACGCCCAGAAAGCCGGTGGCCACATAAGGCTCCAGTACCACAACGGCCTGGCGGGTTGTTACCGGGGCCGCCCCCAGCATCCGTACAGCCCGCCGGGCAGCTTCCCGGCCCACCTTTTCAGGGTTCAGGCTTTTATATTTCAAGCTGAAATCCATATCAAAGCCGCTTTGGCTTTCTTCTCCCTGTACTGCTGCCAGGGCTATGTATATGCCGCAGTAAGCTCCCTTGTAAACCGCTTTCAGGCCAAGAGAGTTGACAATGGTGATCAGCGACTCCCCGTCCTGGTAAGCAGAACTTTCCACGATTTTCACCCTGGGATCAAAGGCGCGGGCAGACTCTTCCATCACCCTGGCCATTTCAATTTTCTGCTCCACAGCCGCTTCACGGATCTCAGGATCATAAATATCAAGGTCAGCATAGCTTCGTCCGGGAGAAGGCAGCCGGTTGAAGGTGTCTTCCGCAGTTTTTTCACAGTTGGCCAGTGCCTGCCTGGAAGCTTCCTCGATCCCCTGCGGGCTGAGGTCTGTGCTGAAAGAAAAACCGGTCCGGCCTTCCCGGATGACACGCAGGCCCATTCCCCGCTCCTCGGCAAGTTTCATTGTCTCCACGCGGGCTTCCCGGACGTCGATGTTTAACTCTTTAGTGCTGCTGATATAAGCTTCCGCTAATTGAGCGCCCATCTGTCTGGCTGAATTGACAGCGTTTTCAGCGGCGCCCAAAAATTGTCCATCCTTATCCACCCAAACACTCCTTTCCCATGTCAGTATATAATTCAATGACTGTCAAAATACTCCTTTAGACCGGATATAAAAAAATGCGCCAGGGGGACGGTTCTTCTGGCGCATTTTTGGGAGCAGGGATTGGGAGCAAGGGGACGATTCTCTTGCTCCCCTCGTGTCATTCTGAACGCTAGTGAAGAATCTTGGTTTAAGATCCTTCGCTTACGCTCAGGATGAAGCAGAGGGACGTTCTTTTTGCT
>CAYNIY010000026.1:0-1757 GCA_964397525.1 uncultured Eubacteriales bacterium
GCCCGTACCCTCCGCATCGGTTTCTTCTTTTTCTTTAAGCACCCAGTATTTCGCCCCGTCCGCTGTCCGTGCGAGAAACAGGTAGTCAACCAGCAGCCTTCTCAGTATGAAGTAATCGCCGAAACTGTGCCACGCATCTATAATTGCGTTAACCTCTTTTTGGTTGTATACTCTATCATCCTCAAACTTGCCGGCCAGGTAATGCAGTACCGGGATCCTGGTCCTGTTCGGCGCCGGGAGGCGTATAATTTTGCCGTTCTCGTCCAGGAAGACCGCTATGTTTACATTTTTCTTCTTGCCGCTCATTTGTCAATAACCCATCTCCTTTAATATCCCCGCCAGGACAAACAAACGCTCACCCAGGATTTCGTCATCATCGCTCAGAGCCTGGTTGAAAAGGGCGATGTCCTGGTCTATTTTCTCATTATCGGTGCATACAGCCACTGTCATGGCGTCGCCCTGCAGGCCGATCCTGTCGATAACCGGTTTCTCGGTGTCGTATAATTTCTCGTACCGGTACGCCTCCCGGAAATGCAGCTTTGCCCGGCAGAGCAGGATCGCCAGGTCGAGCACGCGGTGTAACGGCATTTCCTCAGACTGCCTGGACCACTTTTCGCCAGTATAGCGCCAGATCTTGGCGGAGATATCCACCTTTCCCCGGTCGTTCCACTGGGCCAAACCCAGCGAAAGGCCCTTGGCCTCCGAATTGTAGGCAGACCTGCCGTCGACATTTTCATAATTTTCACAGACAATGACCGGCTTGTGCTTCAAAGCGGTCGGTATTTTCATCATCCTGCCTCCGTTGTAATTACTAGTTTAGTAAATTACTAATTTACTAAATGAATTATAGCCGCCCTGAGCTGCATTGTCAAGGGGAGGGGACGTTCTTTTTGCTTCCAGCGTAATGGAAGCACAGGGACGTTCTTTTTGCTTCCAGCGTAAAAAATGCGACAGTTAAGAACTTTTCCTGTCGCACATTCTGGAAGGAAGCAAAAAGAACGTCCCCCTGCTTCCTACGATTTATTTTTCGAAAACAATGAATCAATATCCGCCTTGATGGACGTTTTCAGTACTTCCTGATACTCCTTGGCAAATAGTTGAATCGTACTTTTTAGAAGCGATTTGGTCAGGGGATCCATGTTTTTGAACGATCTCATCACGTCATTGGCTACCCTTAAGCCTCTCTTCGATAATTCAGTAAACGTCATGGCCCCTGTCGCCTGAATTATTTCAAACAAACCGTCAACAAACTGCGCCCTCTGTTCCAACGTAAGCTGTTCAAGCCACAACCTGACTGTTTTATTAAAAATACTGCTGGACTTTGTTAATCCCGGCTCACAGACAAAATGCGTGCCGCTCACCTGCCATGAAAAAACATCATGCTGCATAATCCCGATCCGGTCACTGTTGATGATTTTAAAGTCTTCGCCACGCTCCAACAGCATGCCCACTATAGAAGATTTCGGGATGTAAGTATTAATCCGGCTCAGTATGCTTTGATAACCGTCGCTTTGGATGACTGTCGTCTGAAATCCCGGACCGTCGTTGTTGTAAACAGCGGCAATCCTTTTTCGCATGGCGGCAGTTACGTGTGCCGCCGCATAAACCGCCAGGTTTCCCCCCTTTGAATGCCCGCCGAGATAAAAATTACCCTTATAATTTGAAATATTTTTTTTCGTATAATTTACGGCATCCAGCTGTGACTGCACTTCATCCATGAAGCTCATCTGGAAATCCTCTTTCCAGCCGGCCAGCGT
>CAYNIY010000026.1:1857-14565 GCA_964397525.1 uncultured Eubacteriales bacterium
GAAGCACAGGGACGTTCTTTTTGCTTCCTTTTAATAATATTCTTTCAATACTTTCAGTGCCTTGAGCGTTACCCATTTCGAAGGCAGGCCTTTTTTTTCAATATTGACGAGCATTTTCCCGTTGTTCGAGCTTTCGAGCTTCCACCTGCCATCTTTCATTTGTTTGCTTTTTAAAATTTCTATTGCATCCTGCAGCCTTGGATCTCTCACTTTTAAGCCTGCAAAAATTTCCAGCAGCTCAAGGATATCCGTCTGATACATCAGGGGGAAGCCCAGTCTGAGCCATCCGGGTCTGGAGATGACTTCCAGGTTGTGGCTCTTTTTATAAATATGATGTTTAAGAAAATATTCAATAAGCTCATCCATTTTTTTGATCGTTTCGCGGCTGCGTCTTTCAGGCGGTATTGCAGCCAGTGCTTTCAGCGCTTTCGCCACACCCATATGACATGAATGACGGCCCCAGCACATCTTGTACCTTTCATACATCTTGCCAACCGGAAAGTCTTCAATTGCGTCATCTGCCCGCTGGTAACTGGTGATCCACTCAATAGCCTTCTGTACCCTGCTGTCGTCCAAATATCCCAGTTTTATCAGGGCATAAACCATATTTCCGGTAAGGCAGGGAACAACGCCGCTGGCGAGTCCGGCGCCGGTCCTGGCGCTTTGAGTATATGAAAATCCACCGTTTTCGGGATCCTGGGAATGCCTGAGTATAAATTCACATGCGTTTTTGATCCGCTGATCATCCGGGTCGGCAGCCATTTCGGCCAGTAGTAACAGGGTCCAGACGGTTCCTGTATATTTATCATTGTAGAACCTTTCAGGAATCCCCCACGATCCGTCATTGTTTTGTTTATCGATTATTTCCGGCACAATGCCGTTTTCCATGATGGCCTTTTGGGTATCTCTGACCACCGGTTCGTTTAAAGAACTGCCCAGTAAAGAGATAAGTGTATAGTATCTGACTGAGGGGTTGTTCTCTTCCAGCAGCCACTCGACAACCTTATCTGCCATTGTCACCAGCACCTCTTACTGTTCCATTTTTCTCTATCACCCTGCTGCAATCAATGCACCAGGGAAGCAAGGGGACGGTTCTCCTGCTTCCTTTAGGGAAGCTTATCTGCTGCCATCGCAGCCTTTCAGCTGATCCTGGCATCTTTTTGCCGTTTGCCCTGTCCGACATCAAAAAAAATGATGACCGCAGAGGCTCATCATAATACAGCTGAAAATCTTATTTTTTAGGACTGCCGGGGTTCATGGGGTTCACGAGGTTCACGAGGTTCATGAGGCTCATGAGGTATATTGGTTTCCTGTGCTTTCATCGGTTCCTGGGCCTTATGGGTTTCCTTACGTTCCATTTTTACGGGGAGCACCCCGGCCAGTTGACCGATCACATTTACCAGTTCAGCTTCTGCGGGAACAACAACTTTGGCATTATCCTTAAGAGCGGTCTCAACCGCTTCAAGCTTCCTCAAAAGCTGAGCATTGCCCTTGAAATACATGTCCGCGGCCTCGTTTACCAGTTGTATGGCCTGCGCTTCGCCTTCAGCGGCCAGGATTTTAGCCTGCTTAATGCCTTCCGCTTTTTTGATTTCCGCTCGCTTGATCCCATCGGCCGTAGTTTCGGCAGCGGTGGCAAAGTCGATCGCGGCGATCTTTTCATTCTCCGCCTTGACGACCTTATTCATGGTATCCTGCACATCTTTCGGCGGGTCAATCTCCTTCAGCTCGGTCCTCATAATATCAATGCCCCAATTTTGGGTTTCGCTCTTCAGTGTCTCGAGCAGGTCTGTGTTGATCCGGCCTCTTTCACTGTTGGCCGATCTCAGGGACAGGGTGCCAATGATATTTCTCAGCGTCGTTCTGGCCAATGCAACAATCTGAATCTGGTAGTTGTTAACATTGTACATTGAATTTTTAACGCTTTCCTCTTCTGTTTTGATCTTGAAATAAACCTGCGCGTCCACCGTGGCATTCAGGTTGTCGTTGGTGATAATCACCTGGGGCTCGGCATTCACCATTTGTTCTGTTGTATTTACCTGGTAAATATTTTGAATAACTGGTATGATCCAGTGAAAACCAGGCTGGGCAAACTTGGTATATTTGCCGAAGGTTTCGATCAGTGCACGGTGGGTCGGCCGGACGATCCTGATGCCGGCGAAAAACAGGACAACGATGACTAATATCACTGCATATAATATATACATATTTACACCTCCCAAATTGTAAAAATCCCTGTATATAACATATCATATAAACAGGGATAAACATATAGGATTATCTTTGCGGATTGCAAATATTAGCTTAAGCTTTATTTATTTTTGGGAAGCAAAAAGAACGTCCCTTTGCTTCTGCTTTTTGGAAGCAGGAGAACCGTCCCCTTGCTTCCGCCTGGCCTCGAATCTCTCGTTGGCCTCCATGATCGCTTTGGCCACTTCGTTGTCCGGAGGCATGTCGTCACATCTGAGAAACACCTTGTAAACCTTGAGCGCCACAATTGCTATCTGGGAGGGATTGGTCGGCACTGCCCCGCCGGGGAAGCATTGTGCACGCTCTCGCAGGAACGCTGCCGCAGCTTTTACCGCTGCATGCTGGTCGCGGTCGAGGCTGGTGGGGTAACTGAATTTCCAGCGCTTTACACGCTGGTTAACCAGCGCCTTGTCATTTTCACCGGCGGCAATCCCGGCCGCGGTAAATATCCGGCAGTCGTAGCTGCGGCAGGTCAGCGAGCGGTGCTCGTAGATCGAACACCTGCCATCGATCAGCATCGGGCAGCAGCCTTTTTCGTCATAGCCCAAAATTACATTGCCTTTAGGCAGGCCGGGCGCCGGGAATAAAAGTTTTTTATTGATCCGGGCTATGGTCCGGGTCTCCTCCGGCCTGATATGGATGAAATGAGATGACATACAGCAGGCGATGCAATCACCGCATGGCACATCTGCCCCGTTTTCTTTCACCAGTGCGCTCCGTGTACGGCGGAGCCAGGAGGAGAAGCAGCCTGCAGGCAGATCCTGCTGCTTTTCAGTATTTTCTTCACCGGGTAGTATTTTATCTTTACTCATCGACTAGCCCCTAACATATGAAAAAACTCTGCTGGTTTTATAATCAAAACTGCACCTTCAACAAGCGTCAACATGCAGATTATTGCCCCTGGGCTCCCCTTTTACCTTTAAGGTTAAAATATTCCTGCCCTTTTCATATTTATAGTCAATGCTCTCACACCTGCTTTTGATCAGTATAATGCCGATATCGTCCTCCCGCTCGCCGTCCTCGAGGACATTGGTTTTCTCACCGGTACTTGCACAAATAAAGGACAGGCTGCCGTCCTTTTCTGCGTAGTTAAGACTTATATTTATATCACTGAAGTCAGACTGCAAACCAAGAACTTCTTCAGCCAGCGATATGATGTAGTTACAGGACCGGGCAGAAAGCATATGTTTATCGCAAAACGCTTCAATTTCAGCATTCATGGCATATAAGTCATATTCCCTGCTGGTAATATGATAGGTAAAGCTGCGTATTCTGTTTATGAAAGCCCTGGTTTTTTCTTTTTGCGGATTTCCAAAAATCTGTTGGGGTGTGCCCTCCTCGTAGATTATCCCTTCATCCAGATAAAATACCCGGTCAGAAATATTGCGGGCCAATTCCATTTCGTGGGTTACGATCACCATGGTCATGCCCTCCCGCACCAAGCGGCGGATCACAGCCAGCACTTCGCTGACCATAGTCGGGTCCAGGGCCGAGGTAGGCTCATCAAAAAGCAATATTTCCGTTTTCATGGCCAGACAGCGGGCAATCGCCACTCTCTGTTTCTGACCCCCGGAGAGTTCATCGGGGTAACTAGAAGCTTTTTCTGCCAGCCCGACCAGGCGCAGTAAATCCATCGCGCTTGCCTGGGCTTCGCTCCGGCTTAATCCCAGCAGTTTTGTGGGCCCGATTGTCAGGTTGTCAAGAACACTTAGGTGCGCATACAGGTTAAAAGACTGAAATACCATGCCAATATACTGGCGGACTTTCGCAACGTCAGTGCTTTTATCCATCAGGGGAATATCTTTTATATGAATACTGCCCCCACTGGGCGTTTCCAGCAAATTCAGACAGCGCAGAAATGTGCTCTTGCCGCATCCTGATGGCCCGATGACGGCGATAACCTCACCTTTTTGAATATCGGTGGTTATGTTTTTCAGTACAACCAGATCTCCATAATTTTTAGACAGGTTCCTGATCTTAATCAAAATTATTCACCCCCGCCTAAAATGTTCTTTTGGGGTTAACTGACAGTTCAAGCCGGTCAAGGAACGTAGTAAACACAGCAGCTATCAATAGATAGAGTACAGCTGCCATAATCAGCGGAAAGAAAGCGTCATAGGTGCGGCTTCTGATAATATCACTGGCTTTGGTCAGATCCTGCACAGCAATATAGCCTACAACTGAAGTTATTTTTACCAGGGAGATAAATTCGCCCTTATAGACCGGCAGTACACGACGCAGGGCCTGTGGCATAATGATATAACCAAAGGTCTGGATTTTGGAAAAACCGCTGGCAATCCCGGCTTCAGCCTGACCTTTATCGATACTCTCGATCGATGTTCGAAACATTTCTGAGACATAAGCTCCGAAGTTTAAACCAAAAGCCAATACAGCCACCAATACCGGGTTTATATTAACTGAAGCAAATACCAAGTAATAGACGATCATTAACAATACCAGCACCGGCGTCCCGCGCAGCAGGTAAATATACAGGCGGGCAGGCAGGCTCAGGATTTTCCGCTTGGACATGCGCATAAAACAAACCAGGGCTCCCATCAGCGTGCCAAAAAGGGCGGCAAATATCGATATGATAACTGTAGTTTGTATCCCTTCCAAGATCAGCAAATAGCGTTGTTCCAGGATGATGTTGTTGTAGAAGCCGTTCGAGAGATATTGCAGAAATGACAATTTCTCCTGCGTTAAAGCGAAAACAGACAGGGCCAGAACGAGTAGGACCATACCTCCTGCCAATGTTACCTTCTTGATGTGATCAGCCCCCCTTCACCGGTTCAGCCTTTGAATGCCGCCAGAGCATCATCCTGAGACTGAAAAACAGGAAATATACTGGTAAAACCAGCTATATCAAATACTTCTTTGACGTTATTGACGAGGTTGGCCAATACGACCCGGCCGCCTGCTGCTTTAGCCTTTTTTGCCGCCATGAGCAAAACCCGCAGCCCGGCGCTGCTGATGTAATCCAGGCCGGCAAAATCTATTAACAGGTTGTGCTCTCCGCTCTGCAGGTATGATAATATTTCTTTTTCCAACTCGCTGGAAGTGACTGAATCCAGACGCCCTTCCACTTCAACTACTACTGCCGCTCCTACTTTGTGGCCCTGAATTTTCATTATCTATCCTCCCTGTAAGCCTTTTATGCATGGTGATAATATTATGATCATCCCGGCGCTCATACTCAACCTGATCCATCATGGTGCGGACCAAATATATACCCAACCCACCGGCCGGT
The DNA here is from genome assembly GCA_964397525.1 of uncultured Eubacteriales bacterium. Classification (GTDB taxonomy): domain Bacteria; phylum Bacillota; class Desulfotomaculia; order Desulfotomaculales; family Pelotomaculaceae; genus Syntrophopropionicum. The sequence goes on from CAYNIY010000026.1 coordinate 7,355, forward strand.
CTTTCATCCAGCTCCCGGCTCAAATCAGGAATGGGCATGTCCAAGGGATTAAAAGGCATTCCATCATCCTTAACCTGAATCACTATTTCACTCTCTGCCAGGTACATATTGATCAGGATCACATGCTCCTCATGGTCGTCATAACCATAATTGATGGTATTAGTGATCAGTTCATCCAGGGAAAGGTTGATGTTAAATATGTAACATGGCTCAATATTGTTATTGACCCCGAATTCTTCAACCTGTTCAGCCAGCCTGGCTATTTCTGTAAGTTCATTCTTTATCGCCCTATGCATCTTACCCTACCTCATATTTAATTGCCAGTATGGTAATATCATCCGATTGCTGGGCTCCGCCGGCATAACCTTTCACAGCTGCCAATATTCCCTGGGTTAGGTTACGGGCATTACCTGAACCCAGAGTAACGAGAACTTTTTCGAAGAGCACACTGCCCATTAATTCACCTGCTTTGTTCATGGCCTCTGTCACCCCGTCCGTGTATAAAACCAGAATATCATTGCGGTTCAGTTTCACCCGGCTGCGGCCGTATTCCGCCCCTTTCAGCACTCCTAAAGCAATACCGGCCGTTTTCTCAAGCAACCGGCAGCTGCCGTCGTGATGAACAATGTAGGGCAGATTGTGGCCCCCGTTACTATACAGCACCTCTCCGCTGGGAATATGCAGTATCCCCAGAAATGAACTTACAAACATGCATGAATCGTTATCCTGGTAAAGATTATCATTCACTTTGGCTAATATTTCATCGGGTGTCATATTAATGTCTGCCGTGGCTTTGATTAAGGTCTTGGTGACCGCCATGAATAATGATGCCGGCACACCCTTGCCGGATACGTCGCCAATGGTAAAACAAAGATGCTCGTCATCGAGCAGAAAGAAATCATAAAGGTCGCCCCCTACTTCTTTCGCGGGTTCAAGTATCGCGTGGATATCGAACTCTTCCCGATCGGGAAAGACCGGGAAGATCTTGGGGATGATGCTCATCTGTATTTCCCGGGCTGCTTTCAGCTCACCTTCTATTAATTCCTTGTCCGCCTCTGTTTGGCGCTCTTTAATCAGGTTGTTGACAACAAAGGCAAAAATGGCCAGGCCCAGTGAATTGCTGATAATCATCGGCAGGCTGGCTACCTTTATCGCGGCCAGAGCTGCATCAAAAGGACGGCTGATTAATAAGCCCAGTCCCATGTGAAAGCTTTCCATCAGGACGCCGAATATTGCGGCTCCCCGGACGCTAATAAATTCACCCTTGCGGCAGTAATATATAATCCCTCCTGCCAGGCCGGCTATTACGGTCGAAATGGAACAAGCCAGGCAGGTGATGCCCCCCATAGTATAGCGGTGCAGCCCGCCGATCAAACCAGCCCCCAGCCCCACCAGCGGCCCTCCGATCAGACCGGCTATGGCGGGTCCCAAATCACGGATGTTAATCATCACCCCAAGCACTTTTTCACCGCTCAGGGTGCCGTATATGGAAAAAAGACCAAATACTAAGATCAAGACAATATGATGTCTGTAGTTGGTCTTTTTTTGAAGGATCTCCTTGAAATATTGTGTTCTGGTCATAACATATGCCAGGACAATGATTACCGACATGTTCTTGACCAGTGAAATAATAATTGCAATCAGATCTTCGATAAAAATCTCCCCTGTAAAGTTTTATTGTTTAACCAGGGCTGCTATGCCCCCCTTGTAATAAGGCTCTGAAAACAATACGCTTTTAGCCCGTTCATCAGTAATGGTAATACATGCCCCGATCATATCCACTTTGCCAGCCATCAGTGCCGGGATCATGGCGCCGAAATCCATGTTAACCACTTCCAGCTTCATGCCTAATTTCTGAGCAACATAACCAGCCAATTCAATATCAAAACCCACTACTTTCTGGCTGCCGTCAATAAATGCAAATGGTTCGGTAACTGCAGCGGTGCCAAACTTCAGCACGCCTTTATTTCCATCCAGCACAATATTGGGCATCGGAGCGGGGTTCCCGGTTTTGGGGAACCAGCGGGTCATCATCTGCTCATAGGTGCCATTGGCTTTCAGTTCTTTTACCACCTCATCAACAGTAGTTTTCAATTGTTTATTTTCAAGGGCTACGGCAAAACCATAATTATCAACTGTGATCATCTCAGGCAGGACCAGCAAGCCAGGATTTTTAGCAGCTATATTTTTTAAAATTGGTTCATCATAGGCGGCCACATCGGCTTTGCCGGTTTTTACAGCCAGGCATGCATCAAGTACGGTATTGTAATATTGGAATTTGGCATTGGGATACTTTGTTAAGACCAGTTTGTCTGCGACTGTACCGGTTGGGACAGCAAACTGCTTGCCATCCAGCTGGCTCAGATTAGTGATTTTTTCCCGGGAACCACACCCTGCCATTGCCAGTAATGAAAAAAACAAAAGGACGATTAATATACCGCTGATTTTTTTCAATGTGGGATTCATCTCCTTTTTATTGCTATATTCAATGCAATATTTCTACAAATTTACTGCTTTTCCTTCCCCTATGCTTCTTTTCCGTTCCAGCAGTAGGTGCAGAGCTTATCCTTGCCGATGCCGATGGCATCAATCATGTCATAGATATTTTGGTATTTCAGCGTTGACAGGTTGAGCCGCTTGCTGATGTAGTCCACCATGCAGTTGTACTGCTCAGTTGACGGGTCGCAATAGGCGTTAAGGGACTCCGGTTCTTTTCCTTCAAGCTTGATGATGGCCTGTCTTGCAGCCAGGTCCATTTCTGACCGGGATACTGAAAAGTTGAGGTATTTACAACCGAAAACAATAGGCGGGCAGGCAGGCCGGATATGGACTTCGCTGGCATTGCATTTGTACAGCAGGTCTACCGTTTCTCTCATCTGTGTGCCGCGGACAATTGAATCATCGCAAAAGAGCAGGCGTTTGCCGGAGACAAGTTCAGGAATGGGCATCAGCTTCATCCTGGCCACAAGGTTTCTGATCTCCTGGTTCTGCGGCATAAAACTCCTGGACCAGGTCGGGGTGTATTTGATAAAAGGGCGGCCATAGGGTACTTTGGACTGGTTTGAGTAACCGATGGCATGCCCCACACCCGAGTCAGGCACCCCGGCCACCAAGTCAATTTCCACATTGTCATTCTTGGCCAGCAGCGCGCCATTTCTGTTGCGCATAACCTCAACGCTTGTGCCTTCATACGTTGAGGAGGGATAACCAAAATATACCCATAAGAAAGCGCAGATTTGCATTTTATCCCTGGGCGGCGCAATTTTTTCCATACCGTCCGGTGTCAAAAAGATGATTTCTCCCGGGCCAAGTTCATAGTTGAAAACGTAGCCGAGGTTGGCAAAAGTACAGGATTCAGAGGAAACGCAGTAAGAACCTGCTTTCCTGCCAACTATTAAGGGAGTCCGGCCCAGTTTATCCCTGGAAGCATAGATCCCTTGCGGGGTCAAAAGCAGGATCGAACAGGAGCCCTCAATCAGCTCCTGCGCTTTTAATAAACCGTCGCTGAATGAATTTTCATGATCGATGATCACAGACACCAGCTCTGTCGGATTAATAGCGCCTCTGCTCGTTTCCATAAAATGAATATTTTTTCGGTGGGAGAATTCTTTTTTGACTATTTCATCTAAATTGTTAATCTTTGCTACCGTGCTGAGTGCATACTGGCCAAGGTGTGAACGAATTGTCAAAGGCTGAGGTTCTGTATCGCTGATGCACCCAATGCCCATATTGCCTTTTGTACTTGCCAGCTCAGCTTCAAACTTTGCTCTGAACAGCGTATTTTCGATGTTATGAATTGACCTGCTGAAGCTGCCCCCGCTCCAGATCGCCATCCCCCCCCGGCTGGTTCCCAAGTGTGAATGGTAATCCGTACCAAAATACACATCCATCACACAATCTTCTTTAGAAACAACCCCAAACAATCCACCCACTTAAACCTACACCCCTTAAATATATTTAAAAAACCCAAAGTTTATACATTAATAGGATTACATTTTTATAATAATAATGCAACAACATTTTGGAGGAAGCAGAGGGACGTTCTTTTTGCTTCCTCTCATTTGAAGCAGAGGGACGTTCTTTTTGCTTCATTTTAATGTCCCCCGATTTCCTGTTCTTCCTTGCCAGGAAAGAAAGGACGCCTCATTAAAATAAGGACGCCCTGTTGTAATTCATATGTTTTTTTCTGGATCTTTAAATATTGAGAGAGGGCAGAAAGTCAATTCCGATGTTCATCTAATGGAAGCAAAAAGAACGTCCCCTTGCTTCCTTGCTTCCACTACCAGGTCTTATTTTCAGCCTTTGCTATCAATTCTTCCTTTTTTTCTTTTCCTTTACCTTTCAGTTCATCGACCTTGTCTTCAAGCTTATCTTTCAATTCTTCTGCTTTATCTCCGGCTTTATCTTTTAATTCCTCAGCCTTATCTTTCAGCTCTCCTGCCTTGTCTCCGGCTTTGTCTTTCAGCTCTTCTGCCATATCCCCAGCCTTTTCTTTCAGTTCTTCTGCCTTTTTCTTGATAGAACCAATTGTCTGATCAATATTCTCTTTGAAATCTGCCATAATAAAAACCTCCAATTTTTATTTTTATGTTACTGGTTAAAGTATTTTTTTGCCTTGAATTACCCTGATCAAAACCATAACAATTGCTATAACCAGAAGAATGTGTATAAACCCGCCCATAGTATTGGCACTAACAATACCAAGGATCCATAAGATTATGAGTATCACGGCAATTGTCCACAACATGACTGCTCACTCCTTCCTAATCTTATTAATGCTGACATAGACTATAGCTCTTAACCGGTGACGGGCGGCGTCCAGTACTTGTTGTCGTAGATATCGGTCAGGCGGTAGGTCATCTTGTATTTGTTGCTGCCGACAGACAGGTTTTCTATATTCCAGGTGCCGGTCGCGGTGTATTGATCACCCAGGTAGTAGGTGTCGCTGTAGTCGCCGTCATAGGTGTAGTAATCGCAGAGGAAGTCGATCTTATCGCCGGCAACGATATCCAAAAGGCCCTTGGCCACAGTTTCGGTCTGTGTCTCGGCATCATACTTGATCTGGGCGCCGAGTACCTTGCCGTAAGGGGTCTCGTTGTCAAAGACGATGATAATGTCGACTAGCTGGCCGTTTAACATAGCCGGAACGCGCCCCATCGTGGTATAGGTATTATCGTAGCGGTCGTCGGTCATCATATAGTAGCTGACGACATGGCCGTTCAGCGCCAGCCATGTGCCGTCGTATTCCATGATCAAGTCCCCGTCTTTGTTGTACTCATATACATTGTCCAGGCCGAGGTCGATGAACCCTTCACCGTCATCCAGGAAGACATTCATTTCCATGTGCTGGATTAGATCCCACTGCTCTTCTGTGAGCGCCAGCACACGCTGTTTGTTCTTTTCAGTGATCACAAGATCTGCCGCGTCAAACCGGTTTTTCTCGTAAAACTGCGCAGAATTTTTTATGCGCTCGACGTCCAGCCATTCGGAGGAACCGCCGGCACGGCCTGTGATGCTGCTGAAATCACCGCCTGACAAAAATGTGTTCAGCAGGAGGCCTACCGCATCGCTGCCTGAGATTCCGGTGGCAGGGGCTGCCTGTGTGGCGCTGCCGGAAAGACCGCCAAGCAGCATTTCGAGGGGGCTGCCGCTGCCGCTCGAGACAGCCTGCCCGCCGGCGTTAACGCTCGCAAAGCTCCTGATGCATTTGCTGTACTCGTCGTCAATGCCGATTTCATCGTATGTCTCAAGCATGGGGCCGAGTTTTGAAAGCTTGCCGTAGGGGAAGAATATGGACACACCGTTCGAGTTGGTGATGTTTGTTGAGGTGCGGTTGTACTTAATGCAGCTCCGCAGCACATCGGCAAATGATTTTGACTCGCTGGTGTTAAGGTTTTGGGCAAAATGAACAAGATCTATCTGGTTGATCCTGGAGGATGTCGCAAACTCCTTGGTACCGGCGCGCGCGTTGGAAACGGTTTTATATTCTTCCTTGTCAATCAGAGCGCTGGTCGAGGAGGCAAAGGCAGCAAACGAAGCGGGAACTGTACCTTTCAGCTCGGCCAGGTCAATCAGTGAAAGGGTGGCCTGGCTTTGCGGTGTTTTTGCCTTGACATCCTGCACATATTCGTCGATCAGTTTCTTGCCGAGGTCAATTGTTGCGATGGATGTGTTCTCAGACAGGGCTGTTATCCAGTTGGTATAATACCAGCCGTTGCCCGGTTCAACCTCCTCCGACGCTATCATGTAATCGGCGTAGGGCTCCAATACCATAGCTGTTTCAAGCGTGGCCATCAGGCAGGCGTCAAAGCCCACCAGGTCGAAGGCACAGCCGCCGTTCCTGAGGGCGGTGGCTATTTCATCAAGCGTCATGCCGTCATTCGGAAAAATCTGGTCGTAACCGTAGCCGCTCAGGGAGCCGCCGCCGTGATCCCACATCACCAGCATATACCGGTTCGCCGGGTAGTTTGCCTTGCTGTAACGGATGAAGTCTGAAAGTGTGGCAGGGTCGACCATTGACTTTCTGCCGAGATTGTTTTCGATCAGCTTGAGGCCTTCGGAGGTCACGAGGTAGCGCTGGTTGGTCCTGTTGCTGATGACGCTGTTCTGCCACTTGGCCGCGCCGCCGGTCTCAACTATTATGTTTACCTTATCCGAAATCCTGGCGTTCAGCATCTCTTGTAAATCAGCAGTGGCCATGCCGCCGTTTGCCTCAAGGTCGGTCCCGCACATGTATACCATAATCGTAGCTTTGTCCTGGCCGTTGCCCAGCAGAACAGTGCGCTTGGCACGCGCCAGGCTGGAGACGTTGGTGTTAACCGCGTACGCGCCTTTGTCGACAAAGGTGGCAGTGCTGGTCTGTGTCCCAGGCTGCAGGCTGCCGGTGGAGTCTGGTTTGCCGGACGAGCTGTATATGTAGTAGATGGCAGCCAGGACAAGCAGGATGATGATTAATTTTGAAGAGCCGCCGCCGAGAGCCCTGCTGCCGCTTCCGGAAGCAGTGCCGCCCGGTGTGCGGTCCGCACCTCCCGCCGGCTGCGCTGGCGCGCTTTCGGTCCTGTCAGCGTAGCCGCCGGCGTTTCCTACCGGCCCCCCGGTTTTACCGCCCAGGCCTTCACCGCGCTTTTCCACCTTACCTTCGCCTGTACCGACACGTTTTTCCCTGCCTTCAGGCCTGTCTTTTTTGTCCATTGATTAATACACCTCCGTAA
>CAYNIY010000026.1:14665-22197 GCA_964397525.1 uncultured Eubacteriales bacterium
TATAGATGATATATTAACAATAAATTAATGAATAATAAAATTTTAATAAATTTAAGTAAACGAGGCGGCAGTCCATCCGCTTAAGAGCGGCTAAAAGGAAGCAAAAAGAACGTCCCTTTGCTTCCCTATCTCTTCCATAAAAGCAGCAATATCTGACGCAACACGCTCCGGTTCCTCCCAATACAACACATGCCCGGCGCCTTGATGCACCAGAAGCTTTGCGCCCGGAATCGCCTTTAGAAGCGCCTCTGTATCGTCTTTTGTTACAATCGAATCCCGGTCACCCCAGATGATGAGAGTGGGAACTTTAATGCTGCTTATTTCACCGGGGAACTCCTCTTCCAGCAAGCCCCTGCTTGTCTCTCTCCATACCCGAGCAGGGATCTTTAATTGATCCGCGACAATCATGTCCAGGAATGCCTGCGGTACCGGTTTGGCAGTCATGCTGACTGCAAACTCCCGCACAAACTCCGGGTCAACCGGATCTGTCAGCTTCGCCATCGTGTGGTTGATCGTCTCAAACACAGACGGCTTATCCCGAAGGGTGGAAGGAGAGCCAAGGAGCACAAGCCCCAGGGTGCGACCGGGATGGCTGATGGCAAAGCTTCGGGCTGTAAAACCCCCGCTTGAAGCCCCCAGGATGACTGCTTTTTCAATATGGAGCGCATCCAAAAACAGCAGCAGATCACCTGCAAAATCTTTTGTGCGATACCCAAATTCAGGACGGACCACATCTCCGGTACCTCTTTGGGTCAGGGCAAAAACATGGATGAATTGTGGCAGGTATGGCAGGATCAGCTCAAAGGTGTGCCAGGTGTCAGCCATGCCGGGCAGCAAAACAAGGGGAATTCCCGCAGCATCTCCTGTCTCCATATAAGGGATCCTCACGTGATTGGCCAAGTCTATATGCTTTTCTGCTTGCACTATATCCATAACCTCCAAACAATCGCCGGGAAACAAGGGGAAGCAAAAAGTACGTCCTCTCGCTGCCAGGCTTACTTGCTCTATCCATTATAACTCTATATAATGGAAAATAATACAAAGCGAAGATAGCTGTCTTAACACCTGATCGTTCCCCCATCTAATTATGCGAAATTAAAGGAGGAGTGAAGAAATGGTAAGCAAGGCGGATTTTACAGCAGAAGACTGGCAGCAGATCACCACCACACCACAAATGGCAGCCCTGTATATCACGTTTGCCAGCCCCAGCGGCCCTGTTGGCGCCGTTAAAGAAATGATGGTTTTCCCCAAGCTGATCCTGGAAGGGATAAAAACAGCCAGCGGCAATGCGTTGATCGACGCCGTGGTGGCCGACTTCAAAGAAAAAATGGACAAGAAGGAAAGGCCCGAAATGCCGCAAATGGGCAAGAAGCCTGAAGAGATCAAGGCCCAATGCCTGCAAGCCTGCCGCGTCCTCGCTGCAACACTGGCGCAAAAGGCGCCGGCAGAGGCCGAAGGGTACAAGCAGTGGGTTTATCAAGCTGCCAAACACAGCGCTGAGGCGTCCAAGGAAGGCGGTTTCCTGGGCTTCGGCGGCGAAAAGGTTAATGAGGCTGAGGCGGCTGCGCTCAAAGACATCGCCGACGCGCTCGGCATCCCGGCATAAAGCGATTCATACAACAGGAAAAGAAGACGGGGAACGAGTGGAAGCAAAGGGACGTTCTTTTTGCTTCCATCCTTTTTATGCCTTAAATACGATATTCGGATTGATTCCTGTAATACGGGCAATTTGTCGCTGAGTTACACCTTTGCTATTTTTGATCTTTTTTAGGATTTCCTGCTGTTCTTTCTTTCCCAATCCCAACATACTTCCTATTGGCTCACCATTCATTATGGATTCTATCTCTGCTTTTACCTCCTCATCAGTCTTCCGCAGCTTGATTTGATCATCAAGGCATATATCCTCGTTCTCCAGCTTCATGAACTCTCTGAATTCTTTAATGGCATCTGTTTTATTTTTACTAATCACTGCCAGGACAGATTCATTTTCAGTTAGTCCTGCAGTATGCTCACAACCTCCGTAATATGCCCAAATGCTGCTCCAACGGTATTCTTCAGGTAAGCTTACCATCTTTGCCTTAACCGGATTGTTGTGGATATAACGAACCACTGTTAAAAGGTGTGTGTCGTCCCTGACACATTCACTCCCAAAGCGTCCCTGGAATACGTGGCCGCTTCTGTCATATTTACGGTTGTACCACCAGGCGTAACTTGTTCCGATTCTACTCATGATTCGCGATATTCCATCGTTCCCTTCCCGGATCAATAAATGTACATGGTTGCTCATCAGGCAATAGCCATATAACACAAACTGTTTTTTCGATTTTTTCTTTTCCAGCGTAAACAAGAAGCGTCGATAGTCATCATCATCGAAGAAGATATCCTGTCGATTGATCCCTCTTAAAACTATGTGGTAAATGCAGCTTTCACAACGTTCCCTCGCCTGTCTTACCATTTAACGACACTTCCTCCATTTTTAACCATTATATCACACAATATGGAGGGAAGCAAAAAGAACGTCCCCTTGCTTCCTTGCTGCCACTTGACAATCATTAGGTACCGTACTAATATGTAATTAGTATTTAGGTACCTAATTTAATTCCCGGGAGGTTTATCGTGGAAAGAACTTATAATGTGACAGAATCGCTGCTGCGGCTGGTGCGCGTCATGCGGCGCAGGCCGGCAGAACCCGGACAGCAGTCGCGGGGCAGCAGAAAGCTGATGCGGATCATCGCAGCCCACAGCGGCGCCAGCTCGCGTGAGCTGGCGGACATGATGGATATCCGGCCGTCCTCGCTGACAGAGATGCTGAACAAGCTGGAAGAAAGCGGTATGGTCGTCCGCACACGGGACGAAAAAGACTTGCGCGTTGTGCGGGTATCGATATCAGAACTTGGGGCAGAAGAACTGAAACGCCACAAGGAAGCAAAGCGCCAATATATCGACATTCTGGCTGAAGACCTGGACGAACAGGAACAGAAGATCTTCTGCGAGCTTTGCGATAGGTTGGCAGAACGGGCGGAGAAGCGAAGTGATGAGCTGCAGGCGGACAGGGAGAAACAGGACCATCAACACTGACAACGGTCAGGTATAACAACTAATCAAGAGGAGAGACAAATGGCAACAGGAAACGGGATTCGTGGCGGGCGCGGGTTTCTGACGGAAGAAGAACAACAGAATAAGCCGCAAATCACCGGCGCACTGCTGAAAAGGATATTCAGCACCCTGCTGCCTTACCGGCTGAAGCTGTTATTGGTGATCACAGCTATCGCTGTGTCATCCGTTTTAGGATTGCTGCCGGCAGTACTAACCGGCAAAATCATAGACGAGGGGCTGATCGGCAAGGATCTGGACATGCTCATTCTGCTGATTGCCGCCTCGGCCGGGGTGCTGATCGCTTCAAACCTGATTGGCGTGCTGGAGAGCTACCTGAATGTATCGATGGCGCAGCACATTACTTTTGACATGAGAAACCGCATGTACGCGCACCTGCAAAAGATGTCCCACCTGTTTTTCACCACCAGTAAGCAGGGTGACATTATTACCCGCATGACCAGTGACATCAGCGGTGTGGAAAGCGTGATCTCCGGAACTCTGACGAATGTTTTGCGCAACGTCGCGATATTGATCACCTCAGTGATCATCATGTACGATAAAAGCTGGCAGTTGGCAACGATCGGCATTATTATCGTGCCCCTGTTTGTGATCCCGACAAAAAGGGTCGGTCGGACAAGGTGGATGCTCGCGCTGCAGTCACAGCAAAAGAATGACGAAATCAACCAAATCCTGCATGAAACACTGAGCGTAAGCGGCCAGATGCTGTCCAAGCTTTTCACCAATGAGCACATGGAATATGATAAATACAAAAATGCCAGCAGCGAGATGACCACCCTGCGCATCAAAGAAAACATGGCTGGGCGCTGGTTCCGCATGGCCATGAGCACCTATTCGGGCATCGGGCCCATGCTCATCTACCTGGCGGGCGGGTTGCTGATGATCAATTACGGCAAAACCGCCTTGTCCGTCGGCGATATTACCATGATGGCCGCATTGCTGACGCGTATGTACCAGCCGGTGAATTCCCTTTTGAATATACAGGTGGACTTGATCCGCTCATTGGCAATGTTTACAAGGATTTTTGAATACTTCGACATGTCGGTGGACATTCAAGACCGACGCAACGCGTTGATTCCGGCTAAAACAACAGGCAGCCTGGAGTTTGACCATGTAAACTTCAGCTATGATGAGAAACAGCCCATCCTCAAAAATATCAGCTTCAACATCCCGGTGGGGAGTTCTGTGGCGCTGGTGGGCGCAAGCGGCGCAGGCAAATCAACACTGGTCAACCTGATCCCGCGGTTATATGATGTGACTGACGGCAGCATCAGGCTGGATGGAACGGACATCCGCGACCTGAGTCTTCGATACCTGCGCAGCTCGATCGGCGTCGTCACACAGGACACATACCTGTTTAACGGCACCATAAAAGAAAACCTGCTTTATGCCAAGGCTGATGCCACCGACGACGATCTTATCAGGGTATGCCGCGAAGCGAATATCCACGATTTCATCGCCGGCCTGCCGGACGGCTACGATACCTTGGTTGGAAACCGCGGTGTCAAACTGAGCGGCGGCGAAAAACAAAGGGTTTCGATCGCGCGGGTGATATTGAAGGACCCGAAACTGATCATCCTGGACGAGGCGACTTCAGCTCTGGACTCGATATCCGAGAGCCTGATCCAGGAGGCCATAGAACAGCTGCTGCATGAAAGGACCAGCATTGTCATCGCGCACCGGCTGTCTACAATCATGGCGGCGGATGAGATATTGGTCATGCAGGGCGGAGAAATCGTGGAACGCGGCATCCACAGAAAACTGCTCACCAAAAACGGCGTGTATCATAAACTGTACGAAACACAGTTCCGCCGCGCGCTGGAAGAACATGATGCAAGAGTGCAGCTGCAGAGCGCCTAATAATGAGGGAAGCAAAAAGAACGTCCCTTTGCTTCCTGTTGTGGTAGAATCATAGGTAGTTGACCTGCACAAGAAGGTTTATTAAGGAAGGTAAATATGTCTGAAACAAATGAAAACATAACCAGGCTGGACCTGGACGGCAAAGAAATCATCCTGATTGGCACGGCCCACGTATCAAGGCACAGCGTGGATCTGGTGAAAGAAGTCATTGAAACCGAAAAGCCGGACTCTGTCTGCGTAGAACTGGATGAGCAGAGATATCAAACCATAACGGAAGGCAGCAAGTGGCAGGACGCAGACATTTTCAAGATTATCAAGGAAAAGAAATCCACCTTGCTGTTAATAAACCTGGTCTTGTCGTCCTTTCAAAAACGCATCGCCAAACAATTTGGCATTAAGGCCGGGCAGGAAATGATCCAGGGCATTGCCTCGGCAAAAGCAGCCGGGGCCAACCTGGTGCTGGCCGATCGAAACATCCAGACGACCTTCGCCCGTATTTGGCATGGTGTAGGTTTTGGGGGAAAAGCCCGGCTGATCAGCGAGATTGTGTTCAGTATTTTCAATACGGAAGAGATCACGGAAGAGGACCTGGAGAAGCTGAAATCACAGGACATGCTCAACTCAATCCTCAATGATTTAACAGCATCCTTTCCCAAATTAAAGCGCCCTTTGGTTGACGAGCGTGATCAGTATTTGGCGCAAAAAATTAAAGATGCGCCGGGGAAAAAGATTGTGGCGGTCTTGGGGGCCGCGCATATTCCGGGCATTAAAGAAGAAATATACAAGGAACATGATTTAACCGCATTATCCCAGCAGCCTGCCGGCTCCCGGGTGCCGGTAATCATCGGGTGGGCTATTCCACTCATGATCCTGGCTCTCATCGCCTATACCTTTATTGTCCATCCCGCTGCCGGCATACAGCAATCAATTAACTGGGTGCTGTGGACCGGTTCTTTTGCGGCGCTTGGCGCGGCGCTTGCTCTGGGGCACCCGCTTGCCATTCTCGCTGCCTTTGTGGCAGCGCCGCTGACCACCCTCCATCCCCTGCTGGCGGCAGGGTGGTTTGCCGGGCTGGCCCAAGCCTACATCCGCCGGCCGAATGTCAGGGAATTTGAAAATCTCAGCGAGGATATTTACAGCCTTAAAGGCTTCTGGAACAACAAGGTGACCAGGATTTTGCTGATCGTCACTTTTGCCAACATTGGCGCCTCTATCGGCACTATCATCGGCGGCATCGATGTGGTGCGCTTGTTTATTGAGAATCTGTAAAATAGCGGCTGGAAGCAGCCGCTATTTCAGTATAATCTGTGCCGGAAAGGCCTGTTTTCTTGACACATTCCACATCTTATCAATATAGGCCGTGGTGTAGACCTGCTCAATGTAGTGGTAATAATACGCCCCTTTGTCAGTGAGCTCATAGTTGTCGCCGTTTTTCCTGATCAGCCCCAGCACCACCGCCAGGTACATTTCGCGGCCGAACATTTTGTCCAGCGGAACACCGGTTATTTTTGCGAATTTATCCCTGTTGATATTCATGGCATAGGCGCTCCAGAACAGGTAATAGACAGCCCGCTGCCTGGGGGTAAAATGGAGGGTCAAAGATGTCGGCAGGGAACCGGCATTTACCCTCTCGATATAGTCCTTAATCGAAAAAGTGTTGATTTTGAAGCTGTCCTTTAAAAGTGTCGTTGCCGACACGCCAAATCCCAAAAAAGTATCCCGCGTGACTGAGGAATATTTATCTGTGCCCCGTTTGGCAAAAGTCCAGACAGAGGTCCTTTCGGTATCGATGCTGCAGCAGTACACAGCCAGCGCTTTCAGCATCCTCTTCTTCACATTTTCGGCCAGCGGCTTGTATTCATTGTCTGCAAAGGTAAAGTCTATAAAGGGGTAAGTTGAGATTTGTGTTGCCCCGTGCGAGAATGCCGTCTTGATATCACCTGCCAGTATTTCATCTGTTTGTCCCGGAATGGCAAATATCAGATCCACATCCACAACGTCGAACCGGTATTTTTCAACAAGCCGCAGCCTTTCGGTGAAAGAGCCGCTGCTCCTGCCCAATTTCCGCAGACAGTTTTCGTTGAATGACTGGATGCCGATGCTCACCATCGTCACACCAGCCGCTTTCAGCTTCTGCAGGTTTTCCTCAGTAATATCAGCCGGGTGGAGTTCCGCTCCGATGCCGCCCGCGATCGTAAAATATTTCTCCAGCCTGGCAATGATCTCTTTCAGGTCATCTATCATCAGCGCAGGTGTTCCCCCGCCGAAATAGAGGCTGGTCACCTGTTTTTTGCCTGTCATATCACTACAAACCAGGTCGATTTCTTTTAACAGGGCTGTCTTATAGGCGTCCGCTTTTTGCTGCTGGTAAATTTCCTTGCAGTACGGGCAAAAGCCGCATAGTGAGCGGCAAAAAGGGATATGCACATACAGGCCCAGATCATCCAGCGCCTCAAAATCCAGCCTGTCACAGTAACGGCCCTCAAAGATAAAAGGCCTGAAAGAAAGAACGGGTAAGCAAAACTCTCAGCAGTGATGCCAGCAGCATTCTGGTCCCT
>CAYNIY010000027.1:0-9001 GCA_964397525.1 uncultured Eubacteriales bacterium
TCAGCGCGTTCTGTTCAGTGCTTGAGGATTACGGCATTGTCGAACTGGTCCGGACGGGGAAAATTGCCCTGTCAAGGGGGCCAATAGCGGTCAAGAATTAAGTTACCGTTTCATCCAAGCCTGGAACATTGTGAACCGGGGACATGCCTTCAAAGCGTTGACATTATTATGTTAAAGGTATATATATTATATAATATCGGCTTTGTCGGGGAGGATCGCCTGTGTCTGAAGTAAAGAGGATAATGATCTGCCTGCCGAATTCACTATTGGCGGAGTTGGACGGGATTGCGGCTGCCGACCAACAGGACCGCAGCGAGTGCATACGCAGAGCCATGGACTTTTATATTGCCGAATGTAAAAGACGGCTGTTGAGAGAGCAGATGAAAACAGGCTACATTGAAATGGCCAAAATCAACCTTGCCCTGGTTATCGAGCACTATTGCCTGGAGTCAGAGGTAACAGATATTTATGAACTTTCCGTGACGGAGGTAAAATAAATGTCAATCCGCCGGGGCGATATTTACTATGCCGACCTGAGTCCGGTTGTAGGTTCTGAACAGGGGGGGACCAGGCCGGTCCTGATAATTCAAAATAATATTGGCAACCAGTACAGCCCGACAACAATAGTTGCTGCCATAACTTCTCAGATCGACAAACCAAGGCTGCCGACACATGTTGCATTACCCGTAAACTCCGGCGGGCTTGAAAAATACTCAGTGATCCTGCTCGAGCAGATCAGAACGATAGATAAGTCCAGGCTTCTGGAGAAAGTTTATACGCTGGATAATGACACAATGTCAAAAGTAAATAAGGCTATTGAAATCAGCCTGGGACTGGTGGACCTGTAGCCCAGGTAAAATATATTCTTTTAAAAAACCTTTACCCGGTATAAACAGCCGAGCAAGGTTTTTTAATGTCCGATTCATTATAACGATAAAGGAAGGTTAGAATGGGAAGGAACATCAGCGCGGGCAGCAATTATCCTCAGGGTGCGACACTGTTTGAAGACGGGGTTAACTTTGCTATATATTCAAAGTACGCTGAAGGAGTAGATCTTTTACTATTTGACCAACACCATGACATAAAACCAACAGATGTCATTCATATGAGCAGGAGATCGTTTTTTGTATGGCACTGCTTTGTGGAAGGGATAGCCCCGGGACAACTTTATGCTTATCGCGTCAAAGGCCCTTACCAGCCGCAAAAAGGTTTGCGTTTTAATCCCAACCGCCTTCTGACCGACCCTTATGCTAAAGCTATAACGGGCAAGTTTATGCCTGGCCCCTGGCATCTCGGTTATAATCCTGCCTCACACCTGGCTGATTTCTCTTTTAATGTTTTAGATAACGCTGGCGGTGCGCCAAAATGTATAGTGATTGATGATCGGTTTGACTGGGAAGATGATGTGCCGCCGTGTATTCCCCTGCAGGAGACAATTATTTACGAGGCGCACCTGAAGGGACTGACAGCCCATCCATCTTCAGCCGTGAAAAATCCCGGCACTTACCTGGGTGTTATTGAAAAAATACCTTATTTAAAAAACCTGGGCATTACCGCTGTGGAATTTTTACCTGTTCACCACGGCCATGACGAGGATGCTTTAACCAAAAAGGGTCTGGTAAACTATTGGGGGTATAACACCCTGGGTTTTTTTGCGCCGGACAGCCGCTTCAGCACCGGTGCTTTCCCGGGCTGCCAGGTGCAGGAGTTTAAGCAGATGGTAAAAGCCCTGCACAGTGCAGGTCTTGAGGTTATTCTTGATGTGGTCTACAATCACACCTGCGAGGGTAACGAGCTGGGGCCAACGCTCTGTTTTAAAGGTATTGACAATGTCACATATTACAAACTGCAAACCGAAAAACGCTATTATGTGGACTACACCGGCTGCAACAACACTTTGAACTTTGACGAGCCTCAGGTTGTTAAGATGGTTATGGATTCACTGCGCTACTGGGTAGAAGTTATGCACGTGGACGGTTTCAGGTTTGACCTGGCTACGGTGCTCGGGCGTGACAACGGCACTTTTTCGAGGGACTCAGGGTTCTTCACGGCGGTCCACCAGGATCCCGTATTAGCAGGTGTGAAGCTGATTGCTGAACCGTGGGATGCTACTCATGATTCCTACCAGGTCGGGAATTTTCCCCTGGACTGGGCTGAGTGGAATGGTATGTACCGTGACAGCGTCAGAAAGTTTATTAAAGGAATGCCTGGGATGCTGCCGGAAATGGGCTACCGTTTAACCGGCAGTTCTGATCTATACGCCGATGATGGCCGGACACCATTCAACAGCATAAATTATGTAACCAGTCATGACGGCTTCACCCTTAAAGATCTTGTCTCGTATGAAAAAAAGCACAACGAGGTTAATTTGGAGAACAATAAGGACGGTGTCAGCGAAAACTTCTCTTTTAACTGCGGGCATGAGGGAGAGACTGCTAATGCCATGATAAATGAACTAAGGAAAAAGAACATAAAAAATTTTCTTACACTGATCATGATTTCCCAGGGAGTACCCATGATCCTGGCTGGGGATGAGTTTATGAGAACCCAGAGAGGCAACAACAATGCTTACTGCCAGGACAATGAGATAAGTTATCTGGACTGGTCCCTGGCGGAAACCAATAAGGATCTGGTTGATTTTGTCCGGAAGCTGATAGACTTTCGCAAACGCCACCCCCATTTCTGGCAGGAAACCTTTTTTACAGGGCGGGATCTCGATCTCGATGCCATAAAAGATATTAACTGGTATTCTGAAGATCTCGATCCACCGGATTGGAACAACCCCGAAAAGGGCTTTCTGGCCTTTCTGATCAAGGGAAATGAATTAATTGGAGTATCTGAAGAGGATAAGAAATGTGATATTCTAATTGTTTTAAACGCTCTCAAGGAAGCAAAGAGTTTCCAGCTTCCCCGCATCCATCCCGGATCGGTTTTTTCCAGAATCCTGGACACCTCCCTCCCTCAAGGTTTGGATCTGCTTGAGGAAGAAAACGCTCACCCGCTGCCAGGACATGTTTATCACCCAGTTGCGCCTCAGAGCGTAGTCATACTTATCAGCAAGAATGCCATACTGTAAAGGTTATTCAGGAGAGGAAGGTTATTATGCTTGCCATTACCGGCGGGAAGATTATTACTATGGCCGGACGTCCTTTGGAAATAGGGACAGTAATTGCAGACGGGGGTAAAATTATTGGAGTGCACGAGGGGATTCTGATTCCTCCGGGCGCTGAAATATTTGATGCGGCAGGGATGATCGTCATGCCCGGGATGATCGACTCGCACAGCCATGTGGGGATCGTCGAAGAAATTTACCGGGAGGAAGGGGACGACAGCAACGAAACAACAGATCCTGTAACCCCTCATTTGCGTTCGATCGACGCTGTTAACCCCATGGATCTGGGATTCCGCGATGCCCTGGCGGGCGGTGTAACCACCTTGGTAACAGGACCGGGCAGCGCCAATATTATCGGCGGTGAAATGGTGGCGATGAAAACCCATGGAAAAGTCGTTGATGATATGATCCTGCGGTTTCCTGTTGGGCTAAAGGCAGCTCTCGGTGAAAATCCAAAACGCAGTTATGGCAAGGATAAAAAAACTCCCGCTACACGCATGGCTTCAGCAGCGATAATCAGAGAAGCCCTGATCCGGGGCTGTGAATATATGAAAAAAGAGTCACCGGAAAGAGATTTAAAGATGGAATCGATTGGAAGAGTATTGAGGAAAGAAGTGCCGCTGCGGGTTCATGCCCACCGCGCTGATGATATCATGACAGCGCTGCGGATTGCTGATGAGTTTGGCATAGATCTGATCATTGAACATTGTACCGAGGGCCACCTGGTAGCACAACGGCTCGCTGACAAAAAAATCCCGGCTGTGATCGGGCCTGTGATAGCAAACAGGGCAAAAGTGGAAATGCAGGGAGTGACCATTGAGACAGCCAGGGTACTTGCTGAAAAAGGAGTTATGTTTGCCATTATGACAGACCACCCCGTTGTCCCTGTGCAGTATCTGGCTGTATCTGCGGCTCTCGCTGTCAAGGGCGGGCTGTCTGAAGAACAGGCCTTGAAGTCCATTACAATAGATGCAGCCAGGATTTTGGGGCTGGAAAAACAAATTGGCAGTATAGAAGCGGGTAAAGACGCCGATCTTGTTATCTTGGACCGCCATCCCCTGGATATCGCTTCCCGGGTCAGACAGGTATTCATTAACGGCAGAAAGGTGTTGCCTCTGTATTAGCATCTCTGGAAAAATAAGAAAATATTTGACATTTTGTTATAAATAATCTATTTTATTAAAGGATATCGCAGCAACAGGTCGAATACCTTATTTGGTTATCTTATACTGAAATGTTATTATGTTGTAATATTTTGTCGAGAGGTGTCGAAATGGCACGAGAGAAGCTGAAGGTATTGATTGTGGATGATCAGGCAGGAGTGCGTTTTCTCCTGGACATTGTGGTGAGGGAGTCAGGGCACAAGTCCTATATGGCTCAAAACGGGATGGAAGCCATTGAAATGGCCTGCTCAATAAAGCCCGACCTGATTTTTATGGATGTCCGAATGCCCTTGATCGGGGGACTGGAGGCGCTGGGAAAAATAAAAGCAGCGAGACCGGAGATCCAGGTCGTTATTATGACTGCTTACGGTTCCGAACAGACAGTATCCGATGTGAAGACCAAAGGAGCCTGGTGCTATATTGCCAAACCATTTGATATTGAGGAAATCAAGGAACTGCTAAAAAAATTTGTGTATGAATTTAATGATATGGCAGAAACTAAAGTTGCAGGCTGTATGTAAACTGACAATTAGCAAACCCCCGTAAGGGGTTTTTTTCTGTCTGTGTGAGCCTGGCTTTGATATAATAAACCCGTGCTGATATTGCAGAATTTCCGGGATAATGTTAAAGTGATTGTTGCGGCTGGCCGGCAAAGAGTTTAATTTATATGGGGTGTGACTTGTGGCTGTGATTGAAACTTTTTCGCCGGAAGAAACCGGCATATTGGGGAAACAATTGGGTTCAATTCTGCGTGCCGGGGATATGCTCTGCCTTTACGGTGGGCTCGGCGCCGGGAAAACTTGTTTTGCCCAGGGGATAGCCCGCGGTTTGGGCATAGAGGACAATGTAACCAGCCCCACCTTTACCTTGATTAATGAATACTATGGCAGGCTGCCCTTTTACCATATGGATGTTTATCGCCTGGACTCTGTCCTGGAAATGGATGATCTTGGTTATGAGGAATATTTTTATAGCGGTGCTGTCATCCTGATTGAGTGGGCTGAAAAGATTAACGAGCTGCTTCCGGAAGATAGGTTGGACATAACAATCGACAGGTGTCCGGAAGAAGAAGGCTGCCGGCAGATCACCATTTCGCCCAGGGGTGAGAGATACCGGCTTTTAATAGAGGAGCTGATGACTGTTGTACGTGCTGGGAATTGAGTCTGCAACAGCGGTTGCCGCGGTGGCGGTCGCCGGTGACGGGGTAATCCTGGCTGAGCGGATGGTTTTTAACCAGCGCACCCATTCCGTTAACCTGCTGCCTATGATTAAATCCGTACTCGAGGAATCGGGGGTGGGAAAGCGGGGCATCACCGGGATTGCCGTATCAGGGGGCCCCGGTTCATTTACCGGCCTGCGCATTGGCATGAGTACCGCCAAATCACTGGCGCAGGTGCTTGGTTTGGAAGTGGTGGGCATATCGACCCTGGCATCACTGGCATACCCGCTGTCTGGTCATCGTTTTATCTGTCCGGTTTTAAACGCGCGCAGAAATGAAGTCTATACCTCCATTTATGGCAACAATGGAGTTTTGAACTGCCTGGCCGGGCCTATGGCTGTACACCCCGAAAAGCTGGTGGAGATCCTGTTAAGCTTAAACGGCCCGGTGATATTTGCAGGAGATGGTGTTTCCCAGTACGGACCTGTTTTTAAAGCCGGCCTGGGAGAGATGGCTAAATTTGCGCCTGCAATTTCCAACTTTCCCCGAGGCGCTGTGGTGGCTGAACTGGGCCTGGCTGCCTTCCGGGAGGGCAGGGGTATGGATCCCGCAAAACTCTGCCCCGATTATATCAGGGTATCGGAAGCGGAGTCGAACTGGCTTAAAAAGAATATGTCCGGGAGTTGAAACAGTGGACATCAGGTTTGAGAAGATGCGTGAGGAGCACCTTGACCAGGTTGAGGCGATTGAAAAAGAAGCCTTTCCGACGCCTTGGTCGCGCAGTGCTTTCGCAGGCGAGCTGCTGCAGAATGATTTCGCATATTATCTAGTTGCCTTACATGAAGATGTGTTAGTTGCGTACGGCGGCATGTGGCTGATTCTTGACGAGGCACATATTACCAATGTGGCAGTCAGGGCGGATTGCCGCGGTCAGGGCATCGGCCTGGCGCTGATGCTGGAGATTATCCGGCAGGCTGTTATTAGGGGTGTTAAAAGCATGACCCTGGAAGTCCGCCCGTCAAATGAAGCTGCCAGGCATCT
Organism: uncultured Eubacteriales bacterium; assembly: GCA_964397525.1. Classification (GTDB taxonomy): domain Bacteria; phylum Bacillota; class Desulfotomaculia; order Desulfotomaculales; family Pelotomaculaceae; genus Syntrophopropionicum. The sequence goes on from CAYNIY010000027.1 coordinate 6,476, forward strand.
TTACCAGGGTTTGGGATTTAAAGACAGAGGTGTCCGCAAACGCTATTATTCCGATAACCAAGAGGATGCTATCATTATGTGGAAAGAAAATCTCTCAGCGGGGATGTGCAGCAAGATCTTTTGGAGCGGGCGAAATAGATCCTAAAGCAGCTGTTAAAATTATCATACTCTTGCCCCTCTTTTGCCCCACGGTTTATATACCGATATAAACACCTGGACAATGAGGAGCAGCACCTGGATCCCGCCAAAGATGGCGCCCATCTGCTTGTCGTGTAAATACTCGCTGTTTTGGAGCGCCAGGCCGCGTTCCAGGTCTGAGATCAGCGCCGCGCCGTTTGTCCACGGCCCGAGGCAGAAAGTGCCGAATAAGATCTGGGCAATGGTGGCTGCCCATTTAAATATGACCCAGTTGAACTTGAAAAACCCCCAGTTGGTGTACAGTGAAAGCAGGAGCCCGGTGATCAGCGAGCTGATCGCTGCCGGAATAATGATGTAGTCATCGAGCAGTTTGATTGATGCATTGACAGCGTAAATTTCGTCCCCGCCTTGGATATGCCCGTTTATGATCGACAACAGTACCATCGAAATACCTGTGCCGACCCAGGCGCAGGCGAAAAACACATGGAATCCCTTCAACCAGGATTTGCCCTTCACGCCAAGCTTCTTCATATATTCCTCCATTAATTATTCAATAAGATATCTTAGTAAAAAAACACGGCATATTTAGAAATAGTATATGTATGCCGTGTTTCAGCTGTCAAGTTTTTTAAATATGATATAATTTATTTGGTGACTGTCACAAAAATGGCTTTGAACCTGTTATATGAATGAAACAGTCAATGGAGGTCCGGGCAGTGCCGTTAATTACCGCCAGTTTTAATAATAACATGAACGGTTTCAAAGAGCTTTTCGAAAGCCACTATCCGTCTGTTTGCCGCAGGCTTACCGCTCTCCTGGGCAGCCGCTCCGCCGCGGAGGACGTTGCCCAGGAAGCGTTTATCAAGCTGTACGAAGCCCCGCCCCGTGAATTTACCAACCCCGGCGGATGGCTGACCAGGGTGGCCACCAACATGGCCTATAACCAACTGAACAGCGAGAAAAGCAGGCGACGCAGGGAAGCGGACGTTGGAGATTCCCTGGCAGTAATGGAACCAGATCCGGCTGAGGAATTATTGCGGGACGAAAAAATGGCTTTTACCCGGCGGGTATTAGCGCTTCTGCCTGAGAGAGACCGGGCCTGCCTGCTGTTGAAGTTTTCCGGAATGGATTACGCCGCCATCGCACGGATCACCGGCGTTAAAGAGTCTTCTGTCGGCACCCTGCTGGCGCGGGCCCGCGCCAGGTTTAAGTCGGAATATTTAAAGCTCGGGGGTAGTGATCATGATGTGCTATAATCCCGGTTCACTGCAGGCATACCTGGACGGGGAAATAACAGGCAACGAAAAGAGCGGGATGGAGGAGCACCTCCAGACCTGTAAGAGCTGCAGAGAGCAGCTCGAGCTGCTGCGGGAAAACCAGGTTTTTGCCAGCGGCATGCTGGCCGGATATATGAGCTCTCTGGGGCGGAATGAGGTTGATACCGGCGCGGCCTGGAACCGGTTTAAGGGTGCATATAAACTTAGACAGGAATCTAAAAAATATAATGGCGATAAAAAGAAAGGGGTTTTAACAATGCTGTCAAGATACCGTGTTGCTGCAACTGCCGCGGTACTGGTTTTGGCGCTTGCTTTCAGCTTTAGTTTTGGGACGGTCCGTACTGCCGCCAGTGAGCTGCTTACCATATTCAGGGTTGAAAAGGTGCAAACTGTAAACATTACACCTGAAGATATGGCAAGCTTAGAAAAGGCAATGCGTGAGGGAACCGGCGCGGTTGATGTCGATAATTTCGGGAAATTTGAATTCGACGGAAACCAGGAGACAATAAAAACAACCATAGATGAGGCGGCAGGGGTGGTTGATTTTCCGGTTAAGCTGCCTGCGGGTATAACCGGCTACAGCGGCCCGGAAATATACCTGAATGCCGGCGGGACTATGAACCTCACACTCGATACTATCAATATCAATAAAATGATCCAGTCGTTCGGCAGCGACAAACTGCTCCCTGACGAGCTCAACGGCAAAACTTTTACTGTGAATATACCGGCTCAAGTTACTGCCAAGTATAAAGGTCTTGAAAATGATACGATCATAGTCGGGCAGAGCAGGAGTCCCGAACTGATCGCTCCCGGCTCTGACGTACTGGCCATACGTGACGCCCTGCTGGCATTGCCTATCCTGCCGGATAACCTGCGCAGCCAGCTGGCATCGATCGACGACTGGCAGCATACTATCATAGTGCCGAATGTGGACGGCTCGTCGCAGGAGGTTAAAGTGAACGGAGCAGAAGGCGTGTTTATCAGCCAACCGGATGGTTCTGATACTGAAGATATTTCCTGCCTGGTCTGGCAAAAAGACGGCGTTGTTTACGCAGTCAGCGGCAGACTGACCCTGGAACAAGCCCTGGATACAGCCAGCGCGATGAGATAG
>CAYNIY010000027.1:9101-21699 GCA_964397525.1 uncultured Eubacteriales bacterium
CCTACCTCCGGAAGTGCCCGGATCCTGGGAAAACCCCTGGGTGACCGGAGCGTGAGGAGGAAAACAGGTTTTTTACCGGAAAATTTTCGCTACCAGGACTGGCTGACCGGGGCGGAACTGCTTTCCTTTCACGGTTCTCTGCACGGCATGAACCGGGCGGAAAAAACGCGCCGCATCCCGGAAGTACTGGAACTGGTGGGACTGGGAGAGAAGGGGAGACAGAGAGTAGGTTCCTACAGCAAGGGCATGCAGCAGCGGGTTGGTTTGGCCTGCGCCCTGCTGCCGGATCCGGAGCTGGTTTTCCTGGACGAGCCAACATCCGCCCTTGACCCCCTGGGGCGGCGCGAAGTGCGCGAAATCATGCTGGAACTCCGCAAGAGAGGTAAAACCATTTTCTTGAACAGCCACCTTTTAAGTGAAGTTGAGATGGTCTGTGACCGGGTGGCTTTTATAAACAAAGGATGTATAGTTGCAGAAGGTTCCCTGGATCATTTACTGGCAAACACTGTTGAGGTGGATATGCGGGTTGAAGGAATATCAGAAAAAATGCTCGGCGAGCTATCTGCACTGAGCAGCTCTTTGAAAACCGAAGGCAATTTAATCAGGCTTAGCCTGAGGGATATGGCTGATGCCCCTGTCCTGGCCGAAATAGTGGTGAATAACGGCGGCAAACTATTCAGCCTCAATACAAGACAAAATTCCCTGGAAGACCTGTTTATTGAACTCGTCAAAGAAGGGGGGCATCAGGCATGTTGACAATAGCTGCCTTAACCTTCAAAGAGGTCGTGCGCCGCCGCATTCTCCTGGTCACAGTGGCCCTGGCCGTTATCTTTCTGTCCTTGTATGGTACAGCGGTCCATTACGGCTACCAGGATATGACCTCAAGCCACTATGCCGGGCCCATGAACGCATTGATTGCGCCGATGTTCCTGTCCATCGGGCTGTATTTCGGAAGTTTCATTGTTGCTTTTTTAGCTGTCATGGCAGCAGTGGGTGCCATATCAGGCGAAATTGAAAATGGTATCATCAACGCTATCGTACCCAGCCCGGTGAGGCGCGTGGATATTGTCCTGGGTAAATTTATTGGTTACGCTTTAATGCTTTCGGTGTTCGCGTCCTTGTTTTACGTGGCTGTGCTGTTGATTGTCCAGTTAAATACAGGTCTGAGCGCACCAGTCAGGGCCAGTGCGGTAGGACTTTTTTGCCTGCAGCCGGTCATCCTCCTGGCTGTGACCATGTTCGGCACCACTTTTTTGTCCACCCTGGCCAACGGTATCGGTTCATTCATGCTTTACGCGGTGGGTGTGGTCGGGGGCATGATGGAGCAGATCGGCTACCTGGCCAAAAGCCAGACGCTGGTCGATATCGGTATCGCTTCCAGCCTGCTTATGCCCGCTGATTCGGTATACAGGAAAATAGTCTATGGCCTCATGTCCACTCCGGACGTGTCCTTATCAAACATGATGCTGGGCCCTTTCGGCAGTTTTTCGGAACCCAGCGTCTGGATGCTGGGTTATACCGGATTCTATATTGTGTTTTTCCTGGCAATGGCATCATTAATTTTTTCCCGGAAAGACATCTGACAGTGTGGACAGTGGACAGGAGGGACAGGTACCTTGTCCCACCCTTGTCAGGTGGGACAAGGTACCTGTCCCTCCTGTCCACACTTGCAAAAATGGCTGATTCAGATATAATATAGTAGTAATCCTGCCAGTTTAATAAAATGCGCCTGTAGCTCAGGGGATAGAGCGCCGGCCTCCGGAGCCGGAAGCGCAGGTTCGATTCCTGCCAGGCGCACCAGTAAACATATAAACAAAAAACCGGTGCCATGATGCACCGGTTTTGTTTTTCATCCACCACAGCCTTAACACACCTTGTCCTGCAAAGAAGCTTATTTGTCTCCGGCTACTACTGGGGTGGCATTTTCGTCAAACGGGTTGATTCTCATGGCCAGCGAGAAAAGATACGGGTAATTTTTCTTCAGATAAAGCATATACCCCAGCCATTGAGCCACCAGATTGCTGTAGACCCGGTTGACATCACTGGTCAGGTGGAGCTTGTCCTGTGCAGGTAAGTTTGCAAAATCCGTTCTGCGGCTCAGTTCGTCTGTCAAGTGTGATATGGCACGCAGCAGTTCTGTGAAAGATTCATGCTCCATTAAAGCAGGGTTTTCTAATAACCTGAGCAGAAAATCTCTTTTACTGCTCAGCCAGGTCTGCAGCATTTCAAAATCAATTTTCCTGCCGTCTGTTTTATAAGCATGGCTGTTGATGATTCTCTTGACAGCTTCGAAATTTTCATCTGTCCACCTGTCACCTATTATGAGATGGCCTTTTAGCTTGTCGATATCGGGATCATAATCAGAAAAATATGTCAGCATCTGCGTGCCGATCTCTGTGAAAAACATCCCGATCACCATATTGATCTTTTCCAGCCTGTCGCGCTTTGCTCTGATTGAAAGCAACTTGTTAATGACCAGGGTTACTAATAAAACATTTATCGGCAGAAAGCCGAGCGCGTTAAAAACATACATATAGGTGTTTAAAGGATCTCCCAGGACTAAAAACTTAATCAGATAAACGAAAAAGGAAAACGTTACCAGGACTATACCGAGCTTTACTTCCCAGCTTAATGCTCTCAATATCCCACCCCCTTCATGTTTTTAAATGATTAGGTATTATTATATTTCCAAACAATTCAAAATTCCACAGTTGATAATATTATCCTTTTATATATAATAAACTTTATATCGCTTTCCTATAATATACCATCATGTAATTGATAAATTTAATTATATTTTGTTATAATGGGAAAAATGATTATATTTTTCCAATCAGCGGCAAAAAAATAGTAAAAGGGTAGGGGTAATGCACATCATGGATTATCCGGATGCAGTCAGGGAAACTTTGCGCAGCTTGGTGTCTGGCAATCAAAACAATCCCATACTGAACGCGGCTGCAGCGGTACTCCTGCTGTTTATAATCACATTGCTGATCTGGTTGATGCTAAGATTAGTAAGAAACAGAAAGGCTAACGACAGCACGGTGGGACATAAAAGAGACTGGCTCAGGCTTCCGGTTAACCAATATTTTTTATACGCGCGGGGCAGCGGCAAAAACTATGAAAAAGCGAAAGCCGTCAACATCAGCGGCGGCGGGCTATTATTCACCACCGACAAAAAACTGGAACAAAATGAAAATTTGCAGATCGTGCTGGACTTTGCTGACGACAAAAGGATGGACATAGCCGGACAAGTGGCTTGGATCTCGGAAAATTCTGCAGAAAACAAGGAAAAGCTTTATCTGGTCGGGGTGAAGTTTAGCGACATCAAGCCCAGAGACAGAGACGGTTTAATCAGCAGGATACTGCAGAAACAGCGCATGGTTGCTGTTGAACACAGCCGGGATGCTGGTGGTGTATGTATCAGGTGCGGTTCGCCAATACCAGCCGAGAACAGTACGGAGGACGCCGCAATATGCTCCAGGTGTATGGGTGACTGATTAAAATCAAAACACAAATTTGAGCGTGTTTCTATATCAGAACAAAGTCAGGCCTGCATGTAAAAATGCAGGCCTATTGGATGAAAATATTCCGCAAGAATTACAGTGACTTTTACCGTGACATTAGCTCCCTGCAGCAGTTTAGAGCAGCGCCGGGATAAACTTTGCCAGCAGGTAAACATCCCCGTCATCAGCTACAATCCTGTGTTTCACATTTTCGGGAACCACAAGGGAAACACCGAGTTCGCAGGGAAACTTCCTGCCTGCCAGTTCGCCTTTCCCCACTCCGCCGACAATATTGATAAATTCCCATTTGTTGTCATGGATATGCTCGCCTATCTCAAAACCATCTTTTATCCTGATTAAATGACAGCTGAATTTGCCGTCAGATGAATCCCCTTTAACCAAATGCTTTAAAAAAACACCTGCAAAACTGGGATGCGGGTTCCATTCAAGGTCTTTCACTTTTGATTCTTTTTCGGTGTACTCAACCTTGCCTTCACTAAACCCCTTGACAGTTTCGTTCATTGTTTTTACCTCCGTACATTTTATGTAATAATTTTAATAAATTATAACACAAATTTATTTTGAAGTATTCTAGTAACATCATGCCATGCCAGATCGTGGAAACACGATCTTTTTAAAGTATGAGAAGGGAAAGCGGTCTAACTGTCAAAGTAATAACAAAAATAATTTTAAAATATTGAAGCGAAGTGAAAATTATGGACCGCTCCAGGTGGCGCCTGATTTTGTCGATTACTTTAATTATGTTTTCCGCTCTTTTATATGCTGTTTATTATTACATGTATAAAGACACAAATGAGATGCTGACGTGGTTTCTGATGTCCGCAGCTTTTCTGCCGTTCAACGTTTTAGTCGTGACGTTTATCATAGAAGGCATCATCAGCGAGAGAGACAAACTTATCATGCTGAAAAAGCTGAACATGGTGATCGGTGTGTTTTACAGCGAAGTGGGGACCACCCTTTTGAGACTGCTGTCCAGATATAATACCGATACCCGCCAGTTTAGCAGCGATTTGATATTCAGCAGCAAATGGACAATGCAGGAGTTTAATGCAGCTGTAATAAAAGTTAAGAACTATGAATACAAAATTGACAGCCGGGCTGGAAATTTAGATGATTTGAAGGTTTTTCTCAACAGCAAAAGGGATTTTTTGCTGCGGCTGCTGGAAAATCCAAACCTGCTGGAACACGAGACATTTACCGACTTGATGTGGGCTGTCTTTCACCTCAACGATGAGCTTTTTAACAGGACTCACCTGACAGATCTGCACAGCGCTGACTATTACCACCTTACAGGTGATATCAAGAGAGCTTATTCACTGCTGCTTACAGAGTGGCTGACCTATATGTGTCATTTAAAAAACGACTACCCGTATATATATTCACTTGCTGTCAGGACCAACCCCTTTGACCCGGATGCCTCCGCGGAAATTATAGAATAATGTTTGAGAAGCCTGCTGGAGGATAATACCGGTATTGTGTCGAACAAAATTTAAGCTTAAATGTTAACAAAGGTTAAAAAATACCAAGCGCAGAGCAGGTTTTTGGGACGGAGGTTTTTTCTTGAAACGGGTTGTAAGCGTCAGCCTGGGTTCTTCCACGCGGGATCACAAGGTGATTGTAGAACTTCTGGGGGAAAAAGTAGAGATTTCCCGCAGAGGCACAGATGGCGATTTTGACAGGGCACTTGAAATACTGCAGGAACTCGATGGTACAGTTGATGCCATCGGACTGGGCGGCATTGACGTCTATATTTATGTCAAACAGAAACGCTATGCTATTCAAGACGGTTTGAGATTAATGGAAGCTGTCAAAGTAACCCCTGTGGTGGACGGCAGCGGCTTAAAAAACACCCTTGAGCGGGAAGTAGTCAAGATACTCGCCAGGGAGACCACGTTGCTCAAAGCAGGTACCCGGGTCATGATGGTCAGTTCGGTAGATCGCTTCGGCATGGCCGAGGCGCTTGCTGAAATAGGCTGTGACATGACTTTCGGCGACCTGATATTTACAGCGGGCATACCATATGCGATAAAAACGATGGATGAGCTTGAGGAAATCGCCAGCAGGATCCTGCCGGAAATAACAAAAATGCCTTTTCACATGATATATCCAACAGGTAAAAAGCAGGAAAGCCAGGATGAGCCAAAGGTTAAGCAATTCGCACACTTTTATCACGAGGCGGAGGTTATCGCGGGAGACTTTCACCTGATCCGGCGTTTCATGCCCGCGGGCATGAAGGGGCAGACCATTTTAACCAATACCACTACCAGCGCTGATATGGAATTCCTGAAGGCAAAAGGAGTGGGTACCCTGGTGACCACTACCCCGGAATACGAAGGGAGATCTTTTGGCACCAACGTTATGGAGGCTGCCCTGGTGGCTATCCTGAATAAGCAGCTTGACCAGATCACCGCGCAGGACTACCTGGACCTTTTGCACAGGTTGGATTTCCGCCCGCGAATTGTAAAACTGGGTATGTAGGCAGTCAATGATGGATTTAACGGGAGGGTAAAAAATGGCCACACATGCTGAAATTAACGAAAGCCTGCAGGCATTTACGGAGAACTTCAATAAAAACGATCGGTTAAAGCTCATGAACAGGGACTGGAACCGGGTAGTGGTTGTCAAAGCTACCGATATAGATTCCGTGCATACTTGGATTTTAAAGAATGGTGTGCTTAAATTGAATGACGGGCTGACTAACGATCCGGATTTAACAGTGATTTCTGACAGTGAAACTCTGACTGATGTATTTTATGGTGATCTCACGCCCATAGAACCCTACAATAATGGCACACTGCGGATAATAGGCACGGAAGACGATATTACCAGACTTGATTTTATCTGCCTGATGATGTGGGGTGAATAGGGTTGCAGCTTAAAAGGGTCCTTACCCTGCGTACGATTGTCGCTACCAGTGCTGGCCTGACCCTGGCCAGCTCGTCTTTTGTAGCGGCTGTGATGGTAGCCAATTATGTCCTTGGTGATACTGCCTGGATTGCCATCTTGATCGGCGGGGCGCTCTGTTTTCTGGCGGCGGCCTGTTTTTCTGAGTTAAACGGCCTGCTGCCGACTGCTGCCGGCATACGCCTGTATTTCAGCCGGGCCTTCAACGACCAGGTCTCACTGGTTGTTTCCCTGTTATACATGCTTGTTGTGGTGATCGGAGTAGTGGGGGTGGAAAGCTATATCCTCTCCAAGGTGCTGAATGAAGCATTTCCCGCGATTCCGCCATATTTCTGGATCGTCGTGATGCTGCTGCTGGTAACTGCGCTGAACCTCAGGGGGGTTAAGATAGCTGGTGTTTTTCAGGATGTGGCTACTTATTCCCTGATCGCTGTCACACTTTTTCTCGGTCTTTATGCCCTGTACAATGTGGATTTTAAGCTTAACGCACCTCTGTCACCGGGCAGCGCGGAGGGGATAATCAACGCCGTGGCTCTGGGCGTATTTCTATTCGTTGGTTTTGAGTGGGTCACACCTCTGGTTGAAGAGGTCACACAGGTCAAACAGATATCCAGGGGAATGATGATCGCTATTGGTATCCTAAGTGTTGTATATGCTGTTTTCACTGTGGCTATGACGGCCACTGTGCCGAAGGAGATTCTTATCGCATCACCCGCCCCCCAGCTTGTATTTGCCCGTACTGTACTGGGTGATTTCGGCACTCCCCTGATGATCGTGATTATTCTGGCTACCTCTCTGAAAACTTTTAACGCCGGGATTATCAGTGTCTCCCGTTTCATGTATGCCTCTGCCAGGGAACATGTCCTGCCGGCGGTTTTCAGCAAAATAAGCATGCGCTACTTCACACCCTGGGTATCAATCATAACCCTTTTCTTCATCGGCCTGCTGGCCTCAGGCCTGACTCTTCTGACAGACCGCTACCAGGTATTGGTTGGGCTTGCCGCTGCCATGGAGTCCATAGTCTACACCATGGCCGGGCTTTCTGTGATCAGCCTGCGCCGCAGGATGCCCCAGCAGGAACGCCCCTATCTGATTAAAGGAGGTTACCTGATCCCTGCGGTAACCGCACTGGTCTTTGCCCTGCTGGCGGTTGCCGTGCTGGCGTCGGATCCCTCTGCACTTTTATACATGTCAGTTGCTTTTGTAGTAGTCCTGGTTTATGTCAAAACAGCTGTGCCGCTTATTAAGAAGAAATACGAGGCCAGCAAACCGGCTGCCAGGCGCCGTCCGGTCCGGTCCCAGGAAGGTACGGAGGGTAAGTAATCAAGCCCTCCTTTTTTATTGCTGACTGGGGAACCATTTGACATAATTGGCCGTCTAATAAATTAAGGATAAAAATAGAGGATTTTACAGGCAGTTTGCAGAAATTTAAACTTAAGTTCATTAAGTATTATCCCGATATATAAAAGGAGGGGGGTTGAGAATGCTTTTAAGATATCGTTCAACAAAAGTCTTCTTAAAAATATTGACACTGGCCCTGTTCCTTGCAGTCTTACTTGCATTTACCAACTCTGCTTTTGCTGATACTGCAGTTGTGTCTGATATTATTAATATTCGCACCGGTCCGGGTACTGATTACAGCATTATTAAACAAGCCGGATCGGGTGACCGTTTTACGATCCTTGAAAAGTCCGGAGACTGGTACTGTATCAGCCTCTCCACAGGACAAAAAGGCTGGCTGGCCGGCTGGCTGGTAAATGTTGAAAAAACACAGGCGCAGGTTCCCCAGAGCACTGGCACGGCTGCCAGGATTGATGGCAGCTATGTTAATATCAGGAGCGGGCCCGGCACCGGTAACGCTATCATTGCACAGGGCTCCTCAGGCAGCGTCTTTCCGATCCTCGGCAGCTCGGGTGACTGGTACAAGGTCAGCCTCAACTCCGGCGGGTCTGGCTGGATAGCCGGTTGGCTCGTCACGGTTGTTGCCTCCCCGGCTCAAACATCCAGCAGGTCGGCTGTTGACATCCCTGCTAGCAGCAGAAGCGCTGTTGTCACAGGCAGCAGTGTTAATGTCAGGGGCGGGCCCGGAACGACAAACAGCGTGATCAACCAGGTTGCTCAGGGAGACAGCCTGCCGGTCCTGGAACAATCCGGGGACTGGTTCCGGGTAAAGCTGCAAAACGGCAGCACCGGCTGGGTGGCAGGTTGGCTGGTGAGTGTAAACACATCCGCAGCAGTTTCTCCAATGGCCCAAAACACTGTTGCTGCAGCTGCCCCGGCAAAGAGTGTGGGCACAGACAGCAAGGCTGCCAGGGGAATCTCTTTGAAAGTCACTGGAACGGAAGATCAGACTACTACAGTCATAACAGCAAACGCAACGTTTGAATATACGCAGTTGTTTTTATCTAACCCCGACCGGCTGGTGGTCGATTTGAAAGGGATCGCGGTTGGCGATCTGCCTCTTGCCACTAAAGTCGATTCCGAAACAGTCAAACAGATCCGCACCGGTTATTTCCAAAAGGATCCTGATATAACCAGGGTAGTATTTGAGCTGTCAGGCGGAGCGCAGTATACAGCCTCAATTTCCAGCGACCGCAAAACCCTGACTGTGCAGACTTATATTCCTGATATCGACAATTCATATTCCGGAAAAATTATTGCTATCGACGCCGGCCACGGCGGGTATGATCCGGGGGCAGTCGGGGACAATGGCACAAAGGAAAAAGAAGTCAACCTGGACATCGCCAAGAGAACGGCGAAACTCCTGGAGGCCAGGGGCGCGACAGTTGTTATGACCAGGTCCGGCGACCAGGAAATAGGACTGGAACAGAGGACCAGCAAGGCCAATAGCAAAAAAGCCAATCTTTTCGTGAGTATCCATATTAACGCTGCCGAAAGTTCAGCCCTGAGCGGGACCATGACATTCGTCCATTCAGGCAGCAGTGCTAACACCAGGATTAAGGAAAGCAACCGGCTGGCAAAAAACATCCAGAGCGAACTGGTCAGGGGCCTTGGTCTGAAGGATATGGGAGTGCGTTATGCAGATTTTGCGGTGCTGCGTACCTCGAGTATGCCTGCGGTATTGTGTGAATTGGCATTTATATCCAACGCGGCTGAAGAAAAGAAAATGAACACGGACAGTTTCCGGAACAAAGCCGCCGAGGCTATTGTTAAGGGCATCGGCCTTTATTTCTCCGAAAAAAGGAATGCATAAAACAAACTGATAAAATCTATACTTCCATGTAACCTGTCCCAGCCAATAAGATGGCTGGGATTTATTTTTGCCTTGAAAAAAGAGGAACCGCAGTCAATCCGGGGAATATAAAAATTAATTATTAGATGGGAGATATGGATTTGGCGAAAGCAGGTATCACCACCACTGTGCCGGTGGAAGTCATTTATGCCGCCGGATGGGTGCCGGTGGATTTGAATAATATCTTTATCACAGACGAAAATCCACGGCAGCTGGTGGAAGAGGCTGAAATCGCCGGCTATCCCCGTAACCTGTGTGCCTGGATCAAGGGTTTATACAGCACCGTACTTAAACACAGCGACATCCGGCATATTATCGCGGTCACCCAGGGTGACTGCAGCAATACCATGGCTTTAATGGAAACCCTTCAGCACGCCGGGGTTAATGTTATTCCGTTTGCCTTTCCTTACGACCGCGATTATGATCTGCTGCGGCTGCAGGTAGAAAAGATGATGGCCTTCTTTGGTGTATCATGGGACAAGGTGCTGGCAGAAAAGCAGCGGCTGGACATAGTCAGGAGCAGGGTATGGGAATTGGACCGGCTGACGTGGGAAGAGGATCGGGTTGCAGGTTGGGGTAATCATTACTACCAGATATGCTGCAGCGATTTTAACGGCGACCCGGATAAATTTGCTGCAGAGGTAGATACATACCTGGATGAGGCAAGGGCAGCGCAGCCCCGGACCGGTGAAATACGGCTGGGCTATATCGGCGTTCCGCCGATTATGGGAGATCTATATCAATATATTGAAGAGATGGGAGCGCGGGTAGTATTCAACGAGACCCAGAGGCAGTTTACCATGCCCTTCAAAACTGACGATCTTGTGGAACAATACCGCTCTTATACTTACCCGTACGGGATTTTTTTTCGCCTGGAAGATATCCAGAGGGAAATCGCCAGAAGGAAGCTGGACGGAATTATTCACTACGCCCAGAGCTTTTGCTACCGTCAGATTGAAGATCTGATAATAAGGGACAAGCTTAAACTCCCGGTGCTGACCCTGGAAGGGGACATGCCCAGCAGGCTGGATGCCCGTACCCGGATGCGCCTGGATGTTTTTCTGGATATGTTGAGGTGACAAAAGTGTTTGTAGGGATTGACCTGGGCAGCCGTTGTTCAAAAATTGCTGTTATGAAAGAAGACAGATCTCTGGATCTGCAGAAATTTGACACGATGAAATTTTACCGGAAATACGGTAAAATTGAAAATAAGCGGTTAGTTATTGATCTAAACTCCCTGGAACTGCCTGCCGGGGCTGTGGTAACAGCGACCGGCTACGGGCGGCAGGCTTTGCCTGTAATAGGGGCGAGGATCATTCCGGAAGTCAAGGCCCATATGCTGGGAGCCATGTACCTTACCGGGCTGACCAGTTTTACCCTGTTGGATCTGGGCGGCCAGGACAGCAAGGTTGCCCTGGTAAGAAAGGGCCGGGTAGTTGATTTTCTGACCAACGACAAGTGCGCGGCCAGTACCGGGCGCTACCTGGAAAACATGGCGGCTGCCTTGAATATAAGCCTGGAGGAACTTGGCCGGCACCATAGTAACCCGGTGGAGCTGATCTCTACCTGCGCCGTCTTTGGCGAAAGTGAGCTGATCAGCAAAATAGTGGAAGGTTATACAGTGCCTGAACTTGCCGCCGGTGTCAACCATAGTATTTTCAAGCGCATTCTGCCCATGCTGGTCAAGCTGCGGAGTGAAACGATCGTTTTCACCGGCGGTGTGGCGTATAACCTGGCTCTGAGGCAGATTATAAGAGATGGAACAGGTGTAACGGTTATTGTTCCTGAGAACCCGGACTTTGCCGGGGCAATAGGGTGCTGTGTCGACGCCGCAAATATCGTTTAATTTGTTTATTGGAGGCAGGCATATGAAACTTACTGTACTGGGCTGCTGGGCCCCCTATCCCAGGGCGGGCGGGGCTTGCTCAGGCTACCTGATCCAGGAAGCCGGTCTGAATATTCTACTGGAAGCCGGCAATGGGAGCCTGAGCAAGCTGATGAGCATCATTGACTTCCGCCTGCTGGACGCGGTAATTGTCACGCACCTGCACCATGACCATTATGCCGATCTTTTCGTCCTCCGTTATGCTATTGAGGGAGCCAGGCGGGACGGCAGCCGCAGCGGTCCTTTAAAACTATTTGTGCCCGGTGAACCGGTGGGTGAGTACAATATTCTGGCCGGGTATGATCAAGCTTTTACAACAACACCAATTGAAAACCTGCCCCGTGAGCCCCTGGAAAATGATATTGAGGTCTGCCGCCTTGATATCGAGGGTTTGAACTTTCGCTTCGCGCCGATCAAACATCCTATGCCAGGGTATTCAGTAGCTGTCGGCGGGCCCGGCAGGCTGGTTTTTTCCAGCGATACCGCCCCCACGAAAACCATTGCTGCGCTGGCCCGGAACGCCGGCCTTTTCCTGTGTGAGGCCAGCGGGCAGGACAGTGATGCCGATGTCATGAAAGACATCCATCTGACTGCGGGCCAGGCCGGAGAAATTGCCAGAAAAGCAGGCGCCAGGAGGCTTTTGCTTACTCACTTCTGGCCGGAATACGATCCCGCCATGCTGGGCAGGCAGGCGGAGGAGACCTTTAAAAAACGCGTTGAACTGGCCAGGGAAGGAGAGGCCTACCTGGTTTAGGATTGACATAGGAGAGGAGACAACGTATGCAGAGAGTTGACGGCAGACAGCCGGAGAACCTGCGGCCGGTCAAGATAACCAGGAATTATACCAAGCATGCCGAAGGTTCGGTTTTGATAGAAGTTGGAGATACAAAAGTGATCTGCACCGCCACGGTAGAAGAAAGACCGCCCCTGTTTTTAAAAGGTACGGGCAAGGGCTGGGTAACTGCGGAATACGGGATGCTGCCACGTGCCACCGGCGTCAGGATGCAAAGAGAGGCCGCCAGGGGTAAG
>CAYNIY010000028.1:0-11238 GCA_964397525.1 uncultured Eubacteriales bacterium
TGCTCTGGGTAGAGGAAACTGACCGTAATATCCGGCGCATGGAGCAGGCGGTAGAAACGATAAGCGTGGGTAAGATTTCCGGCGCTGTAGGCACCTACGCCAACATTGACCCGCGGGTGGAAGAGCATGTCTGCTCCAGGCTCGGGTTAAAACCGGCCAGGGTTTCTACCCAGGTGCTGCAGAGAGACCGCCATGCGGAATATCTGACCACCATCGCTGTGATCGGCAGCTCGCTGGACAAGTTTGCCACTGAACTGCGCAGCTTGCAGCGTACTGAAATCCTGGAAGTGGAGGAACATTTCAAAAAAGGCCAGAAAGGCTCCTCGGCCATGCCCCACAAACGGAATCCGATCATCGGTGAACGCATTTCCGGAATGGCCCGCCTGCTGCGGGGCAATGCCCTGGCGGCCATGGAAAACGTACCTCTCTGGAATGAGAGAGACATATCCCACTCCTCTGTGGAGCGGGTGATTGTTCCTGACAGCACCATCGCCCTTGATTACATGCTTTCCAAGTTCACAAATACCATCACCTATTTATTGGTCTATCCTGAGAATATGATGCGCAATATCGAGCATACCCACGGGCTGATTTTTTCCCAGCGGGTTCTTTTAACCCTGGTCGAGGAAAAGGGTTTGTCCAGGGAACTGGCCTACGAACTGGTGCAGCGCAATGCCATGGAAGCCTGGCGGACGGGACAGAATTTTCGCGACCTGCTGCTGGCGGATGGCGAGCTGACAGCCCAGCTTGAAAAAGAAGAGATAAATGAGCTGTTTGACTTTAATTACCACCTGAAGAATGTAGATGAAATATATAAGAGATTCGGTTTATAGAATTGGGGGAAAAAAAATGACGGAGAAACGGGAAAAGCTATACGAAGGGAAAGCCAAGCGGGTATACCGGACCGAAAAACCCGGCTTGTACCTGGTGGATTACAAGGACGACGCGACCGCTTTCAACGGAGCCAAGAAAGGGAGCATTCAGAATAAGGGTGTGCTGAACAACCTGATCTCCACCGTCTTTTTCCGCCTCCTTGAAGAGAAGGGCATCCCCACTCACTTTGTGGAACAGGTCAGCGACAGGGAAATGTTAGTAAAAGCATTGGAAATAATTAAGGTTGAGGTGGTTGTACGGAACATTGTGGCCGGCAGCCTGTCCAAGAGGCTGGGGATACCGGAAGGAAAGATCCTTGCTGAACCAATCCTGGAATTTTACTATAAGGATGACGCTCTGGGCGATCCCATGATCAATGATTACCACATCCGGGCACTCGGCCTGGCTACACCGGAACAGATGAATAAAATCACAGAAATCTCATTAAAAGTAAATAGAATTCTATTGGAATACCTGTCTGATAAAAACATTGACCTGGTGGACTTCAAGCTCGAGTTTGGTGTCCAGGGGGGAGAGCTTGTCCTGGGAGATGAGATCTCACCCGATAACTGCCGTTTCTGGGATAAAACAACCCACGAAAAACTGGACAAAGACCGCTTCCGCCGCGACTTAGGCAAAGTGGAAGAGGCATACGAAGAGGTTTACAGAAGGTTGACGGGAAAAAGCAGTAGTTAGCCGTGAGCCGCGGGTCACATAAAACGATTTGAGGAGCGCTGAAAGTGGCTGACAGATGCACAACGGAATTTGATAAGCTTCGTGACGAGTGTGGGGTCTTTGGCATTTACGGTCCGGGTTTGGATGTGGCCAGGCTGGCCTATTACGGTCTATATGCCCTGCAGCACCGGGGCCAGGAAAGCGCCGGCATTGCCGTGGGAGACGGAAAGAGGATCCAGCTGCAAAAGGGGATGGGGCTGGTCTCTGAAATATTCAGCCACGAGAAGCTGAACAGCTTCCAGGGGTATATAGCAACGGGACACGTCAGGTACTCAACCACAGGGACAAGTAACCTGTTAAACGCCCAGCCCCTGGTTTTTCGCTGTTCCCGGGGCATGATCGCTCTCGCCCACAACGGCAACCTGACCAATGTCAACGAGCTGCGCAGCCAGTTGTTTTCAACCGGATCGGTTTTCCAGTCCTCCACGGACAGTGAAGTGATTGTCAACCTGATCGCCCGTTACAGCCAGAGCAATCTTGTGGATTCCATAGTTAAGACAATGATTGATATCAAGGGCGCCTATTCTCTGGTCATTCAGACTGAAAAGAGTTTGATTGGCGTCAGAGATCCACATGGTTTTCGTCCCTTATGCCTGGGACGAAAAGGGGATGCGTATGTTCTGGCATCCGAATCATGTGCGCTGGATACTGTTGGTGCGGAAATCATCAGGGACGTTGAACCTGGTGAAATCATTATCATTGACAAAAAAGGACTGACCTCCAGGAAAGTGCTACAGGGAACCAGGAAAGCGCACTGCATATTTGAATACATCTATCTTGCCCGGCCTGACAGCACCATGGACGGTTTCAATGTCAACAAGGTCCGCCGGGAGATGGGCCGGCAGCTGGCCAGAGAGTACCCGGTTGACGCCGACATCGTAATCCCTGTTCCTGATTCGGGCAAAACTGCAGCCTGGGGCTTTGCGCTGGAATCGGGTATAGCTTTCGATGAGGGATTGATGAAAAACAGGTATATCGGACGCACTTTCATCCAGCCTGATCAGGGCTCAAGGGACCTCGGCGTCAAACTAAAATTAAATACCGTGCGGGAGGTCCTGGAAGGGAAAAGGGTCGTAGTTGTGGACGACTCGATAGTGCGCGGTACAACCAGCGGTAAGATAGTGAACATGATCCGTGAGTGCGGGGCGAAAGAAGTGCACTTCTGCCTGAGTTCCCCTCCCATCATCAAGTCCTGTTACTACGGCATAGACACCTCCAACAAGGGCGAGCTTATTGCTGCCAATAAAAACGTGGAAGAGATCAGAAAGTTTATCGGAGCTGATGGGCTGCATTTTTTGAGTCTTGAAGGGCTGCTGAATGTTTTTGGAGATAAACAGGGTAACTTTTGCACTGCTTGTTTCAGCGGGGATTATCCGACTGAGATCCCTGATGCTGCTGTAAATGGCAAACACATCCTTGAGTAAAGGGAAGCAGGGGGACGGTTCTCTTGCTTCCTTGGTCGGCTGAAGCTGACCATCAAATCAGACTAATTACGGCCAAATATTAAATACAAGGTGTACATACAGCAATATAATTTGTTTATATTAAAAAGGCTAAAAAGGAACGCAAAACATACCGACGTCCGGCGACTAACGTCTGACGACTGAATTTGGAGGTTTATGATGACCGAAGAAAAAAAAGGATTGACCTATGCGGACGCCGGGGTTGATATAGATGCGGGCAACAGGGCTGTAAACCTGATGCGTGATGCCGTGCGCAGCACTTTCCGGCCGGAAGTCCTGGCTGAGATAGGGAGCTTCGGCGGTTTTTTTGCCCTTAACGCCGGCAGGTACCAGGCGCCGGTCCTGGTGGCCGGCACGGATGGAGTCGGCACCAAGCTCCGGGTAGCCATGATGATGGACCGCCATGATACTATCGGCATTGACGCGGTGGCTATGTGTGTAAATGACATCCTGGTGCAGGGTGCGGAACCCCTTTTTTTTCTTGACTACCTTGCTGTAGGCAGGCTGCTCCCGGAAAAAGTGGCTGCCATCGTCGCAGGTGTTGCCGAAGGCTGCCGCCAGGCGGGATGTGCGCTGATCGGCGGTGAAACAGCTGAAATGCCGGGTTTTTACGGTCCGGAGGAATATGACCTGGCCGGATTCGCGGTAGGTGTGGTGGAGCGCGGCCGGATCGTTGACGGTGGGAAAATACAAGCTGGTGATGTACTGATCGGTTTGCCGTCATCAGGGCTGCACAGCAATGGCTACTCCTTGGCGCGCAAGGTTTTGCTTGAGGTGGCAGGTTTCAAGGCAGATACATACCTGGACAAGCTCGGCCGGACGGTTGGCGAGGAAATGCTCGAACCGACCAGGATTTACGTTAAAGCTGTTCTGCCCCTGCTGGATAAGTTTGACATCAAGGGCATGGCCCACATCACCGGGGGTGGTTTAACGGAGAACATTGCGCGGGTACTGCCGCAAGGCACCGGTGTTGCCATAAAGCTGGGCACATGGGACATCCCGCCCGTTTTTGATTTGATCAGAGAAAAGGGCGGGGTTGAGGTACAGGAAATGCTGCGCACTTTTAATATGGGTATAGGCCTTGTGGTTGTGGTTACTGCAGGGCAGGCTGAGACGGTTATGACGGACTTGTCAGCAAGAGGTGAAGCCAGCTGTCTGATCGGTGAAGTGATCGAAGGCAGTAAAGAAGTAAGCTACATTTAACAAAATGCTCCATAACATAAAATGGGGAGGAGATTAAAATGGGCAAATTACGTCTGGGCATATTAGCTTCCGGTCGGGGCTCAAACCTTCAGTCTATTATGGACGCTGCCGCTGCGGGCAAAATTAAAGCAGAAGTTGCCGCGGTTATCAGCGACAACAAGGACGCTTTCGCCCTGGAAAGAGCACGCAAGGCGGGTATCCCAGCACTGCATGTGAATCCGAAAAATTTCGGTTCAAAGGATGAATATGAGAGGGCGATAATAAAGCTGCTGAAAGAACATAATGTGCAGCTTGTTTGCCTGGCGGGCTACATGAGGATTGTCGGCAAAGTAATCCTGGACGCCTTCCCAAACAGGGTTATCAACATCCACCCGGCCCTTCTCCCATCATTCCCGGGATTGCACGGCCAGCAGCAGGCCTGGGAGTACGGGGTTAAATACAGCGGCTGCACAGTCCATTTTGTAGATGAAGGGATGGATACGGGTCCGATTATTATTCAGGCTGTGGTACCTGTTTTTGACGACGATACAGCTGATACCCTGGCTGCCCGCATCCTGGAGCAAGAGCATATAATTTACCCCGAGGCAATTGGATTGCTGGCTGAGGGGCGGCTAAAAATTAACGGCAGAAAAGTCCTGGTAAAATAAAAAAATACGGAGGTATTTATATGCCAATTAAGCGTGCCATGATCAGCGTTTCAGATAAGGCAGGCGTTGTGGAGTTCGCCCGCGGCCTGGCAGATCTGGGTGTGGAGATAGTGTCCACCGGGGGGACGGCAAAAACCCTGCGCGAAGCCGGGGTACCCGTTACATATATATCTGATGTTACCGGTTTCCCGGAAATATTGAACGGGCGGGTAAAGACCCTGCATCCCAATGTCCACGGCGGCATCCTGGCCCTGCGCAGCCAGGATCACCTGGAACAGCTCAAAACACATAATATCACACCGATTGACCTGGTGGCGGTCAACCTGTATCCTTTCCGGGAGACCATAGCCAAACCCGGCGTGACACTGGAAGACGCAATTGAAAACATAGATATCGGCGGCCCGACCATGGTCCGTTCGGCAGCCAAAAATTTCATAAACGTGTTGGTAATCGTAAACCCTGCGCGCTACATGGAGATCCTGGAGGCAATACGAAGCGGCGGCGTAAACAGTGAATTCAGGCTGGCTCTGGCATTGGAAGCCTTTGCTCATACAGCTTCCTATGACACCGCTATCACGGCGTACCTCGAGGGTGTCGGGAGAAAATAGCAATTTCTATCCACCATGGAGTGGGGACACATTGTCAGCGGAGCGAAATTGTAGGTGCGGATTCATCCGCACAAATATTGGCGGGATAAATCCCGCCCTAAAAAAGAACGGAGACAAACCCGTAACCGGGGAAAGTCTCCGAAAGGAATAAATGAGGGAGTTGAAGCCTGTGAAGGTTCTCGTGGTAGGCGGCGGCGGGCGCGAGCATGCTCTGGTCTGGAAACTGAAACAAAGCCCCCGCGTCAAAGAAATATTCTGCGCCCCTGGCAATGCGGGGATTGCCGATTTAGCCACTTGTGTTGACATAAGCGCCGAAGATATTCCCGGGCTGCTGGTTTTCGCCAAAGGCAGGGGCATTGACCTGACCATGGTTGGACCAGAGGCGCCGCTGTGCGCGGGAATAGTAGACCGGTTCCAGGAAGCCGGCCAGAAAATTTTCGGCCCGTCGCAGGCGGCAGCAGAAATTGAAGGCAGCAAGGTGGTTGCCAAGGACATAATGGCTAAGTACAACATCCCCACAGCAAAGTACGCGGCTTTTACCAGGTATGAAGAAGCTGTTTCTTACATTGATCAAAACGGCGCTCCCTGTGTGGTTAAGGCAGACGGCCTGGCTGCCGGCAAAGGAGTGATCGTAGCCATGGACAAAGAAACCGCCCTTGCCGCAGTGCGTTCGATCATGGTTGACCGTGATTTCGGCGGGGCAGGAGATTGCCTCGTGGTTGAGGAATGCCTTGTCGGCGAAGAGGTTAGCATCCTGGCCTTTACGGATGGCGTAAACGTGGTTCCCATGATTTCATCACAGGACCACAAGCGCATTTTTGATAACGACCAAGGCCCCAACACCGGCGGTATGGGGGCTTATGCTCCGGCGCCGGTCTATACACCGGCGGTACACAGCCAGGTTATGAAAGAGATCATCATACCAATGATCCGTGCCCTGGATGCCGAGGGGCGCACCTACCGCGGGGTGATCTACGCTGGTTTAATGATCACCAGCCAGGGGCCGAAGGTGCTGGAATTTAACGCGCGCTTTGGCGATCCCGAGACGCAGCCCGTGCTTACCCTCCTGGAAACCGACCTGGTAGAGATTGTTGAGGCCATACTGGCAAACCGTCTGGACGCAATTGAAATAAAATGGTTAGATCAATCCGCTGTTTGCGTGGTCCTTGCCTCCGGCGGGTACCCGGGAGCATATGAAAAGGGTAAAGTGATAAGGGGTCTGGACCAGGTGCCGGCAGATGTCATGGTTTTCCACGCCGGTACGGCTTTTAAAGATGGCGAAGTGATCACAGCGGGCGGCAGGGTCCTTGGTGTGACTGCCGCAGGGCCAAACATCATTTCAGCGATCAAGTCTGCCTATGTGGGTGTGGATAAAATCAGCTTCGAAGGGATGCAGTACCGTAAGGATATCGGTTACAGGGCTATAGAAAGATCACAATAAGCACTTGCAAAAGTGCTTTTTTCTTGATTTATATTCTTTATCATGTTAAAATGTTAAAGTAGTAGAAAGAAGAAGGCTGGAGGGATACACAATGTATTCTGGAAAGCTCAGGGATGATCTTTTGGATCGACTTTTTGAAGCCATACTGCTTTTAAATGATACGGATGAGTGCTACCGTTTTTTTGAGGATATCTGCACCGTGGCTGAATTAAAAGCACTGGCACAGCGCCTTGAGGTTGCTAAGATGATCCAGGAAAACCGGACTTATGGTGAAATCTCAAACCGAACCGGCGCCAGCACAGCCACCATCAGCCGGGTGAAAAGGGCTCTGAATTACGGCGCTGACGGATACAAGCTGGTATTTGAAAGGCTGTCATCCAGTTAATGCTGTTGGCTTAAGAAAAATGAAGAAAAAGAAAAGGACAAAGGGGGCTTCCCATAGAATGAATACAGCATTCAGTATATCCACACTGGCACGGGAAGACTTGAAGTGCATGGTACCCTATCATGCTCCTTATTATCATGATGTAATCAAACTTGATGCCAATGAGAATCCCTATGGTTTCCCCCCGGAAGTGCTCACTCAAATTTTCAGGGAAGTCGCCTCAGGGGATCTCAGCCGCTATCCCGATGCGGCCGCGGAAAAGCTGCGTAATAACCTGAGTGATTACATCCGGGTCAGGCCGGAAAACATTATGGTAGGGAACGGCTCTGATGAGCTGATCCTGAACCTCATGCTTGCCTTTGGCTCGGGGGCTAAATTTGCCGTGGCGACCCCGACCTTTTCCATGTACGAGGTGCACGGACGGATAGCATCCAGTGTTATGCTGGATGTGCCACGGTTAGATGATTTCAGGATAGATGTAAACGGTTTAATCTGTGCTGCCTCCATACCGGAAGTAAAGATTGTTGTAATCTGTTCGCCGAACAGCCCCACGGGCAATACTGTGCTTCCAGAGGAAATTGAAAAGATACTCAGTAGCGCAAACTCAATAGTCGTGGTGGACGAGGCTTATAATGAGTTTGGCGGGGAATCCTGTGTCCCCTTAATGGACAAATATGCTAACCTGGTGATTCTGCGTACATTTTCCAAGGCTTTTGGCATGGCTGGCCTGAGAGTGGGCTATCTTCTGGCAGGCAGCCAAGTGATAAATGAACTGCTCAAAGTAAAACAGCCTTACAACCTGAATGTTTTTTCCCAGACAGCTGCCTGCCTGGTTATGCAGAACCTGCCTCTTTTCAAAGACAGGATAAATAATATCCTGCAGGAAAGGGAAAAGCTCTATGGAGAGCTGTCCATGCTGAAGAACGTAAAAGCATACCAGACGCAGGCTAATTTTATCATGTTCTCCACAAGGCTGCCGGCAGATAAAATATATCAGGAACTGCTTCGGCAGGGAGTGTTGATCAGGAACGTGGAAGGGCCCCGCCTGACGCGATGTCTGCGGGTTTCCGTAGGGACTGCGGAGGAAAACAGTTTCTTTATTGAAAAACTCAGCGGGATAGTCATGGATGAGGATTAAATTGTGGCGATGAAGGCCCATTTTAATAAAAAAATTATTATTTGAGGTGAATGAAACATGTCCGAATCACGTGCGACCTATGTTACCAGAAAGACAACAGAAACAGAGATTAACTGCGCATTGAACCTGGATGGAGATGGGGTTTACTGGGTTACTACCGGTATGCCGTTTTTTGACCACATGCTCCAGTTATTCAGCAAACACTCTTCGTTTGACATGGAGTTAACCGGACGTGGCGATCTAGCCGTCGACGGCCACCACACGGCGGAGGATGCCGGATTGTGTCTGGGACAGGCTATCAAGAAGGCACTCGGCGAGAAGGCAGGGATTAACAGGTACGGGGATGCCATTATCCCGATGGATGAAGCCCTAGTAATGGCGGCGGTTGATTTAAGCGGCAGGGGCCATCTTGTTTTCGACGTGCCGATACCAGCTGCAAGAATTGGAGATTTTGACACGGAACTGGTTGAAGAATTTTTACGTGCTCTGGCGATCAATGGGGAGTTTAACCTGCATGTCCGGCTGCTGTCCGGCAAGAATACCCACCATATTATTGAAGCTGTCTTTAAGGCTTTGGCCCGTTCACTGAAAAGTGCCGTAGTCAGGGTGGGCGGCGAAGACATCCCTTCCACCAAGGGAACCCTGGAAGGGTAACAGCAGCATAAATACAGCGCCAGGCGGAGAAAATAATGATTGCGATAATTGACTATGGGATGGGCAACCTCAGGAGTGTCTACAGGGGTTTTCTCAAGGCAGGAGTGCAGGTGGCGGTGGTAGAAAATCCCGATCTGGTGGACGGTGCTGATGGTGTTGTGCTGCCAGGTGTAGGGGCATTTGCCGACGCCATGGTAAACCTCAGAGCCGCGGGCATGGTTGGCGCGATCCAGCGTGCGGTAGCAGCGGGGAAACCGCTGCTGGGGATCTGTCTGGGCCAGCAGCTGCTGTTTGAAGCCAGCGAGGAATGGGGGCACCACAAGGGCCTGGGCATCTTCCCGGGACAGGTGCGCCGCCTGCCGGAAGGTTTGAAGGTGCCTCATATGGGCTGGAATCAGATCGAAATTATACGTCCTGATCCCCTGCTGGCAGGAATCCCGGATCTCTCTTCTTTTTATTTTGTTCATTCTTACGCGGTACACCCAGCAGATAAAGACATCATCCTGACCATGACCGAGTACGGGATTCGCTTTGCGTCTATTGTAGGCAAGGGGAAGGTTTATGGAATTCAGTTTCACCCGGAAAAAAGCAGCTCCCTGGGCCTAAAGATATTAGAAAACTTCGGGAGAGTGGTTGATTTATGTTAATTATCCCGGCCGTTGACCTGCGGGAAGGGAAATGTGTCCGCCTGGTGGAAGGGCAGCTTGACCAGGAGACCATTTATTCTGATGATCCGGTAGCTATGGCTGCCCACTGGCAGGCAAAGGGAGCACAGATGCTGCATGTGGTTGACCTTGACGGTGCTTTTTCCGGCTCGCCCAAGAACCTCAGCGTCATTAAAGATATCCTGTCGGTAGCAGTTATTCCGGTTCAGGTTGGCGGCGGCATAAGAAATATGCAGTCTGTGGAACTCCTTCTGGAACTTGGCGCGGCGCGTGTAATCCTGGGCACTTCTGCTATTTTAAAGCCCGAACTTGTTTCGGAAGCCTGTTCACGGTACGGCGACTCCATCCTCGTAGGCATTGACGGGCGTAACGGGCGGGTTGCCATTGAAGGCTGGGGTGTTACAGTTGAAAAAGGGACAATCGAGTTAGCCGGTGAAATGAAAAATCTCGGGATTAACAGAGTTGTCTTTACAGATATCAGGAGGGACGGCACCCTGCAGGGGCCGAATTTTGAGGCTATCAGTGAACTTGCCGGGGCGACCGGTTTGAAGGTAATCGCATCCGGCGGCGTTTCAACCCCCGATGACCTGAGGACACTGAAAAAAATGGAACCGCTCGGGGTTGATTCCGTGATCATGGGCAAGGCGCTTTACGCCGGCACCGTAACCTTAAGCGAGGCCCTGGCTATAGCGGCAGGTGAAGAAGCGGAGGCTGGCTGATGCTTCAAAAGAGAATCATCCCCTGCCTTGATGTTACCGGCGGGAGGGTGGTCAAAGGCACAAACTTTATAAATCTCAGGGACGCGGGTGACCCTGTTGAGTTAGCCGCGTTTTATGACCGGGAAGGTGCCGACGAGCTGGTGTTTTTGGATATCACAGCTTCCTCTGACAATCGCCGTACGACCCTGGACATGGTATACCGTACCGCGGGAGAAGTTTTTATACCATACACTGTGGGTGGCGGGATCCGCAGCCTGGATGATATCCGGGCCATCCTTACCGCAGGCGCGGATAAGGTTTCTATAAACACTGCTGCTGTAAACAATCCAGAACTAGTGGCCGAGGCTGCGGGCAGGTTCGGCAGCCAGTGCATTGTGGTGGCGATCGATGCCCGGCAGAACGGGCCCGAAAGCTGGGAAGTATACATCCATGGCGGCCGTACTCCGACTGGTATTGATGCCGCGGGTTGGGCCAAAAAGGTCGAGTCTCTGGGTGCCGGTGAAATTCTGCTTACCAGTATGAACAGGGATGGGACTAAAGACGGCTATGACATCCCTCTCACCAGGACTATCGCCAGGGCGGTAAATATACCTGTTATTGCCTCGGGGGGCGTAGGCACCCTGGAGCATATTGTTGAAGGATTGACCGAAGGAGAAGCGGATGCCGCGCTGGCTGCGTCAATCTTCCATTTCGGTGAATACTCGATC
>CAYNIY010000028.1:11338-19384 GCA_964397525.1 uncultured Eubacteriales bacterium
TGTGCCAGCGGCGTGGTTTTGATGATGGCTTATATGAACAAGGAAGCGGCGGAAAAGACCATGGTCACCGGTGAAACCTGGTTTTGGAGCAGGAGCAGAAAAACTTTCTGGCATAAGGGAGAAACTTCCGGCAATGTCCAGAAGGTAAAAGAAGTCTTGTATGACTGCGAC
The DNA here is from genome assembly GCA_964397525.1 of uncultured Eubacteriales bacterium. Lineage (GTDB taxonomy): Bacteria > Bacillota > Desulfotomaculia > Desulfotomaculales > Pelotomaculaceae > Syntrophopropionicum. Next base: position 11,510 of record CAYNIY010000028.1, read on the forward strand.
CGGGATACCCTGCTGGTTAAAGTGGAACAAAACGGTGCGGCTTGCCACGAGGGTTTCTATTCCTGTTTTCACTACCGCCTTGAACAGGACGGCAAAGTCACTGTGATAGGAGAGAGACAGTTCGATCCGGACCAGGTCTACGGTAAAAAATCCTGATTTAATCTTAAAAACTGTTTTATAGAGTTTTGGAAAGCCGGGCAGAAGTTTTTATGGTGGACAAAAGGGACATATTGAATGAACTGCATAGCGTGATTCTTGCCAGGGCAGCAGAGCGCCCGGCAGGATCCTATACAGCCTACCTGTTTGTGCAGGGCGACGATAAGATATTAAAAAAAATAGGGGAAGAAGCCTCGGAGTTAATAATCGCCTCCAAAAACGGCAGCAGGAGCGAAATCGCCGGCGAGGCGGCCGACTTGGTCTATCACCTGCTCGTGCTTCTGGCCTGGCATAATATGGAGCCTGACGATATTTTGGCCGAACTGACAGCCCGCCACGATAAAAAAGCACAATAAATGAAATACTGTTCATAGCTGTATAAGATAAAAGGCGGCTGAAATCCCGATTCAGGGATTTTACCGCTTTATTTTATGATGAAGGATTTGCCGTGTCTGGCTGCGAATCTTAATGAGCATGGACAGCTGTCAGGCAATCATTTTGAGAGGATTTGATCCAAATATTAGAGCAGTTGAACCCCGCACAGGTTGAGGCAGTGACATACGGTGATGGCCCGCTGCTGGTCCTTGCCGGTGCCGGGAGCGGCAAAACCAGGGTCTTAACCAGCAGGATTGCCTATCTGATCAAGGAGATGCGGGTTCCCCCCTACCGTATTTTAGCCATAACTTTTACCAACAAGGCCGCCGAGGAGATGAGGTTACGGGTAGAGGCCCTGGTGCCGGAGCTGTCCCGTGACATTTGGATCTGTACCTTTCATGCCGCCTGCCTGCGCATTTTAAGACGCCAAGATGAGTTTTACGGGCGCAACAGAAATTTTGTTATTTATGACAGCGATGAGCAGCTCACCGTCGTCAAGGACTGCATCAAAGAGCTGGATATCGATAATAAAAAATACCTACCCAGGGCTGTGGCAGGAGCCATTTCCCAAGCCAAAAATCAACTTTTGGACGCGGGTGATAATGAAAAATACGCCTTCGATCATTATAACAAAGTTGTTAATAGAGTTTATCACCTGTACCAGGAAAAACTGCGGCAGAACAATGCTGTTGATTTTGATGACCTGATATTTTTAACCGTGCGTCTTTTTCGGGAATACCCTCAGGTGCTGTCCTACTACCAGGATCGGTTCCGCCACATCCTGGTGGATGAATACCAGGATACAAATCACGCGCAGTATATTTTAGTGAGCCTGCTGGCGGCTGCTCACCGCAACTTATTTGTAGTGGGAGACCCGGATCAGGGAATATATAGCTGGCGCGGCGCGGATATTAAGAACATATTGAGCTTTGAAAGAGATTATCCCGAAGCAGCGGTAATAAAGCTTGAGCAAAATTATCGCTCAACTAAAAAAATCCTGGAGGCGGCAAACTATATTATCAGGCATAATGAAAACCGTAAGGAAAAGATTCTTTTACCAATGGATGAAGATGGTGTCGATCTGACAAATTATTATTGTGAGAATGAATATGCAGAAGCTGATTATTTAGCAGTGGAAATTTCGTGTGAAAAAGCACAAGAGAAAAGGGCATATCGGGATTTCGCCGTGTTATACCGTACCCACGCCCAGTCGCGTGCAATAGAGGAAATATTCGTTAGGACAGGTATCCCTTACACTATAATCGGCGGCTTAAAATTCTATGCCCGGAAAGAAATAAAAGATATCCTCGCTTACCTTAAGCTGATCCTAAACCACAAAGATGCGGTCAGCCTGGCAAGAATAATAAATGTACCCAGGCGAGGGATCGGGCATGTTTCTTTCAGAAAAATTATTTCTTTCGCCGAAAAAAATGAGATAACACCGGTGGAAGCCCTTTTAAGATCAGCTGAAATTAATGGTCTGTCTGCGAAAATCAGAGCGGGATGCAGTGAACTTGGCCTGCTGATTAGGGGACTTACAGAAGAGTCTCCTGAAGCCGCCGTTACCGACCTAGCCAAGAGAGTGATAGAACAAATTGGGTACCGGGAAGAACTGCTAGCCGAAGACACCGTGGAATCGCGTACCAGGCTGGAAAACCTGGATGAGTTTCTTTCCGGTACTATGGAATTTGACAGTAAAGCTGAAGAAAAGGGGCTGAGAAGCTTTCTGGAAAACATAGCCCTGGTAACAGACCTGGACAAGTATGACGTGGAAACAGACCAGGTGGCCCTAATGACGCTGCACAGCGCCAAAGGCCTGGAATTTCCGGTCGTATTTTTGACCGGTCTGGAGGAAGGTGTGTTTCCTCATTCCCGTTCATTACAGGATCCAACGGATATTGGTGAACTGGAGGAGGAAAGGCGCTTATGTTATGTTGGTGTGACTAGGGCAAAGGAGCGGCTTTACCTTACCCACTGCAGAGAGCGCACACTTTTTGGAACAAAAAGGCCTAACAAAATGTCCCGTTTTCTAATGGAAATGTTGCCACGGGAAGAAACCGATAAAAAGAACCAGCCAAGAATTAAAAAAATTGGTGATACAAGCGCTAAAAAAAAATCAGAGTCTTCACAGTATATTCTCGGCGACAAGGTCAGACACTGCAAATGGGGTACTGGCCTAATTGTTAGTGTGAGAGGCGAAGGTGATGAAACAGAGTACAGGGTAGCATTTCCGGACCAAGGCATAAAAGTGCTTTTAGCTAAGTACGCGCCGCTGGAAAAAGATAATGAGCCGTGTGACGTGTAAGGTGAGACTTAGGACGTTAGAATCATAAGGGATGATTTTATTTGGCCAGCTAATTAGGGATACCTCCTGCTGATGCGGCTTCAGCTGCACATAGTAGTAAATTATTTTTGAGCATAACAGAAGACTGGTTCACGGAGGAAATATGGAGCGTCTCCTGATTGTGGCCGCTCTGACAGCGGTAATTCATTTTACTAATACCCTGGCTTATGCTGTGCGCATATCGGGTGTCCGCACCCGGCGTCTGGCCACGGCTTTTTCGCTTTTTAACGTGATATTTCTTGTTGCCAGCACCGCTAATACTATCCAGGCGCCCATCCTGGCTTCAATGGTTGAGCTGGTTATTAAAACCGGGCAGGACCAGGCAGGCGTCAGGCTGGCTGACGCCCAGCTGATTGACAGCGCCGCTTACCAGGTGCTGCTTGCATCGCTCGGCCAGAACGTGCGGATTGTGATCCTGGCTGCCACGGTGGGGACGCTGATTGCCGCGGCCCTAATCCCTGCATTTGTCAATATATTCAACCGGGCGATTTTACTATTTGAAGAAACTGGATCAGTTCCGCGGATGCTGGGCATGATTATTTTTTCTCCGCGAAAGTTCATGAATATCGGCGGTCAGAATTACCTGCCCGGGGGAATTTCATTTAAAAATGCGATTAAGCGGAAAATTGCCATCCCAAAAACATTTTTGTTTTTGAACATTATTGTTACAGGCATATATACTACCGGAATCCTGTCTGCCATTTATGCAGGAGCCCTGTTCCCCGGTTTTCGCTCAACCGCCACCCTGCTCTCGGCTGTCGTGAACGGGATAGCTACTATTCTGGCGGCAACGGTCGTCGAGCCCACCGCCGCGGCCATTACTGACCAGGCAATACGGGAAGACCTGGGCGAGGAAGATGTGAAACAAATGGTATTCTACCTTACTCTTACCAGGATCTTAGGCACAGTTTTTGCCCAGCTGATTTTTTTACCTTCAGCTTACCTTGTCAAATATGTTGCCACCCTGCTTGCGTAGCGGGATATAGATATATGAAAATAATGTTTTGCTTTTTGGGTTGGTAGTCATGGATAATTTAGACACAACAAAGCAATAAGCGAGGAATCTTATGATGGATGTACATGAGCGTATAAAACAACTTAGAGATCAAATAGATCATCACAATCAAAAATATTACGATGAAGATGAACCTGTTATAAGTGATTATGAGTATGACATGATGCTTCATGCACTTAAGAAATTAGAGGAGGAGCATCCTGAATTAGTAACCCCTGATTCTCCTACTCAGCATGTTGGAGGAAAAGTGAAACGGGAATTGGGGAAGCAGATCCATCATGACGTACCTATGCTTTCACTTGATGACAAGTTTACTAGAGAAGGAATCAGCGAATTTATTTCTAAAATGAAGAAAGAACTTAGCAATCCGGTTTTCATTGTTGAGTACAAAGTGGATGGACTTTCTGTTGCACTTAGATACAGGGAAGGTAAGTTCGTTGAGGGCATGACTCGTGGCGACGGAATAAATTACGGTGAAGATATTACTTTGAACCTTAAGATGATTAAAAAAGTTCCCCGAAAAATATCCGCAAAGCTTCCTTACCTCGAGGTTCGTGGTGAAGTGTATATGGACAATGAGGTCTTTATTCGTGTCAACGAGTGGCAAGAGGAGATTGGTGGTAAAAAATTCGCTAATCCAAGAAACTGTGCAGCTGGAACTATGCGACAGTTAGATCCTAATGTCGTTGCAGAGAGAAATTTATCAATTACTATATTTAATCTACAAGCTATTGAAGGAAAAGAATTTATTTCACATTCAGAAACTTTAGATTGGTTTTCCCAACAGGGTTTTCCTGTGCCGAAGTATTTAAAGTGTACTACTGAAAATGATGTTTGGAACGCTATCTGTGAAATCGGGGAAACTCGTGGCGAACTTCCTTTTGACATTGATGGTGCAGTAGTAAAAATTGACGATCTCGCAGATCGCGAGAAATTGGGTGCAACATCTAAGGCACCTAGATGGGCTGTCGCTTATAAATATCCCCCAGAAGAAAAGCAGTCCAAGATAATTGATATTGAAGTGAATGTTGGAAGAACTGGGAGGCTAACACCATTAGCAATTTTAGAGCCAGTTAGGTTAGCAGGTACAACAGTATCACGTGCATCACTTCATAATCAGGATCAGATTGATCGTCTAGATGTTCGTATAGGTGATACTGTAATTGTACGTAAGGCTGCAGAAATAATACCTGAAATTGTAAGGGTGGTAAAAGAAATGCGCCCCGACAATATCTTTCCTTACCGTATTCCTGATAAATGTCCTGTCTGTGAGGCACCTGCTGTTAGAGAGGTCGTTAATAAAAAAGAAGGTGCTGATATTCGATGTACTAATTCAACTTGCCCCGCACAACTTGCTCGTCTTATAGTTCATTTTGCATCTCGGGGAGCAATGGATATAGAAGGTTTAGGCCCAGCAGTTGTTGATGCGCTTATAGATAAAGAGTACCTTAAAGATTTATCTGATATTTATTATCTCAAAGATCACAGAAAAGAACTTATTTCAGATGCTATCACAGGTAAGCCTAATGCTAAGAAATCTGATACATCAATAAGTATCAACAAACTTCTTGAAGCCATTGAAAGCTCAAAAAATCAGGATATAGATAGATTGATTTATGGCTTTGGCATACGGAATATTGGAAAACATGCAGCAATCATATTGAAGAATAAATTTCCAGACATGCATTCTATTGCGAACGCTAGTTATAATAATCTTATCAACTTAGATGGCATCGGAGAAATTATTACTAAAGCCGTCATAGATTTCTTTGCACGACCCAAAACTAAATATATTCTTGAGCGACTTCAAAAAGCTGGCGTGAATATGAAATCAAAAGCTGTTCAAAGCTCAATTGATAATCGCTTTGAGGGTGCAACATTCGTTCTCACAGGGACACTGTCAACTATGACTAGAGAAGATGCATCAAGATTAATTATTGATCATGGTGGACGTGTAACTGAAAGCGTATCAAAAAAAACAACATATGTTCTTGCAGGGCGCGATGCTGGAAGCAAACTCATTAATGCCCAGAATCTAGGTATAAAGATAATTAGCGAGGCTGACTTTAATGAGATGCTCAAGTAAAATCAATAGGAAAAGGCATAGCTGTCATTCATTGTAGGCTATGCTTTTTTATTAAGAATGTAAAACATATTTATCAAGATAAGTAGTGAAAAGTTCAAAGATTAGTTTGTATGTTATTGTCCATGCAGAGCTTTTGCTTCTGTACTTAATAATAAAGCATCTATTAGAATTGATGCTAATTCACACGGTTTAGAGTAGTTTATGCTAACCTTAAAAATTAAACTATTTTAGGCGTCTTTTATAGTAAGATTTGAGAAAGGTATTGAAAGAGCGGCTAATATTCTCATAGAATCATAATACAGGATAAGGGAAGCTATAGTGGCAGATGAAACAACGAACTGCAATCCCAAAGTACACTTAAAAGATAATTTTAGGTTAATATGATTATATTGTTAGCATAGTTAAGGTATTGAATTTTCCTAATGTTGTACTTGATATATTACTTAATACTCAAGTATTATTAGTGTAAATCTCTAGTTAGAGAGAAATTATATTCTCGACATCAAAGAAATAAAGGCCAGAATCAAATGATTTCAATCACAAATTCGTTTTTTACTTAGTATTAAATTTAAAGAAATTCACTATCTCTGATATGACTAGGATGTGATATTAAATGGCGATGCCTATGATGAAAATATCCGTTTCCTATAATGAAGAATCTGGCAAGCTAGAAATCGATTTAGAAGAGGGAGAAAAGGGGTATAGAAAAAGAGATAAAGGCAATAGTCTTTTGATATTCCCCAATGATTATATTGTAATTGATACAGAGACAACGGGACTTGATCCTGAATATGACGAATTAATAGAAGTATGTGCTGTAAAAGTTATTGGTGATCATGAGGTCGATAGATTCAGTACTTTAATTAAACCAAGTCACGAGATTTCCTCGTTTATAACTGATTTAACTGGTATAAGTAATGATATGTTAAGAGATGCACCTCTCCCAGAAAAGGTTATACCAGAACTTTATAAATTCATTGGAAAAGAGATGTTAGTAGCTCATAATGCTCATTTTGATATTAATTTCCTATATGATTACATGGATAATTATTTGAATGAAACCTTTAACAATGATTTTATTTGCACTATGCGATTGAGCAGAAGGATTTTCCCTGAATTTGAGAACCATAAACTGAAGACTATATGTGAAAATTTATTGATTAATGTACCCACCCATAGGGCTTTAGAAGATGCAATTTCGTCCTGGGAAGTTTACAAAAGCTGCAGAAATATTGTTGAACAGACTATAGGTTTTGAGGAATTTGGGAAAAAGCTCTCCCAATACTTGAAGGCTAGGGATATCAAAACTCAAAACGAGGTTTTTGATATTAACCATCCTCTTTATGGTAAGACGTGTGTTTTTACTGGTGCTCTATCTAAGATGATAAGAAGAGACGCTATGCAAACTGTGGTCGATCTTGGTGGAATATGTGCAGACAATATTAATAAGAATACAAATTACTTAGTATTGGGGATCCAGGATTATCGAAAATTTAATGGTGCTGATAAAAGCAACAAGCTTAAAAAGGCTGAGGAACTTATTAATAATGGTTTTGATATTGAAATAATTTCTGAAAACAATTTTTATGATTTGGTGCTCGACGAATCCTAATACATGTTGGGTTCGCAGATGCCGGGTGAAGTCCGGCTACCTAGACATACAAAAAGACAGGAATCCTTCGGCTCCATGGTTATGCAGGCTGAAGAAGCCGGTAGTGGGCCGCTGGCCGGCAAGGTCTTTGTCCTGACTGGCGCGACTGCAGGGGTTCAATCGTCAGGAGGCGCAAGAACTCGTGGAAAGCCTTGGCGGGAAAGTGTCATCCAGCGTCAGCCGCAGCACTGATTATGTTGTTGCCGGTGGAGACCCCGGTTCAAAATATGACAAGGCTCTATCCCTGG
>CAYNIY010000029.1:0-3360 GCA_964397525.1 uncultured Eubacteriales bacterium
GGTGGGCGGCTGGACATAGGTGCCGGCCTCAAAGTAATATTTAAAAAGGAGGTCCCCAACAAAAGCGCGGTACTCCGCGAGGTCTATAACGTTTTCTCCTGCGGTGCCGCCTGCGGCTACATTAGCCAGAGAAAGGAGCAGGGCATCGGTAACCTCCTTTCCCAGCCTGGTGAAGAACCGGTGTATGGCTGCCGGGCTCGCGGGCCTGTTAATAAAAAGGATGAGCGGGTACATATGATTGCCTGCAATATTTTTAAGATAAGCTTCCTCTGTCTTGCTTATTTTTAACCTGCGGGCAAATTCACCTACATATGCCAGGCCGGCGCTGGAGTGGCCGGGGAAGTCGACCTGCCCGTCTGCCCTGATCCTGGCGGTGACTGCCTTGCCCGGGTCATGGAGCAGGGCGGCGATTTTGATCAGCTGGATACGCCTGCGCCCGGCAGCGAGAGGCTGCTCCAGATGCTGCAGTGTCAGTTTCTGCAGTTCCTCGACCCTGCCAGTGGTTTCAAGCTCCCGGCCGGGATCAGCGCATATTTTTTCGAGCACTTCATAAGTTTTGAGGCTGTGTGCCCAGACATTTCCCTTGTGGCGTTTCTGATCGGTTACCTTCATGATTTCTTCAACGGGAAACAGCTCGGAGAGGGCGCCGATGTTATCCAGAATTAAAAGCAAGGGATAAGATTGCGGCAGGGCATGGATTGCCGCAAGTTCTTCCCAGGCCCGTTCCCCCGAAACCTCCTGCAGCAGCCAGTGGTTCTGCTCCATTAATTCCAGGGTCTCCGGTTTGATGCTGAAGTCCAGTTTGCCGGCCAGGCGCACTCCGCGCAGGATCCGGACCGGGTCGGCTTCAAAAACATAATTGTTTATAGCCCGGATAGTTTTATTCTCAATGTCGGCCAGCCCGCTGTACGGATCCATAATCATTTCATGCCAGCGCCAGCGTTGTGCGCGCTGGCCGGTTAGCGCGCCGCTCTCATCCGACAGCCTGATGTAATCGGACAGCTCGAGGGCTGTGGCGTTGATGGTAAAGTCGCGGTTGGAAAGATCGTCTTCGATATTCAAACCCTTAAAGGAGGAAAAGTCAATCTGCCATTTTTCACCGTGAGGCTCCAATACCACACGGGCGACCCGGTTAATCCTATCCAGCGGAATATACACACCCTTCAAAGCTTCGGAAACAGACTGAGCCAGGCTCATGGCATTGCCGCTCACTGCGAAATCCAGATCCTGTCCCGGTTTTCCCAGGTACAGGTCGCGCAAAAAGCCGCCCACAAGATAGATCCTTTTATTTTTTTCCGCAGCGATAGTGGATATTGTGTTCAGAATTTCCTTGAAAAACATGACTATTCCTCCTTTTTTTAAGAATTGTCGCCCTTATTATAACATCATTTCACAAACCTGGATCAGGGCCACATTTTAATTAAATAGTTTTATGAAAAAATATTTTAAAAACTAATTGCTCTGCATAATCAGCTATGTTAAAATGTAACCGAATCTGGGTGGTATCCATAAGGAACCACACCTTAACAGATGTCTTTGCACGCTGAAATTAATGAATGTATAACCGCTTGGAGCCGGGCCGGACCGAGACGGAGGTTGGATAACTTACGCCTTTCGGGATTTCCCGGAAGGTGTTTATTTTTATGAGGAGAATGGCCGTGTCTAAACCTATAATTGCAGTGGTTGGAGCGGGCAAGGTTGGTTCCGCCCTGGCTCTTTTGTTAAACCGGCAGGGTTACCCGGTTGCCGGTGTGGCCAGTAAAGACATGGAATCGGCACAACGTGTGGCCGATGAACTTAAGGTGCCTGCCACTGTCAAACCGGAGGAGGTAACCAAAGGCGCGGATATAGTTTTTATTACTACCCCGGACCGCATGATTGCCGTAGTGGCAGAAGAGATCAACAAGCGGGGAGGCTTCAGGCGGGGACAGGTTGTTTTTCATACCAGCGGGGCACATCCTGCCGACGAAGTCGGCGCGGCGCGCCTTGCCGGGGCACATGCGGCATCGCTGCACCCGCTCCAGTCTTTTGCTGATATCGAGATGGCGATGGAGAACCTGCCGGGCTCATATTTTGCCTTGGAAGGGGATCCGGAGGCGCTGCCCCTGGCTGAGCAGATAGTAAAGGATTTGGGCGGCAGGAGCTTTGCCATAGCTGCCGAGGACAAGCCGCTGTACCATGCGGCTGCCTGTATCGCTTCAAATTACCTGGTTTCTTTAATGCACTTCGCGACAGGACTCTACAGCCGTTTCGGCCTGACCAGAGCGGAAGCGTTTGAAGCGTTAATCCCACTGGTCAGCGGCACAATAAAAAACATCAGCCAGGTGGGGCCGGTGCAAGCCCTGACTGGCCCGATCGCCAGGGGCGACGGGACGACTCTGGAGGGACACCTGGAAGCGCTGAAAGACGTTGGGAGCCAGGAACTTGATCTGTACAGCAAGCTGGGTCTTTACACGGTAAGGGTAGCCCTGGAAAAAGGGAGTATCAGTGCTGAAGAGGCGAAAATGCTGGACGATATTTTGGGGGAGGGAAAAAAATGAGCAAAATAACCACGGCTACAATCAGACAGATGAAAACTGAAGGCAGGCCTATCACCATGCTCACAGCGTATGATTACTCGATGGCCAAGCTTGTAGATGAAGCAGGCATCGACATGATCCTGGTAGGTGACTCCCTGGCCAACACAATGCTGGGTTATGATTCCACCCTGCCGGTAACCATGGATGAGATGGTCCACCACGTTAAAGCGGTCTGCCGTGGCACTGAGCAAGCCATGGTGGTGGCGGACCTCCCCTTTATGTCTTACCAGGTTTCCAAGAAAGAGGCCCTGCGCAACGCGGGTAGGTTCTTAAAGGAAAGCACTGCGAGTGCGGTTAAGCTGGAAGGCGGCCGGGAAATTGCTGAAACTGTCCGCGCCATTGTGAATGCGGGGATCCCGGTGGTTGGCCACCTGGGGCTGACACCCCAGTCTGTCCACCAGCTGGGCGGTTACAAAGTGCAGGGCAAGGACGAGTCAGCGGCCAAGAAACTGCTGGCTGACGCCAGGTGTCTGGAAGAAGCCGGAGCGTTTTGCGTGGTTCTGGAATGTGTGCCGACACCCCTGGCTAAACTGGTAACCGAATCGCTGGGCATTCCGACCATAGGTATCGGGGCGGGCCCGCATTGTGACGGACAGGTGCTGGTGATCCACGACATGCTGGGGCTTTACCCGCGCCAGTCACCGAAATTTGTTAAAAAGTATGTCAACCTGCATGAAAGTATAGCCGCCTCCCTGAAGCAGTATAAAGAGGAAGTAACGGCAAGGACCTTTCCCGCTCCCGAGCACTGCTTCAATATGTCAGAGGAAGTGCTGAAGAAACT
>CAYNIY010000029.1:3460-19368 GCA_964397525.1 uncultured Eubacteriales bacterium
ACCATCGCGGAAATCCGGGAGTTTGTCCGGCAGGCCAGGGTCAAAGGCAGCAGCATCGGCTTCGTGCCGACCATGGGCTACCTGCATGAAGGGCACCTTGAACTGATGCGCCGGGCTAAAGAAAAATGCGATTGTGTTATCGTCAGCATTTTTGTAAATCCCACCCAGTTTGGTCCGGGGGAAGACCTGGAACGCTATCCCCGGGATCTGGAGCGGGACGCCCGCCTGGCTGAAGGGTCAGGGGTGGACGCTATATTCAATCCGGATGCGAAGGAGATATACCCGCCGGGATACTGCACGTATGTCGATGTTGAACGGATCACGGAAAGGCTTTGCGGTTTTTCCCGGCCCGGCCATTTTCGCGGCGTAGCGACAGTGGTTACCAAGCTGTTCAACATAGTCAAGCCGGACCAGGCTTTTTTCGGGCAGAAAGACGCCCAGCAGGTTCTGGTGATACAGCGGATGGCTGCCGATCTGAACATGGAGGTCAGGATTGTAACAGTGCCTACCGTGCGGGAGGCGGATGGTCTGGCCATGAGTTCACGCAACGTTTACCTGGATGCCGGGCAGCGGCTGGCGGCCCTGGTGCTTTCCAGGAGTTTAAAAATGGCGGCGGACGTGGTCCGGGCGGGAGAGCACAGTGCCACGAAAATACGGCAGTTGGTTATAGAGATGATCAAAGCCGAGCCGCTTGCAGACATTGATTACGTTGAAATATACAGTTATCCTGAGCTTGAGCCGGTTGAACTGATTAAAGGGCCGGTACTGTTGGCCATGGCAGTTAAAATTGGGCAAACCAGGTTGATAGACAACACGATACTTAGGATGGAAGATACAACATAGCAGAATGAGGACACCATAGCGGAAAAGAGATACACTGACAGATGAAAGGGGACACACCTCTCTAACAAGCACTGCTCTGGGGCCAGAGGGAAGTCCAATAGTAACAGACAATCAAAGTGGGGGTGAGGATTATGTTTCTGAATATGTTTAAATCGAAAATTCACCGGGCGACAGTAACAGAGGCAAACCTGGATTATATGGGCAGTATCACTATTGACGAGGCATTGATCGACGCTGCTGATATCATGCTCAATGAAAAGGTCCAAATTGTCAACAACAACAACGGCGCCCGCTTTGAAACCTATGTGATTAAAGGGCCGCGCAATTCCGGGGTAATCTGCCTGAACGGAGCCGCTGCCCGCCAGGCTCAGCCCGGAGATCATGTCATTATTATTTCTTATGCCCTGATGGAGCGCAGCGAAGCAAAATCCTACAGCCCGACAGTGGTAATGGTTGATGGCAAGAACAAAATAACTGAAATTAAGCATGGGGAAGCGCACGGTGAGATCGGTTAGCGGCTGCTTTTGGCGCCGGGCGTGACTTGGCTCTTATTTAGTTCATTTCTTTATAATAAGCACATCTGTGCATAAAAGGGGGTGGTATTTTGCCGGACAACTACTTGGTAAACTTCGATACCCGGGAACTGCCCCAGGTGGAAGAGGAATATATCATCCTGGGAAGCGGCATAGCCGGGTTGTACACGGCCCTTTCAGCTGCCGCAGCAGGTAGTTCGGTGACAGTCCTGACCAAACAAACCATGGTGGATACTGGTACAGATAAAGCCCAGGGCGGTATTGCAGCTGCACTCGGGGGCGCTGACTCACCGGCGCTGCACAGGGAAGATACCCTGGTGGCTGGAGCCGGCCTGTGTGACTCGGAAGCGGTGGCGGCACTGGTAAGCGAGGGGCCTGACAGAGTCAGGGAGCTGATCGGCCTTGGCGCTATCTTTGACCGGGACAGCCAGGGACTGGCTCTTACTATGGAAGGAGCTCACAGCCAGCGGCGCATCCTTCATGCCAGCGGGGATGCTACCGGGGCAGAGATCCAGCGGATCCTCACCGTGCGGGTGCGGGAAAATGAAAAAATAAAAGTGCTGGAGAACCAATATGTTGTTGACCTCCTGGTGCGGGAGAACACCTGTTACGGAGTATTGTCTTTTGACCGTGTAAAAAAAGAATATAAAGTTTTCCGGGGCAAAGTGGTCGTGCTTGCCACAGGCGGGTTGGGGCGCATCTTTGAGCACAACACCAATCCTGAAATAGCCACCGGTGACGGCATCGCCATTGCCTTTCGGGCCGGCGCGGAAGTTATGGATATGGAGTTCATTCAGTTCCACCCCACGGTATTGAATCTGCCGGGTGCCCCGCGCTTTTTAATCTCTGAGGCTGTGCGCGGCGAGGGTGCTTATATACGCAACATACACGGTCAGCGTTTTATGCAGAATTACCATGACCTGGCGGAACTCGCGCCCAGGGACATAGTTGTGCGCGCCATTTTAAAGGAAATGGCGGCAACCAACTCCAACAAGGTATTTCTGGATCTGACCCATCTCGACCCGGTGCTTGTAAAATTACGTTTTCCCAATATCTTAAAGACCTGCGGTGAATACAAACTGGACATTACTGTTGACCGCATACCAATAGCGCCCGCCGCCCATTACATGATGGGCGGGGTAAAGATTAACCTGGTGGGGGAAACAAGCATCAAAGGCCTTTATGCCTGCGGTGAGGTTTCCTGCCCCGGTGTTCACGGCGCCAACCGCCTGGCCAGCAACTCCCTGCTGGATGGGTTGGTCTTTGGCGGCAGAATAGTTGAAGAGACCAAGCATTTTCTGAAGGATTACCAGCCCCGCCACCTGGAATTTGCCTGTGACTGGCTGCTTGAACCGGCAAAAATTGATTATGCCGCCCTGCGCAAAAAAATGATCATACTGATGAATGAGAAGGCTGGCCCGGTACGCAGCAGCGAAGGACTAAGAGAAGCCTTAATGTTTTTTGATGAATGCAGCTACCTCAAGCGGCACGGGGCAGATAACGCCGATCAGATGGAATTAAAAAATATGCTCCAGGTAGGGGAACTGGTGGCAGAAGCGGCTCTTGCCCGCAGGGAAAGCCGCGGGGGGCACTACCGGGTTGACTGCCCGGATACCTACCCGCGCTGGCAGAAGCATATTATATTCAGGCGGTAAAAGAAGGATACGTATGAGTAAAATTGAACTGATTGCCACCGCTACTTTTGGCCTGGAAGCAGTCGTGGCCAGGGAAGTAAAAGAGCTGGGCTATGAAGATATGATGGTAGAAGATGCCAAGGTCACATTTGCGGGAGACGAAGCTGCTGTATGCCGGGCAAATTTATGGCTGCGCAGTGCGGATCGCGTTTTATTGAAGATGGGTGAGTTCAAGGCACTGTCTTTTGATGAGCTTTTTGAAAAAACCAAGGCTTTGCCTTGGCCGGACTGGATTCCTGAAAACGCAGCCTTTCCAGTTCAGGGCAAGTCCGTCAAATCACAGCTTCACAGTGTTCCCGACTGCCAGGCCATCGTTAAAAAAGCGGTTGTGGAAAAGATGAAGGAAAAGTACAAGCGGGAATGGTTCCAGGAAACCGGGCCCCAGTACACCATCGAAGTTGCCCTGCTTAAAGATATGGCTACCCTGACCGTTGACACCAGCGGTGTGGGACTGCATAAAAGGGGCTACCGAAAACTTGGCAGCCCTGCGCCGCTTAAGGAAACACTGGCAGCCGCCATGGTTTTGCTCAGCCGCTGGCATCCGGAACACACCCTGATTGATCCTTTTTGCGGGTCTGGAACGATCCCGATTGAGGCGGCGCTGATCGGAATGAATTTGGCTCCCGGCCTGAACCGGGAATTTGCCGCTGAAAAATGGCCGGCTATTCCAAAAACCCTTTGGATTAAGGCCAGGGAGGAAGCCAAGGAACTTGCTTATTACAGACAGCCCATACAAATAATAGGTTCGGATATAGACGGCGAAGTATTGAGCCTGGCGCGTTACCATGCCCGGCAGGCCGGAGTTGAGGATAAAGTGTTTTTTCAAAAGCTTCCCGTTTCCGAGCTCAGATCTAAGCGCAAGTATGGTTATATCATTTGTAACCCCCCCTACGGAGAGCGTCTTGGTGATATCAAGCAGACAGAGGATCTCTACCGGGAAATGGGGAAGGTTTTTAAGGTTCTTGACACTTGGTCATTTTACATTCTGGCTGCCCACCCCGATTTTGAACGTCTTTTTGGCAGTAAGGCAGACAAAAAAAGAAAGCTTTATAACGGGCGGATCCAGTGCAATTATTTCCAGTACTATGGTCCCCGCCCACCCCGAGGGCACAACAATTAATAGCCTTCTGGCAGGATGCTCCTTGCCCTCGCCAGATCTGACTGTTTTACCATCAGTCTTAATCCACCCAAAGCATATGTTGTGTACATTACCACTGCTGATTGTTCATCAAACAATACGGCCTCAATGCCTTCGCTTTCCAAAAGCCCTTTAGCCAGGTAGGCCTCGTCAACACTTAAGAAAGACGCAACTTTAACGAGCTTATCCACTGTTGTATCTCCTTTTTTATTTACATTCTACTTTATAAAGAGTAAAATATATTTTAGCTCAATATATAGGTCTTATAGGTCCAGTTCATTTATCCTTCCCAGCCGTTTAAATGGTGATGGAGATCAAAGATAAGTGAATCACCTGAACCATTTGAGCAAACTAATTTTGAGGAGGATATCTTCGTGTATCAAGACAAAACCCTGACTTGCCGTGACTGTGGCGCTGATTTTGACTTTACTGTTTCCGAGCAGGAGTTTTATGCTGAAAAGGGTTTTACGAATGAGCCCGGACGCTGTCCGCAATGCAGGGCCGCGCGCAAGCAAAGCAGCAACAGAGGCTTTGGCGGCCGTGGGGATCGGCCCCCGCGTGAAATGCACCCGGCTATTTGCGCCAGCTGCGGCGCAGAAACAGAAGTTCCTTTCAAGCCCAGCGGTGATCGACCGGTTTACTGCTTCGACTGTTTCAGCAAAAACAGAGGTTAAACAACTGAGCAAAAAGAAAAAGCATAATCTGTAATTAAAACACTGTAACTTTTTTTGTTACAGTGTTTATTTATTATACAGTGTTTTTCATTATATCTAATGCATATTATTGAATTTGTGTTTCAGGCTGTTCTTAAAGTGCTGCCAAAGCTTGTCATCAGGAGAGATGTATTCCTGCAGGACGTCGAAACACAGGGTCCGCGGTGTTGGTTTTTCATATCTGGAGTTCAGCTCTTCCAGTACTGCATCAGGAATTGTGTGCAGCAACGTATCACAATCGATATAGCGGCTCAGGCGTAAAAAACGCGGTATATTTTCTTCGTTGCGGATTGATATGGCCACCCTTGACTGTTCAGCTGCCGCCTCCAGATCATACAGATTTACACTTAGTTCCTCGATGTACCGGGCACAGTCCAGTGCCTGCCTGCGAAAGCTTTCTGCCAGGGTATCCAATTCCGCGGCTGACATAAGCGCGCCTTTCCTGACCGATTTGTTCACCAGCCTGATCCTGGCTCTGCGGAGGCTGTGCCTTTCCCTGTAAGTATGGCAGATCCCGATCAAAAAACTATGCCAGCTTCTTTTTGTTCCGGTTACAGCTTTAAAAATCCTGTCCGACTTCAGGCGGTCTGTTTTTTCGGGTTGGATCCCGGGGTTTTTCTGCATATAGGAAAGGAGGCCATAGGGATAGATATAAGGCCATACTGCCTCCACGCATACCGAAACCAGCCTTTCATTAGGCTGATCATCCTTTAGCCTTTCTCCCAGTATCCCGGCCAGCTGCATTATTTCTTTTAATTTTGCCATTCTGTCCTCCCTGCGATAGCCCAGATCATTTCTTTTGGATCTAATATTGCAATATTTCTACAGTTGATCGGGATCTCCTTTGAGATAATTTGTAACCGCTGAAGCTGGAGTACTTCATGTTTTTCCGCTCGATGATATGACACACGAACATCTTTTTAATATTACAAGCAGGAGATTGATCAACTTGGTTTAATTTATATTTAGCACTTAAATAATAATGATTATTGGATATACTGCCGTTCTGGGGGTGTATGAGCGGGTTGAAAAGGATCTCAAGGCTAACTGGGCTCGTTTTACTGGGCGGGGTTTTAATTGCTCTTCTGGCAGCCGGCTGTGTCAGCTCGATTTTTGACAAAAATGAAGAAAAGGCGAATCCCCTGACGATTAAAGTTGAGGATTTCAGCATCTTTCTTTTTGAGTCGTCTGAGGAGATTTACCGGGCAAATGTGAAAAGCCCAGCGATGTGGGCCGGTCTTAAAGACCGCGCTGCTCAGGATGCCGGTTATGCCATTCATTACAAATGGCTGTACGATTCTTACGGCAGTTGGGATGAAAACCGTAAGAACCAGCTCAATGAAATCATGCTGGAGTATCACCCCCAACCGATGGCGGAGCAGCTTATTCAAGATGGCAAGCAGGGTGCCGGACTGGAAGAAATAATAGAATTCATCAAAGACGATCGCTATTACAGCAGCAACAGGAACATGCTGGTTGACTTTTATACCTGGTATGGGCATAATTATGCCCTGCCTCATTATGCGCAGATAGTGCCGCTGCTGCAGCAGAAGGTTGAGGCAACCACCGGCATGGTGGACAGCGGCTTCGACATAGTGGGTTATATGGAGAATGAGACTGGGATAAAGCTCAAGAAAAAGCCTGATGCCTTGGAGCTGCTGCTGAGTATGCGGCTGATTGGAGCCTCTGGTTTCAGCCGGGAAAAGGATTCGCTTTACGGGATCCGCTGGAGCGACAGTCCGGAAAAAATCTGGGGCACTGCCTTCAATGAACTGAGTCTTCCTTTCCTCCGTACGTTTACCGGCGGCTGGTCATTTAAACAGCTTGCGGGGAAATTAAAAAAAGACGATCAATTGATGGATAAGTACAATGAAGACGTGCCGTACACCTGGGAAGGCTGGATTGAGGAAAACCTGGCAGAAGGTTTTTCCCGCTACCTGAATGTGCGTTTAGGCGTGGCTGAAAACGTGGGAGAAGGGATATATATCTTTGACCATGAATATGCCCAGGCTCTGGTCGAAGGTTTTGATCCGCAAAAAATATCCCTGGAAGACTTCACGGTCAAGTTTTTAAAGCAAAAGTATAATATATAGTGCCGCAGGAAGGTTGGAAACATGGATCTCAACCCGCTTGAACTGAGAAAAATGATCGAAAGGTGCCTGTGTGAAGATCTCGGCGCCGGAGATATCACCACCAACAGCATAGTCCATGCAGATAATGTTACTCACGGATTTATCATAGCCAAAGAGAGTGGTATTGTAGCAGGCCTGCCGCTGGCAGAGATGGTTTTTCAGGCGTTGGATCCCGGTGTTGAATTCCGGGCGCTGGCGCCGGAAGGGTCAAAAATTGAAGGCGGAGAGGTGCTGGCTGAAATTGCCGGGAAAACGAGGGCAATTTTGACCGGTGAAAGGCTTGCCCTTAATTTCCTCCAGCACCTCTCCGGTATCGCTACCATGACGGCACGGCTGGTGGAGCTGGCAGCAGGGGGAAAGGCCCGTGTTGTTGACACCAGAAAGACCACACCGGGTTTAAGGATGGTTGAAAAGTATGCGGTACGTGTTGGGGGCGGGCATAATCACCGCTTCGGCCTTTTTGACGGGGTACTGATTAAAGACAATCATATTAAAATAGCCGGTGGAATCAAGTCGGCCATTGAAGCAGCCAGGCGCGGCAGCCCGCATACTGCCAGGATCGAGGTTGAGGTAGAGGATTTTGCCGGGGTCAACGAGGCCCTGGCGGCTGGGGCAGAGGTAATAATGCTGGACAATATGAGCCCGGCGGAAATGCGGGAAGCTGTAAACATGATCGCCGGCCGCGCTTTAGTTGAGGCCTCAGGCGGGGTTGTGGAGGATAACATCCGGGCCGTGGCGGAAGCCGGGGTAGATCTGATCTCGGTGGGAGCGCTTACCCACTCAGTTAAGGCCCTGGACATCAGCTTGGATCTAAAAGCGATTAAACGCAAATAGCCTCCATTCCGGAGTGCAACTTTGCTTCTCCAGATGCATTCCTCCGAGATCTGAAGGATGTCCCCGATTGTAGGTGCGGCTTCAGCCGCACATTAGCGGATTAAAACCCGCCTCAACTGCTGAGAAAAATCACTAAGCAGGGAATGTCCTCATTTTTATGTTAACCAAATAAAATAAAACGGTTGACGATAAGATGTATTTTGATTAAAATTTAACAGAGGTGGCAGCCTTGAAAGAAATTATTTTGCGCCTGCTCAAAGAAAGAAGTCCGGAATATATTTCCGGGGAGGAGATCTGCCGGGTTCTCAATGTCAGCAGGACAGCAGTCTGGAAACATATCCAGGTTCTGAGGGAAAAAGGTTATGACATTGAAGCGCGTTCCCGAGCCGGTTATTTGTTAACAAGTATACCAGACAGATTATTCCCGGAAGAGATCGGGGATGGACTCTCAACCCGTTTTTTGGGCAGGAGTGTTTGTTACTTTGAAAGTGTTGCCTCTACAAATAACATAGCCAAGGAACTAGCCGCTCAAGGGGCGGCAGAAGGCACGCTGGTTGTGGCGGAGGAACAGACGGGGGGCAAAGGAAGGCTTGGGAGGCAGTGGTGTTCTGCCAAGCATAAAGGGAGTTTCTTTTCCTTCATCCTCTATCCGCCCTTTGCTCCGACAGAGGCCAACATCGTGACCTTGATCTCGGCTGTGGCACTGGCAACCGCTATTAATAATGTGACAGGGGTTGTGGCCGGCATAAAGTGGCCGAATGATCTGCTTCTAAACGGTAAAAAAATTTGCGGTATTTTAACTGAACTGAGCGCGGAAATGGAAAGAATCAACTACCTGGTAGTAGGCGTAGGCATTAATGTGAACCAGGAGGAGAGTGATTTTCCCGAGGAAGTGAGGCCCGTTGCAACATCTCTTAAGGCCCAGACAGGGATAAGGACTTCCCGGGTAAAACTGGTGCAGGTTTTTCTCAGAGAGTTTGAAAAATGGTATGATATTACCCTGAAACAAGGTTTTACACCGGTACTTGCCAGGTGGAAAGAAATGGCTGTTTCCCTGAACTGCCCGGTGCGAATTCAAATGCCAAACAGTTCCTGGGAGGGGTGGGCAGAGGATATAGACAAAGACGGGGCACTTCTCCTGCGCCTGCCGGACGGTGAACTAAAGAGGGTAATATCAGGTGAGGTTTCCCTGCGGCTGGTGTGATTATTATTCATGGTGCCCAGGTAAAAATTTGCATTGTTAAAAAATTTTTAATCCAATTGTCAACTGGGATACAGGAATAGGTTTACATATGCAGTTGAAAAAATGATAGGAGTTGTTGATAATGTCAAGGTTTTCAGCCCGGGATATCACGATGATCGCCGTTTTTGCCGCACTGGCGGTGGTGGCGGCTATGCTGGTGCGCTACGGGGGAAGTATCGTTCCTTTCAGCCTGATGCCCTTTGTGGTAATGCTGGCCGGAGGAGTGCTTGGCGCCCGGCTCGGGGCGATGAGCATGATTGTTTATATTCTTCTGGGTTTGGTGGGAATACCCGTATTTGCTTCGCCGCCGTTTGGCGGGCCGGCCTATGTGCTGCAACCCACCTTTGGTTTCCTGCCCGGTTTTGTGGGGAGCGCTTATGTGATCGGCCTGCTGCTTAAAAACAGGGAGCAGGACGGTTTGCCTGTCTATTTCTTTTCCATGGTTGCCGGTATAGCGGTTTATTACCTGTTTGGCCTGGCTTACCTTTATTTCATCTTAAATGTTTACCTGGGCCAGGCTGTCCCGATATCAAAAGTTATTTACATAGGCTTTATCCCTTTTATCGCACTTGACCTGGTTAAGGCGGCAGCAGCAGCTTTGATGGCAAAAGCATTGTATCGCAGGTTGTATGATATAGTTAGCGGATAGGGGTTGGTATTGCGCCTTACTGGCCGCTTTGGTAGAATGGATTAAAGTGATACGGGAAAGCGGGGATGGCTGTGATCCTGGTTTTTGATGTTGGCAATACAAATATTGTCTTAGGTGTTTTTAACGGCAGCGACCTGGCGGCAAACTGGCGGATTTCCACTAACCAGCACCGTACCGCGGATGAATACGGGATACTGCTCAAGGAACTCTTTTCTTTTTCAGGGCATGAGATGAGCCGGATCAAAGCCGTGGTTATATCTACGGTTGTCCCACCGCTCACCTTTACCCTGGAAAGGGTGTGCCAGAAATATTTTAAGCTAAGTCCACTTGTTGTCGGTCCCGGAATTAAAACCGGGCTTTCCATTAAATATGAAAATCCCAGGGAAGTTGGCGCTGACCGCATTGTCAATGCTGTGGCTGGCATTGAAAAGTACGGCGGCCCGTTGATCATTGTTGATTTTGGAACGGCAACCACATTTTGCGCCATTAACGACAAGAATGAATATATGGGTGGAGCTATAGCGCCAGGCATCAGTATTTCTACGGAGGCTCTCTTTACGCGGGCGGCTAAACTGCCCAGGGTGGAATTGACAAAACCAGCGGCGGTGATCGGGAAAAACACTGTTAATGCCATGCATTCAGGAATATTTTACGGCTTTGTCGGACAGGTTGATGAGATCGCAAAAAGAATGAAAAAAGAAATGGGTGATAAAACCAAAGTCATTGCTACCGGTGGCCTGGCAGGTTTAATCGCTCAGGAAAGCACTTACATTGAAGCAGTTGAGCCCTTTCTGACACTTAATGGACTCAGGCTTATTTACGAGAGGAATATACAGCGGTGAAAATCGGTTGCATTGAATTGGAGAATCCCGTGATTTCCGCCCCGATGGCGGGCATCACAGACAAGTCGTTCAGGATTTTAGCAAAAGAGGCTGGTTGTAGCCTGGTCTGCACCGAAATGGTCAGCGACCAGGCTCTTTTATATGGAAACCCTAAAACCTGCAGCCTGCTTGATGTTACAGGTGAGGACGGTCCTGTATGTATGCAGGTGTTTGGCTCAGATCCAGGGTATATGGTTGGAGCGGCGGAGATCGTCGAAAGCCGCGGCGCCTGGCTGATAGACATCAACATGGGCTGCCCGACGCCAAAAATCGTTAAAAACGGTGAGGGTTCTGCCCTGATGAAAGAGCCTGAAAAGGCCGCCGGGATCATCAGGGCGATTGTCAGGGCGGTTAAAGTGCCGGTTACTGTAAAGATGCGAAAAGGCTGGGATGAATCAACAGTGAACGCGGTAGAACTGGCCTGCCTGGCAGAGAACGCCGGGGCAGCGGCGGTGACCGTGCATGGCCGCACCCGCTCCCAGTTCTATTCCGGAAAAGCCGACTGGGGGATCATTGCCTCGGTAAAGCGGGCAGTAAACATTCCGGTGATAGGCAACGGTGATATATGGACGCCTGCTGATGCCCTGCGCATGCTGGAGCAGACCGGTTGTGACGGAATTATGATTGGCCGCGCTGCTCTCGGGAATCCCTGGATCTTCAAGCAGACCGTGCATTATCTGGAGACAGGTGAATTAATACCCGGACCAAGCCCCGGGGATAGGGCGGCGATGGCTTTGAGACATTTTGATTTGCTGGTAGACAACAAAGGGGAAGCAGTAGCTGTAAGGGAGATGCGCAAGCATGCCGCCTGGTACATGAAGAGTCTGCGCGGTGCAGCACGCCTGAGAGAACTGGTGAACAGGGCAAAATCGGCTCAGGAAATGAAAGACATTCTGGGCAGTTTATTATAGGAGGCAATACAAAAAAGGATTAAATATATGAGCCCATTGAAAAAGGGCTCTATTTTTGTTAGAATTCACTTGTGTACATATTTGTGCACAAGAGGTCTTATTCGCAGGTTGTTTTACCTGGAGGGGGAGTGCCTTATGGAACTTATCCGTTTGGGCGATAAAATCATCAGCAGGGGCAAAATTGATCAGACAGTAAATAAAATATTAAATTACAGGGCCAAAGGCTTATCCCAGACTGAGGTTGCCCAGCGATTAAGCATAGACCGGACTCTGGTCTGCCGCTTGGAAAACCTGGGGGAGATAAGGAAAGGATGCAGCCTCGCGGTAATTGGCTTCCCTGTTATGAACAAAAAAGAAGTAGTGGAAGCATTGGAATGTGAAGGAGTAGACCTGATTTTCATTATGTCTGAGGAAGAGCGCTGGCAATATATAAAACAAAAGAGCGGGGTTGACCTGTTTGATACTATCTTAGAACAGATTGCGAAGGTGCATTCTTATGATCAGGTAATAATTATCGGTTCCAATAAGCGCATAAAGATATTTGAAGCAGTGCTGGCTAAAGATGTGCTGGGTTTTGAAATTGGCGAATCGCCTATACAGGAAGATAAATTTGTTGTAATTGAGGAATTAATAGAATTGGTCAGGGCGGTTAAAAAATAGGGAGGATCTACATGCAAAACTTTGCCTTCATGGTTCACCCAATGAATGCGGGCGATATTACCAAGAGTTATAAGTTTGCCAGGCATATGCCTGAACGGGCTATAGAACGGGTCTTTGCCATGCTCCCTTCCCTGAAGGTTGCGCACATCACCGGTATTTGCTCTCCATACGAAGAGGCGGAGGGTTGGTTTATCGCTTGCCCCCTTACTACCAGGCTGATCATGAGCATGCCTCAGGATTATGTGATAAAAAAGATTATTCAGGGGGGGCGGGTTGCAGAAAAACTCGGGGCAAAAATATTTGGCCTGGGCGCTTTTACAAAGGTAGTCGGGGATGCCGGCATTTCTATTGCTAAGAAATTAAATATACCGGTTACAACCGGGAACAGCTATACTGTTGCCACGGCTGTTGAGGCAACAAGGGAAGCCGCCCGGGAGATGGGGCACGACCTCAAAGAAGCTTCCGTAGTGATAATGGGAGCAACAGGCGCTATCGGCAGCGTTTGCGCTGCGATATTGGCCAGGGAAGCGCGCAATATGACGCTGGTTGCGCGCAACCAGCAAAAGCTGGAAGAACTAGCTGCCAAGATCCTTGATGATACAGGCCTCGTCGTGAAAATAACATCTGACAGCAAGAAAGCGCTTTGCGGCGGCGATGTCGTTATTACAGTTACCAGTGCCGTTGATACGGTGATCGATCCTGAAGATATTAAAACCGGCGCTGTAATATGTGATGTAGCCCGCCCGCGTGATGTTTCGAAACGGGTCGCAGAGGTGCGCAAGGATGTGCTGGTTATTGAAGGCGGCGTGGTTGAAGTACCTGGGGATGTAAATTTTAACTTTAATTTTGGCTTTCCGCCGGGAACTGCCTATGCCTGTATGGCTGAAACGATGATCCTGGCTCTGGAAAAGCGTTATGTAAGCTATACACTGGGCCGGGATTTGACCGTTAAACAGGTTGAAGAGATTGACCGCCTGGCCAAAAAACATGGTTTTAAACTGGGTGGTTTTCGCAGTTTTGGGAAAGCAGTAACAAGAAAGGAAATTGAGGAGATTAAGCAGCGTGCCAGGGGTGTGCAGCAGGACCCATCCCTGGCAAATTGGATCAGTCAATAAATCACACAATAAGATAGCCTTGACAAAGCAGGATCATCTTCTTATAATGTTTACGAAAAGAAAGAACTTTGTTTTGGCGGCCTGAAAGCAAAAAATATTGTGCCGGAGCCTATTTTTGACGATGTGCTTACAAGCACTGCAAAGTGAGATTTTTGCAGTGCTTTAAGTGTAGTAAGGGCCTTTTTGTTTCAGATCTGAGTTGCTTAATGTTGATACATAAATGGTCAGTAAAGTCATTACATAGATAAGGAGATTGCCCTGATGATTGAAAAGGATGTTATGCTTACAGTTAAAGGCCTCAAGAAGCTCGAAGATGAACTGGAGCAGCTTAAGTCTGTAAAGAGGAGGGAGGTTGCTGAGCGGATCAAACAGGCCATAGAGTTTGGTGATATCAGCGAGAACTCCGAATATGAGGATGCTAAGAATGAGCAGGCTTTTATTGAAGGGCGTATATTAACCCTGGAGAAAATGCTTCGTAACGCAAAAATTATTGATGATGAAAACCTTGACACCAAACTGGTATCCATCGGTTCAACCGTTATGCTGAAGGATCTCGAGCACGGCGAAGAGGTAAAATATACCATTGTTGGGTCAGTAGAAGCTGATCCCGAGGGAAATAAGATCTCCAATGTATCGCCTGTCGGTAAAGCTATCCTTGGTCAGTCCAAGGGATGCGTGGTGGAAGTTAATGTTCCAGCCGGGCATTTAAAATATAAAATTATGGACATACTAAAGTAAAAGGATTTTTGGAGGGTTTCATCTTGGGGCAGAAAAATAAAGAGGCTGAGCTGTCTGCCGTCATACCGGGCAGCGTTAAGGAAGAAGATCTTAATGAGCTGATGCAGATCCGCCGGGAAAAACTTAACGATATGCGGCAAAAAGGTTATGAACCATATGGGAATCGTTTTGAGCGAACCCATTTAGCGCGTTTTATTCTGGATAACTACGAAGAGATGGAAAACAAACATGTGATTTTAGCCGGCAGGATTATGTCAAAACGGGGTATGGGCAAGGCATCCTTTGCCCACATCCAGGATTCCACCGGCCAGATCCAGATTTACATAAGATCCAATGATATCGGCCCCGAAACATACGAATTTTTCAGCAAACTTGATATAGGCGATATAATTGGCGTCCATGGCAGTGTATTCAAGACCCGCATGGGCGAGGTTACCGTTGCGGTTGAAGGGCTTAATATGCTTGCCAAGTCATTGCGCCCTCTACCGGAGAAATGGCATGGGCTGAAGGATGTGGAACTGCGTTACAGGCAAAGGTATGTGGATTTAATTGTAAATCCTGAAGTCAAAGAGGTATTTGTTATAAGAAGCAAAATTGTCCGGGCTTTCCGGAACTTCCTTGATACCAGGGGTTTCTTGGAAGTTGAAACGCCCATGATGCAGCTTATACCAGGAGGCGCCACGGCCAAACCATTTGTCACTCACCACAACACTCTTGACCTCAACCTGTTCATGAGAATTGCCCCGGAGCTTCATCTTAAAAGGCTCCTGGTAGGCGGATTTGATAATGTCTACGAAATCAACCGCAATTTCCGCAACGAGGGCATATCCACCAAACACAATCCCGAGTTTACAATGATGGAGCTCTACCAGGCTTACGCTGATTACAATGATATGATGGACCTGACTGAAGAAATGATTTCATCTGTAGCATGCGAAGTGCTTGGTTTAACCTTAATTGATTACCAGGGCACCGAAATCGACCTTTCTCCGGGGTGGACAAGGATACCTATGCTGGAGGCAGTTAAGGTTCATTCAGGCCTTGACTTCACCGTGATAAAAACAGCCGGGGAGGCACACAGCGCAGTAAAACAGGCAGGAATAAACCTTGAACTGGATGCGGCTGATACATGGGGCGATATTCTCAACAAGGTTTTCGAGGAAATGGTTGAGCCCAAGCTGATCCAGCCAACTTTTATTATGGACTACCCCGTGGAGATTTCCCCGCTGGCCAAGCGTAAAGCGGATAATCCGGATCTCACCTACCGTTTTGAGCTGTTCATATACGGACGGGAGATAGCGAACGCCTTTTCCGAATTAAACGATCCGATTGACCAGAAGGCGCGTTTTGCAAAGCAGGTTGAAAAGAGAAAAGCCGGGGACGAAGAGGCCCATATGATGGACGAGGATTATATAAATGCTCTTGAGTACGGAATGCCTCCCGCCGGTGGACTCGGGATTGGGATCGACCGGCTGGTTATGCTGTTGACCAATACCTACTCTATTCGTGACGTCATATTGTTTCCATTAATGAAACCACGTGATTAGCTAAAACAACATTATAGATATAAATACAAATACGATCCCAGCGTTCCCGGCGAAGATATTTACTACAGCCGGGACTTATTTTTTTAAGGATAAGAAATACAAAATTTCAGCTGGTCGCAAGGGTTTCAAGGGCAGCAAAAGGGATATCCCAGCTTGACAACAAGGTCTCTCTGTGATAACATGATGATCCGAGGCTGCCGCGCAAGCGACCAGCCTGATGTATCTCCTGGTCTTTGAAAACTAAACAGTGGATGGATGGAAAACAGGTCATAAGACG
>CAYNIY010000030.1:0-16819 GCA_964397525.1 uncultured Eubacteriales bacterium
AGCATCCAGGCCGCCTTGCTTTTTTGAAAATATATATTATACTTTAAAGGAATATCCTATCAACCAGCGAAATTATTAAATATTTTGCGGTAAAAGTATAAGTAAATAAATATTCTAAATATGTTTCCCTTTAATTTAAGCAGGTGAATAAATGCTGGAGCTATTCGTTGACATAAAAGATGAACTGCAGGCTGTTGAGAATGAATTAAGTGAAGTGCTCAAGGCGGATTATCCTATATTGACTGAAACATCAACACATCTTCTTAACGCCGGCGGTAAGCGCCTGCGTCCCGCACTTGTATTTTTCGGCGCGAAGTTTTATAAATTTGACTTGAAAAAAGTAATGCCGCTGGCCGCCACCCTGGAACTGATTCACATGGCCTCACTGGTTCACGACGATGTCGTGGACGCATCCATGACCCGCCGCGGTATGCCCACGGTTAAAGCTTTGTGGGGCAACCGCATCTCAACACATATTGGATCATACCTCTTTGCAAAATCACTGACCCAGATAGCCAAATATGGAGACTGGCCGCTGATATCTGAGGTTTTGTCTGACACCAGCGTGCAGATGAGCCAGGGTGAAATCATCCAAATCTCATCTTCTTTTGATGCCAACCAGAGTATCAGGGAATATTTTTATCGTATTAATTGTAAAACAGCTCTTCTGATTGCCGCCAGCGCACAGCTGGGAGCGGTAGCTTGCGGCGCTCCCAGTAGTATATACCTGCCGCTCAGACGGTATGGACACAATGTGGGCATGGCATTCCAGATTACCGATGATATCCTTGATATGATTGCGGAGCAGGGTCAGTTGGGCAAGCCTGTTGGCGGAGACCTGCGCCAGGGTATCATAACCCTGCCGGTAATTTACGCCCTGAGCCGTTGTGAAGACAAGAAACGGCTTGCAGATCTGGTGGTAAAAGTGCACAAAAGCGATGATGAGGTTGAAGAAGCTTTAGAAATTGTCAGAAACTGCGGTGCTATCGAGTATTCCTTTAATATAGCTAATAAATATATTGCCAAAGCAAAAGCTGAATTGAGCAATCTGCCTGATCTCCCCACACGTGTGACAATGGGCATGGCAGCTGATTTCGTAATCGCCAGGAAGTTTTAAGGCGCCATTTATAAGCAGTTTGATTGATATGGCAGGTGGCAGACATGTCCGCAAGATATCTTGTTTCACTGGATTTGAAAAATAAAAAATGCCTGGTTGTCGGCGGGGGCAATGTTGCGGAGCGCAAGGTGATGTCGCTGCTGGAGTGCGGCGCCCTGGTCCACGTAGTCAGCCCTGAGATATCCCCTTTACTGAAATCCATGGTTGAAGACAGCTTGATTACATTCAGGCAGGGAAAATATAAGAGCTCTGATCTTGATGACAGGTTTTTGGTTGTAGGCGCCACCGGTACGGAAGAAGTCAACAGGAAGATTGCAGAAGATTGTGCAAAACGCGGCCTGATCGTCAATATTGTAGATGATCCCACCAAAGGCAACTTCTTTGTGCCAGCATCGGTGAAAAGAGGTTCTCTCACCATAGCAGTATCAACAGGCGGAAAAAGCCCTCTGCTGGCAAGAAAGATCAAAGAAGAACTGGAGAACGCCTATGGGCCGCATTATGAAGAATTTGTAGATTTGCTTGGATGTTTAAGAGAAGATGTAATTAAGAATGTATCCGATCCGGATAAGAAAAAAGAGATACTTGAAAACCTTGTCAGCGATGATATCTTAAAATTTCTGAAAGCAGGCAGGATTGAATCGGCAAAGGAGATGTTACTAGGTGTTAATCGCGGTAGTGGGTCTTAACCACAGAACTGCCCCTGTCGAAGTCAGGGAAAAATTAACGTTTCCCGGCCATAATTTAAAAGGGGCTTTGAGAAGGTTGAAATCCTATCCCGTTATCGAGGGCTGTGTAATTTTGTCTACCTGC
This sequence comes from uncultured Eubacteriales bacterium, assembly GCA_964397525.1. Taxonomy (GTDB): domain Bacteria; phylum Bacillota; class Desulfotomaculia; order Desulfotomaculales; family Pelotomaculaceae; genus Syntrophopropionicum. The sequence goes on from CAYNIY010000030.1 coordinate 1,928, forward strand.
AACAGGACTGAAATATATGCGGCAACGCTGGAAATGGATGAGGGGATCAATGCTATCTGGGATTTCCTGTCTCGATGGTCAGGGGTAAACAAATCAGAAATCAAGAATTTCACATACTGCCACACCCTGTATGACATGATTCGCCACACCTTCCGCGTCGCGTCAGGTTTGGACTCCATGCTGCTTGGGGAGACCCAGATCCTGGGACAGCTCAGGTCGGCCTACCTGGATGCTGTCGAATATGAAGCGACAAACCGGGTGATCAATACGCTTTTTCAGCTGGCTCTCACTGTCGGCAAGCGGGTCCGCACGGAAACCGGCATTGACCGCAATGCTGTTTCTATCAGTTATGCTGCTGTTGAATTGGCCAAGCAGCACCTGGGAGATCTGAATACACGCCAGGTGCTGATCGTGGGCGCTGGTAAAATGAGTGAACTGACCGCCAGGCACCTGGTTGACAATGGTATTTCAGGTGTTATTGTATCCAACCGTTCATTTGATAGAGCAGAAGCGCTGGCTGCCCAATTCGGCGGCAGGGCTGTCAATTTTGACGAGCTGTACAAATACATGGAATCAGCGGATATCGTGATCAGCTGCACAGCAGCGTCACATAATGTAATTAAAACCAAAGAAATGCAGCAGGTCATGGATAGAAGAAAAGGCAGAAAGATATTTATGATCGATATAGCGGTACCGCGGGACATCGAAGCAGAAGTAGGCGAACTGGGCGGGGTAACACTTTATGACATAGACGATCTGAAGTCCGTTGTTGATCACAACCTGACCGAACGCAGGCATGCCGCTAATAAGGCCGAGCAGATCATCGAAGAAGAGCTGGAAAAGTTCATGAAATGGCACGGTACCCAATATGCCATACCCACTGTGACTGCCTTGAAAAACTGGGGCGAAGAAATAAAGCAAAAAGAACTGCAGCGGGCTCTAAACCGCCTCGGTGAATTATCAGAACACGATCAAAAAGTTGTTTCTTCACTGGCCAATTCAATAGTCAACCAGATGCTGCATGTTCCTATCAACCAGCTGAAAAAATATGCGCTGACAGTAGAAGGCCACCTTTATACCGAGATCATGCAAAATTTATTTGAACTTGATGTACCGGGCCAGAAATCGAAGAAAGTACTGGACACAATAATAACCGAAAAACATCATATGCTTTAGAAATAGCTCCAATCAGAAAACAGCAGGTTGACAACCTCGAAAAAGCTTGTTAGGGGATTAATTTTGAAACAAGAAATTGTTGTAGGGACAAGAGAAAGCAGGCTTGCCATGTGGCAAGCCTGTTGGGTGGTACAACGTTTAAAAGCGGTAAACCCGGAGCGCAGTTACCGGATCAAAGGGATCTCCACCCAGGGAGATAAAGTCCTGGACGTCGCCTTGGCCAAAATAGGAGACAAGGGACTTTTTACTAAAGAACTGGAACAGGCATTGTTCCGCGGGGAAATCGATTTGGCGGTGCACAGCATGAAGGATCTGCCCACATCGCTGCCGGACGGACTTGTCATTGGCGCTGTGTGCGAGAGGGAATTCCCTGGCGACGTCTTGATCTCGCGTGACCATAAAACACTCGATGAACTCCCGCCGGATGCCGTTATCGGCACGAGCAGCCTCAGGCGGACAGCTCAGATCCTGCACTATCGCAGTGATTTAAGAACCGTTAATCTGCGCGGCAATGTCCAGACCAGGCTGAATAAGCTGGATGAGAATAAATTTGACGCGACTATTTTGGCCTTTGCCGGTGTCCACCGCATGGGCCTGGACTCAAGGATCACCCAGGTTATACCCTATGAAATCTGCCTGCCCGCAGTCGGGCAGGGATCGATCGCCGTGGAAGCTGCCCTGGACAATGAAGTGATAATTGCACTGGTTAAAAATATAGATCACAGTGATTCGCGTCAGGCTGTGAGTGCTGAAAGGTCATTTTTAAAAAAGCTGGAAGGCGGCTGCCAGGTACCGATCGGAGCATACGCTGCAGTTGAAGGCGGATATTTGCGCTTGGAAGGAGCTGTAGTCAGCCTGGATGGCAGGGATATGGTCCGTTCAGATCTGACCGGAGGCTTACAGGAAGCAGAAGAGGTCGGCACTGTCCTGGCGGAGAAGCTGATTAAGCTGGGTGCGGGTGAAATATTGAGTAAAATGCGACAGGAGATTATGTGCGATGAGTAAAGGTGTCGTCTATCTTGTCGGCGCCGGGCCGGGAGACGCAAAGCTGATCACCGTAAAAGGGCTGGAGTGTATTCAGAAATCCGACACGATCATATACGACCGGCTGGTGAATAAGAGATTGCTGACCTTTGCCCCTGCTGCAGCAGAGATTATTTATGTCGGTAAATCACCGGAACGTCATACACTGAAACAGTCAGAAATCAACCAACTGCTGGCGGATAAAGCTATTAGAGGAAAGGCAGTTACCAGGCTTAAGGGAGGGGACCCTTTTGTATTCGGCAGGGGCGGTGAAGAGGCCGAGGCCTTGAAAGAAGCAGGTGTTGCTTTTGAGATTGTGCCGGGTGTTACTTCTGCCATAGCAGCGGCAGCTTATGCCGGCATTCCGGTAACGCACCGCGATTTCACCTCCACACTTGCGATTATTACGGGTAACGAAGATCCGCTCAAAGAGGATTCAAGCATAGACTGGGCAAAGATATCTACAGGAGCAGGCACCCTGGTGTTTCTGATGGGAATGGCCAACCTGCCTCACATCACCAAACAATTGATGGACAATGGCAGATCTCCGGAAACACCGGCTGCTTTGGTCAGGTGGGGCACCAGGCCGCAGCAGCGAACACTGGTGGGCACGCTGGGTGACATAAGCCGGAAAGCGGTCAGTGAAGGATTTAAAAATCCAGCAATCATTATTGTGGGAGAAGTCGTTTCGCTGCGGGAAAAGCTGAATTGGTTTGAAAAGAAACCGCTGTTCGGCAAAAGAATTTTAGTTACCCGTTCGCGCGAACAGGCCAGTGTGCTCTCGGAAGCGCTTGAAGAACTGGGTGCGGAGCCATTCGAATTTCCTACGATCAGCGTAGCGGAGCCAGAAGATTATCAGCCGTTGGATCTGGCCATAAAAGATCTCACTAAATACAAATGGATTATCTTCACCAGTGTAAATGGTGTGGAACACTTTTTTAGAAGGATGCGCTTTAACCACAAGGATGTCCGTGATTTGTACGGCGCCAAACTATGCGCCATCGGCCCTAAAACCAGGGAAGCGCTGGAAAAATACGGCCTGCTCGTGGATTACGTGCCCAATGAATTCCGCGCTGAGGAAATAATGAAAGGGCTGCAGGGAAAAGTGGCGGCGGGGGATAAGATTTTACTGCCGCGCGCGGACATTGCCAGAAAGGTGCTGCCGGAAGCATTAACCGGTTTGGGAGCGCTGGTGGATGAAGTTACAGTCTACCGCACTTTACCTGGTGCAGGCCAGGCCAGCCTGATCCTGGAAATGCTTAAAAATGATGAAATTAACGTAATAACCTTTACCAGTTCTTCTACTGTAAGTAATTTTGTCCAGATGCCAGGCGCCGGGGATATCAGCAGCCTGCTTTCTGGTGTGACTGTAGCGTGCATCGGGCCTGTGACGGCAGCCACTGCAAAGGAATTGGGCGTCAGGGTGGATCTGGTGGCGGAAGAATATACAATAGAAGGCCTGGTCAGTGCAATGCTGAAATATTTTAGTAAATAGATATGGAAAATAATTATTCAGACAGAGGTATAAAAAAATGATCAGTGTGACCAAACTTTTATGTGATACCGAATATTTTGGTGATTCGCTTCGGTACAGCCCTGGCTCGATGGGGCAGGTTAACGGTGCAACGCAGGGCCACGGCCCGGTTGTCGTCTGGAACACCACCCGTACCTGCAACCTCAAATGTATCCATTGTTATTCAAATTCGGAGTCAAAAAAATACGATGGCGAGCTGGACACCGGGGAAGCGCTGCGTTTCATTGACCACCTGGCAGAATTCAAGGTTCCGGTAATCCTTTTTTCCGGCGGCGAACCGCTGTTAAGAGAAGATCTGATAGAACTGGTGACCTACGCGAGAAGCAAGGAGATCAGGGCAACCATTTCCACGAACGGGACCTTGTTGAGCCGGGAAAAGGTGGCAACTTTAAAGGACCTGGGGGTTGGTTATATCGGCGTCAGCCTGGACGGTATCGGTGAGAACAATGACCGTTTTCGAGGCCGCGAAGGTGCTTTTGCGGCTGCTCTTACAGGGATCAGGAACTGCATAGAAATCGGGCAGAGGACCGGACTGCGCTTCACTATCAATAAACATAATTACAGCGAATTAAACGCTATCTTCGACCTGATCGAAGCAGAGAATATTCCCAGGGTATGTTTTTATCACCTGGTCTATGCCGGCAGGGGCAGCAAGATGGTGGAAGAGGATATTACCAGGCAGGAAGCACGCCTGGCAATGGATCTGATCATGGCACGCACCCTGGATTTTCACAGACGCGGCCTGCAAAAAGAAATCTTGACTGTTGATAACCATGCCGACGGTGTTTATCTTTATATGATGCTGAAAGAAAAGGATCCGGTAAGGGCACAGAGTGTTTTGGACCTGCTGCGGCTGAACGGCGGCAACCGGACTGGCATAGCCATCGGTGCAGTCGATTGGTATGGCAACGTACACCCTGACCAGTTCACCCAGAACCATACCTTCGGCAACGTCAGGGACAGGAAATTCGGCGATATCTGGACAGACAAATCACAGCCGGTACTGGCTGGTTTGAAGAACAGGAAACCTCTGCTGAAAGGCCGCTGTGCCGCGTGCCAGTGGCTGGATATCTGCAACGGCAATTTCAGGGCCAGGGCTGAGGCGGTCACAGGTGATTTTTGGGAGTCAGACCCGGCCTGCTACCTGACTGATGAGGAAATTGGGATATAATTTTGGAGGTGTGGGATATGCCATTTCCGGAACAGCGGCCGAGGCGGCTCAGGACTAACGAAAACATCCGCCTCATGGTACGGGAGAACAGCCTCGCTGTAAACAACCTTGTGTATCCTGTATTTGTCACCCATGGCAGCGGTTTAGCCGAGCCCATAGATTCTATGCCGGGCATATGCCGCTATTCCATAGACAGGCTGCTCAGAGAGCTCGAAGAGGTTGTAAATTTAAAAATTCCATGCATCCTTCCCTTTGGTGTGCCGGCTGAAAAAGACGAGGCTGGTTCCGAAGCATATGCCGAAAACGGCATCATACAGCAGACCCTAAGGGCGGTAAAAAAGGAATACCCGGATTTGACGGTAATCACTGACCTCTGCCTCTGTGAGTATACCAGCCATGGGCACTGCGGCATAATTCAAGACAATTACGTAATGAATGACCTCACACTTGAGCTGCTTGCCAGGACAGCTGTTTCGCACGCGGCAGCCGGTGCGGATATAATCGCTCCTTCCGACATGATGGACGGCAGGGTGGGCGCCATACGCGCGGCCCTTGATCAGAACGGCTACAACAATATGCCGATCATGGCCTATTCGGCAAAATACTGCTCGGCATTTTATGGGCCATTCCGTGAGGCGGCGGATTCAGCGCCTAAATTCGGCGATCGGAAATCATACCAGATGGATCCGGCCAATTCTGACGAAGCGCTGCGTGAAGTCTGGCTTGATATAGAAGAAGGGGCAGATATAGTCATGGTTAAGCCCGCCCTTGCCTATATGGATATCATCAGGCGGGTCAAGGATGAATTTAACTGTCCCGTCGCAGCTTATAATGTCAGTGGTGAGTATAGTATGGTGAAGGCCGCTGCGCAGAAGGGCTGGGTGGATGAAAGAAGGATCGTGATGGAGATTTTGACCGGTATCAAGCGTGCCGGTGCTGACATTGTGATTACCTACCATGCCAGGGAAGCAGCCAGATGGCTGCGAGATGAGAAGTAAGACGTGAGATGTGAGATGTGGAACTTGGGAACTGAGACGTGAAATCTGTGAACTGTAGGTGCGACTTTAGTCGCACAATCATTGGCCGGATGAATCCGGCCCTACAAGAATCAGGCGCTTGACACCTAATTACAGAAAAGGAATGCAGGATAAACCGGCGACTGAAATGACCGACGACTGAATTACCCGGGGGGATTAAATTGATCATTTCCTGGAATACAACCAATGCGTGCAACATGTACTGCAAACACTGTTATCGAGATGCTGGCGTTAAAGCGGCGGAAGAGTTGAATACAGATGAAGGCATGACGCTGATCGACCAGATTGCCGAAGCCGGCTTCAAGATTATGATCTTCAGCGGCGGTGAACCGCTGATGCGTGACGATATCTTTACCCTGGTTAAACACGCCAGGGAAAGAGGCCTGCGGCCGGTATTCGGGACAAACGGTACCCTGATCACACCTGAAGTGGCAAAAAAATTAAAGGATTCCGGGGCGATGGCCATGGGCATCAGCCTGGACAGTGTTGATCCGGACAAGCACGACAAATTTCGGGCGACGCCAGGCGCCTGGCAGGGAGCCTTACAGGGCATGAAAGCGTGCCGCGTTGCTGGCCTGCCTTTTCAGATCCACACCACTGTCATGGACTGGAACATGGCTGAAGTTGAGAATTTAACCGACCTGGCTGAGGAAATTGGCGCAGTCGGCCATCATATATTTTTTCTCGTGCCTACGGGACGCGCAGTGGACATAGCGGAGGAGTCATTGAGGGCCGAGCAGTATGAGGAACTGCTGCACCGCATCATGAAAAAACAAGGGGAAACAAAAATAGAACTCAAGCCAACCTGCGCGCCGCAGTTTATGCGGATCGCTTCACAAATGGGGATCAAGACCCGTTTCAGCAAGGGATGCCTGGCAGGTATCTCTTACTGCATAATCAGCCCCGTGGGAATTGTCCAGCCCTGCGCATATTTGAACATACCTGCCGGCAATGTGCGTGAAAAATCCTTCGGGGAAATCTGGCGGGATTCCGAAATATTTAAAAATCTCCGGACGGAAGAATACAAAGGCGGGTGCGGCGCCTGCGAGTATAAAAAGATATGCGGCGGCTGCCGTGCCAGGGCATATTATTACTCCAATGATTACATGGCCGAAGAACCCTGGTGCCTGTACCAGGGGCGAAAGGGTTATAAAACAAATGAAGACGGATCAAATTGACAGGAAAATACTTAACCTGATCCAGGCCGGCTTCCCTATTTCACCGGAACCATACCGGGAAATTGGGGAAGCCCTCGGCCTTTCTGAGGAATTTGTGATAGCGCGGATCAAGAACATGCTCGACAAGGGGATAATCCGTCGTCTCGGTGCTATATTTGACTCTGGCAAACTGGGCTACCACAGCACGCTCTGCGCCATGAAGGTTGTGGAAAGCAGGATTGATGCGGTTGCTGCCGTTGTAAACGCTTATCCCGGGGTGACCCATAACTACTTGAGAGATCACGAACTAAATATGTGGTTTACCGCAACCGCCCAGTCCCAGGAAGACTTGGAGAACATATTAAATAATATAAAAAGAGATACAGGCATTGACGATATATTATCGCTGCCGGCCGAAAAAATATTTAAGATAAAAGTGAATTTTGCTCTTGATTGAGGTGATGTCATGCTGTCGGAGCAGGACAAACAGATTATTATAGAACTGCAAAACGGGCTGCCGCTGGCAAGCCGTCCTTTCGAGATAATGAGCAAGAGATTGAATATGACCGAAGTATCACTAATTAATCGGATTGCTTATTTAAAGGAAAACGGTTACATCAGGCGCTTCGGCGCCGCTGTACGCCATCGGGAGTTGGGTTTTACTGCCAACGCCATGGTTGTCTGGGATGTCCCCGATCATAAAACAGATGAGGTTGGCAGGATCATGGCAACATTTAAGGAAGTCAGCCACTGCTACCAGCGACCAAGGCATCAAGGCTGGACCTATAACCTTTTCACCATGGTGCACGGGCGATCCAGGGAAGATTGTACCAGAATTGCTGAGCAGATTTCTTTAGCTGTGGATATTAAGAAGTTCGATATGCTATTCAGCACGGCTGAGCTAAAAAAAAGCAGCATGCGTTATTTTTAATGAGTTTTTTGCCGCATAAGGCGTAAGGGGGTTTAACTCGAATGCACAAGGGTTTTGCCAGGTCCGTTTCGCTATATCATGAAGCGCTGAAATACATACCGGGAGGAGTTAACAGCCCTGTACGCGCTTTCAAATCAGTGGGCATGAATCCTGTTTTCATTAAATATGGCGCCGGTTCCAAAATATTTGATGTAGATGACAACGAATATATTGACTATGTTGGCTCCTGGGGACCGCTTATTTTGGGTCACCGGCACCCGGTTGTTATAGCAGCGCTGGAACGGTGTTTAAAAGAAATTGGCACCAGTTTCGGCGCACCCACTGAACTGGAGACCATCCTGGCCTCCATGGTAATTGAAGCTGTCCCGTCAGTTGAAATGCTGAGGCTGGTTAATTCCGGTACAGAGGCAACCATGAGCGCATTGCGGCTGGCACGCGGCTATACCGGAAGGAATAAAATTGTCAAGTTTGAAGGGTGCTACCATGGCCACGCTGACTTTTTATTGATTAAAGCAGGATCAGGCGCGCTCACCCTGGGTGTGCCTACCAGCCCCGGCGTACCGGCAGAAACAGCGTCAAACACAATAGTGGCTGATTACAACAACATCGAAGTGCTGAAAGAGATATTTGCTGCTGCCGGGGAAGAAATCGCGGCGGTCATTGTTGAACCCGTGGCCGGCAACATGGGGGTTATCCCCCCGGCGACCGGTTTTCTTGAAGGCTTGCGGAGCATCACCAACCAATATGAAAGCCTTTTAATCTTTGACGAGGTTATGACGGGTTTTCGGGTCGCTTACGGCGGGGCACAAAAACTGTATGGTGTCACACCCGACCTTACCTGCCTGGGCAAGGTGATTGGCGGCGGCCTGCCTGTGGGAGCCTACGGCGGCAGGCGGGAAATAATGGAGTGTGTTGCCCCGGCCGGACCGGTATACCAGGCAGGTACATTGTCAGGAAATCCCCTGGCGGTCACTGCCGGCATAGCCACCCTGCAAATACTAAAACAACCTGGCATTTATGATGAGCTGAATAAGAAATCAGCTTATCTGGCGGACGGACTGCGGAAATCAGCTCTGAGGAAAGGTGTAGAATTAAACTTAAACAGGGTAGGCTCCATGCTCAGTGCGTTTTTTACAGGTAAAAAGGTAACAGATTACGCCACTGCATGCTCGTCAAATACAGAGCACTTCAGCTTATTCTTTAAATCTATGCTTGAGAAGGGTATCTACATCGCCCCGTCACAGTTTGAAGCTGTTTTCGTTTCAGCAGCTCACAGTGAAAATGATATTGAGCAAACCCTGAAGTCAGCAGAACTATCATTAGATTTTTGATGTTGTACAAATATTAATACAATTAACTTAAGATTGTATAAATATCTGTACACAATTTAATATTTTTAACCATGAAACAGCATCTTACTATAAATGCTGTTTTTTGCTAAATGAGAGGCAATAACTGGCTATAATTATCGCAATATTTAAACTTATTTTTAAAATAAAAAATATTTTTATTCTTAAAATTTCCCAGAAGGATAAATCAAAAAACAATCGAAATCTTAATGTTATTCTGTAATAGTTACCCGTAATTCCGTGAGTAGACTCAGTTGCATGGGGAGGTGAAATTGCAGCTCACAGACTACTAACTTTAGTTCATAGATCTTTGTTACAGGGATTTTGAACCCGGTAAGATTTTATGTATTATGCAAGGAGGTAAAAACTTGTGGTAACATGTGCAAGCAATATCGGTGACGATGAATTAATCAAACAACTAGATAAGGTTATTGATCCGTATAGAGGTAATCCAGGTGGGCTGATCCAGGTGTTGACAAAAGCACAAGGACTGGTCGGATACCTGCCCAAGTGGGTTCAGGTGCAGATAGCAGAAGGCTTGGGAGTATCACTCCAGGAAGTATACGGAGTTATTACTTTCTATGCTTTCTTCTCCCTGATTCCCAGGGGCAGGCATAAAATCAGCGTGTGCGCCGGTACAGCCTGTTATGTAAAAGGGACCAAAATGGTTTTAAATACAATCAGAGATCTGCTGCATATCAAACCAGGCCAGACTACTCCCGACAGCCGTTATACTCTTGAACAGGTGCGCTGTATTGGAGCATGCGGCCTGGCCCCCGCTATGATCATAGACGGCATAGATGTTCACGGGCGTCTGGAGCCGGAACTTATTCCCGCGGTGCTGGAGCAGTACGCGTAGCAGCAATTGAAATCCTGCTTCATATCCCATCATTATATTATTAGGGGATATCTTCAGAAATGGCTGGAGGATTTAAACGGAGGTGTAATTAAGTGAAGTCTTTGGACGAACTGGCAAAGATTAAAGAAAATAGACGGGCAGCTCTTAAAATTCGCGAGGGAGTTCCGTCAGCAACTGAAAAAGCCCACATCATGATGTGCGGCGGCGCTGGATGCATATCTTCCAAGTGCCTTGATGTAGTAGATGCCATGAAGGAAGCTCTGAACAAGAATGGGATCGCGGATAAAGTCCAGATTATTCTCACCGGATGTATGGGCCCCTGTGATATGGGACCGGTCGCCATCGTGTACCCTGACGCAACCTTTTATCGCAGGTTAAAGCCTAAAGATGCCGAGGCCATTGTTGAGGAGCACATCATGAAAGGGAACCTGGTACAGCGGTTGATGTACAGGTCTCCCGGTGCGAAGGAGCCCACTCCCAAGGTCACTGATATCGACCTGTTTGCAAAACAGAAAAAGGTCGTCCTGCGTAATAACTTCTATATTGATCCGACATCTATAGAAGATTACATTGCCAGCGGCGGTTATGCTGCGCTGGGCAAGGCGCTGACCGAAATGCAGCCTGCGGATATAATTGAAGAGGTCAAAAAGTCAGGCCTGCGCGGGCGCGGCGGCGCTGGTTTCTCCACCGGTATGAAGTGGGGATATACAGCAGCGGCCAGCGGAACCCCAAAGTATGTTGTCTGCAATGGTGACGAAGGCGACCCGGGCGCCTTCATGGACCGGTCAGCCCTGGAAGGAGACCCGCACAGCATCATCGAGGGTATGGCCATCTGCGGCCGCGCTATTGGCGCTGAGCAGGGCTACGTATATGTAAGGGCGGAATACCCTCTGGCCATTGAAAGGCTGGAGATTGCTATTCAAAAAGCCCGTGAAAACGGCCTGCTGGGCAAAGATATTTTAGGATCAGGTTTCGATTTTGATATGGAAATCCGCATTGGCGCCGGCGCTTTTGTGTGCGGCGAGGAAACAGCCCTGCTGACTTCCATCGAAGGCAAGCGCGGCGAGCCGAGACCGAGGCCTCCCTTCCCGGCCAACTCCGGCGTCTGGGGCAAACCGACTGTCCTGAACAACGTTGAAACCTGGGCAAATGTACCTGAGATCATTCTCAAGGGATCTGCCGCTTATGCCGCTACTGGCACTGAAAAGAGCAAAGGCACCAAGGTATTCGCCCTTGCCGGACGGATTAATAATACCGGGATCATTGAGGTGCCGATGGGCACCACTTTAAGGGAGATAATCTTTGAAATCGGCGGCGGCATACCCAGGAATAAAGCTTTCAAGGCTGTTCAAATCGGCGGCCCGTCCGGTGGCTGCATTCCAGCTGAGGACCTGGATACACCGGTTGACTATGAGTCGCTGACAGAGCTGGGTGCGATGATGGGTTCCGGCGGGATGATCGTCCTGGACGAAAGTACCTGCATGGTTGATATCGCCAAATTCTTCCTCGATTTTACTGTTGATGAGTCCTGCGGCAAGTGTTCTCCCTGCCGTATCGGCACCAAGCGGATGTACGAAATTATTGACAACATCAGCAACGGTAAAGGTAAAGAAGGAGATATTGAACTTCTGATCGAACTGGCCAACACGATTAAAGACACTGCGCTGTGCGGCCTCGGCCAGACTGCTCCCAATCCCGTTCTAAGTACTATCAAGTACTTCCGGAACGAGTACGAGGAGCACATCAGGGATAAGAAGTGCGCCTGCAACGTTTGTGATTTAAAGGAATAAAAGCCGCTCCCGCAGCTTTTTGAATTAGTACGTAGAAAAATACGGGAGTTTGGAGGGAAAAAGTGAAAATGATAAATTTGACAATTGATAATCAGAAAGTAGCGGTTGAACCAGGGACTTCAATCCTTGAAGCCGCAGCGAAAGTGGGAGCCAGGATCCCGACACTTTGTTATTACAAAGATTTAAATATTATCGGGGCCTGCCGTATCTGCATGGTTGAAGTGCAGGGGGCAAAAACATATGTTCCGGCTTGTGTTGCACCGGTGGCCGAAGGCATGGTTGTTAATACTGCCACACCGGCGTTAATTAAAGCCCGCAAGCTGATCCTTGAGCTAATTCTTTCGGATCACCCGCAGGAGTGCCTCACCTGTGTCCGCAATCAGAACTGCGAACTGCAGAAGCTGGCTGAAGAATTCGGCATCAGCGAAGTGCGGTTTGATGGCGCGAAAACGGAATACCCAATTGACGATTCCAGCCCCGGTATTATCAGGGATCCGCGTAAATGTGTTCTCTGCCGCCGCTGTATGTCAGTCTGCACCAACGTTCAGACTGTGCAGGCCCTCTGTGCGGAAAACAGGGGCTTTGATACCCTGATTGCGCCGGCTTTCAATGAAAAACTGGTAGATATGGAATGCGTACAGTGCGGTCAGTGCACACTGGTCTGCCCGACCGGAGCTATAGTAGAAAGAGACGACACCGCGAAAGTATGGGCGGCACTGTCTGATCCCAAAAAGCATGTTGTGGTACAGACTGCTCCTGCTGTCAGGGTGCAGCTGGGTGAAGCAGTTGGCGCCGCGCCTGGTGACATTTTCACCGGACAAATGGTAGCCGGACTGCGTCGCATGGGATTCGACAGGGTTTTTGACACCGACTTCACCGCCGACCTGACCATCCTGGAAGAAGGCAACGAGCTGCTGCAGCGGGTTACCGCGGGCGGCACCCTGCCGATGATTACCTCCTGCAGCCCGGGTTGGATCAAATTCTGTGAACACTTCTATCCGGACCTGCTGGCTCACCTGTCCACCTGCAAGTCGCCGCAGCAGATGTTCGGCGCCTTGGCCAAAACCTATTATGCCCAGAAAGCGGGCATAGATCCGGCAGACATATACTCTGTCTCCATCATGCCCTGCACAGCTAAGAAATACGAATGCCAGAGACCTGAGATGTTCAGCAGCGGCTACCAGGATGTTGACGTGGTCCTCAGTTCACGCGAACTCGGACGCATGTTTAAACAGTCCGGCTTGGACGCCGCTAACCTGCCCGAAGAAGAGTATGACGAACCGCTTGGAATTTCTACCGGCGCAGCCGCCATCTTCGGCGCCTCAGGCGGTGTTATGGAAGCCGCCGTGCGGACTGTATATGAAGTTGTTACCGGAAAAACCTTGGAAAATATAGATTTTGAAGTATGCCGTGGTCTTACCGGCGTGAAAGAAGCTACTGTCCAGGTTGGCGACCTGCCAGTTAAAGTGGCCATCACCAACGGCTTAGGCAACGCTCGCAAAGTTCTGGACAAAATCCGTGCCGGTGAAGCCGACTACCACTTCATTGAGGTCATGTGCTGCCCCGGCGGCTGTATCGGCGGCGGCGGTTCTCCAATCCCGACTAATACCGATATCCGTCTAAAGAGGATCGATGCCATCTATACCGAAGATGAGCGTATGGTCCTGCGCAAATCTCACGAGAATCCAGCTGTCACAAAACTATATGAGGAGTTCCTTGAAAAACCTCTTGGACACAAGTCCCATGAGCTTCTGCATACCAAGTACACCCCAAGAGGAGTCAATAAGTAAAACAAATGAGTGTTTAAAGGCCCCTGCCGGATTTCTGGAGGGGCCTTTAAATTATACAAGAAAGACATTCAAGCCAGTGACATGATTGACTGGAAACTGCCTGGATGATATAAAAACATTATCATATAAAATTATATACATAATAATTGCAGAGAGGAGAGGCCATGACATCAAAAATATATAATCTGACTGTGCAGACGTATGGCAGAGAGCAATTACTAAACATCACCGGTGAAGTAGAACGCATTGTATCGGCAAGCGGGGTCAGGGAGGGAACAGTGCGGATCTTTACCATGCATACAACTGCTGGTTTGACGATTAACGAAAACGCTGATCCCTCCGTAGTTGAGGATATTCTCATGGAACTGAATAAAATTGTACCTTTAAATGATAATTACAGGCATACTGAGGGAAACTCGGCAGCGCATATCAAGTCATCATTGTTCGGTGCATCTCTTACAGTTTTTATTACAGGCGGCAGGCTTCTTTTGGGAACCTGGCAGGGACTATTTTTTTGTGAATTTGATGGCCCGAGGCAGAGAAAAGTATTAGTAAAAATTGTTGAGGAGTGAAAAAAATATACAAAAAGTAAATTCCCCGTTTGCTTTAAAGGTATATTTAATTATTGACAGGCAAAACCGCCTACTTTTTTACTGCCGGAACCAAACTTACGGCGGTATTTTTATTGGCAATCACCATAAATTGAAAATAACTATTGACAGAACATTAGTTCGGTATTAATATATAAGCAAACATATGTACGAATGGGGGCTTTAAATATGGAAAGAACATGGGATGACAATGACCGTTACATTCAGATTGGCGTTGAAGATTTTAGTGTTACCGACAGGCTTCTCTCCTGGCTTGAAAGAGACGATACCGAATTTGAAAAAGTCTTTGCATATTGCATCTGTTTGGCTGCGGCAACATATATTATCGCAAATCTGTTTCGATTCCTTTAATTATCTAATTGTTTTAAATAAAAAGATGCAGGTATTTATACCTGCATCTTTTTACTATTTTATTGGTCAGACTGTCCGAAAAGCCACATAAAAGCGCCTGATATAACCAGATA
>CAYNIY010000031.1:0-16446 GCA_964397525.1 uncultured Eubacteriales bacterium
GTGGTTTGGTCCGCTCAAATTTCTGTTTTGCCATTTGGTTCTTCCTCCTTAAATTCTAAATTGATGAGTATTTTGCTTTATTAAAAGAACTGTTAGGTTTCTAACGTCCTATTTTTTACCCATGTCTTCTGGCTATGATACCTTCGGCTATATTATCCGGTATCTGGGCATAATTGCCGAGCTGCATGGTGTACGTACCCCGCCCCTGTGTGCGGGAGCGCAGGTCAGTGGCATAGCCAAACATCTCTGAAAGCGGAACACTGGCATTGATTACCTGAGCTCCGAAACGCGGGCCCATTTCCTCAATCCTGCCGCGCCGGGCATTGAGATCCCCGATCACATCACCCATATATTCTTCATTTACAACTACTTCTACTTTCATTACCGGCTCAAGCAATACCGGCCTGGCTTTCAAAGCAGCGTTCTTAAAGCCCATCGAACCGGCAATTTTAAACGCCATCTCAGATGAGTCAACCTCATGGTAGGAACCATCTAAAAGAGTTACGGTCACATCAATAACGGGAAATCCCGCCAGGACACCGTTCTCCATGGCTTCTTTGACCCCAGCCTCAGCAGCGGGAATATATTCTCTGGGAACCGTGCCGCCGATAATTTTATTAACAAACTGGAAGCCGGTCCCCGGCTGACCAGGTTCAATCTCCAGCACTACATGGCCGTATTGACCGCGTCCACCTGACTGCCGGATAAACTTGCCCTCAGCCTTGGCCTTTTTCCGGATGGTTTCTTTATAAGCCACCTGGGGCCGCCCAACATTAGCTTCGACTTTGAATTCCCGCAGCATCCTGTCAACAATGATTTCCAGGTGCAGTTCACCCATGCCCGAGATCAGAGTCTGGCCGGTCTCTGTGTCCGTATTAATCCTGAAAGTCGGATCCTCTTCGGCTAACTTCTGCAGTGCTACCCCCATTTTTTCCTGGTCAACTTTAGTTCTGGGTTCGATAGCTACCTGGATTACCGGTTCCGGGAATACCATGATTTCCAGTATGATCGGCGCCTTTTCATCACAAAGTGTATCTCCGGTTACAGTAGTTTTCAAGCCGACAGCTGCCACAATATCGCCAGTGCCAACTTCCTGAATGTCCTCCCGGTGATTGGCGTGCATGCGAAGAATTCGCCCGATCCTTTCCTTGCGCTTTTTAGCAGGATTGTATACATAAGAACCTGCTTTCAGCTGCCCTGAATAGACCCTGAAAAAAGTCAGCTTGCCCACATAAGGATCTGCCATAATCTTAAAAGCCAGTGCTGAAAACGGTTCCTCATCTCTGGGCAGGCGGATTTCCTCCTTGCCGGAATCAGGATTTATTCCCTTGACACCGGGCAGGTCTGTGGGAGCTGGCAGGTAATCCACTATAGCGTCAAGCAGCGGCTGAACACCTTTGTTCCTAAATGAAGATCCGCATATTACCGGTACAATCTTTACTGCGAGGGTGGCTTTACGCAGACCCGCTTTGAGATCCTCTTCGGACATGTCTTCTTCTTCAAGGTATTTCAGCATTGAGTCTTCGTTTACCTCGGCTACTGCTTCAATCAAACGGTTCCGCATTTTTTTTGCCTCTTCGACATATTCGGGAGGGATGGCGGTTTCCACGCAGCTTTCACCCAGGTCATCAGTATATATAATTGCCTTTTGCCGCACCAGGTCAATAATCCCGGAAAAGCTGTCTTCCATCCCAATGGGCATTTGAATGGCAACAGGGTTGGATCCAAGCCGTTTCCTGATCATCTTTACGCCTTCATAAAAATCAGCGCCTACCCGGTCCATCTTATTTATATATGCTATACGAGGCACACCATACTTATCGGCCTGCCGCCATACTGTTTCCGATTGGGGTTCAACACCACCGACAGAACAAAATACCGCGACCGCTCCGTCGAGTACGCGCAGGGATCGTTCTACTTCTACTGTGAAGTCCACGTGGCCTGGCGTGTCGATGATATTAATCTGGCTGTCGCGCCACAGACAGCTGGTAGCGGCCGAGGTGATCGTTATCCCTCGCTCCTGCTCCTGGGCCATCCAGTCCATAGTGGCCGTTCCGTCGTGAACTTCCCCGATTTTATGAAGCCTGCCGGTGTAATACAGGATTCGCTCAGTGGTAGTTGTCTTGCCGGCGTCAATGTGGGCCATTATTCCGATGTTTCGAGTCTTATCCAACGATAGCTGACGCGCCATTCAAGATCACCCCTTTACCACCTGTAATGCGCAAATGCTTTGTTAGCCTCCGCCATCTTGTGAGTATCTTCTCTTTTCTTAGCGGAAGCGCCTGTGCCTGCTGCAGCGTCCATAATTTCGCTGGCCAGTTTCTCTTCCATAGTCCGCCCTGCGCGATCCCTGGAATACTTTGTCAGCCAGCGGATTGCCAGGGTCTGCTTGCGGTCATGCCGTACTTCTATCGGCACCTGGTAGTTGGCGCCGCCTACCCTGCGAGCTTTAACTTCGAGGACCGGCATAATGTTTTTCATTGCCGCCTCAAATACCTCCAGGGGATTCTTGCCGGTTTTTTCTTTGATAATATCCAGTGCCCCATATACAACAGTCTCAGACAGACTCTTTTTGCCATCCAGCATAACCTGGTTGATCAGTTTGGTTAAAACCTTACTCCGGTAAACGGGGTCCGGTAAAACTTCACGCTTAGGAATTGCCCCTCTTCTAGGCATACATTTCCCTCCTTTGCTATAAATCTTGTAAATCTGTGAAAAAATTTATTTTTTCGGCCGCTTAGATCCGTATTTTGAGCGTGCCTTGTTCCTGTTTTGCACGCCAGCGGAGTCGAGAGCACCGCGCACTATATGATATCTTACACCCGGGATATCTTTTACCCTGCCGCCGCGGACCAGGACAACCGAGTGCTCCTGTAAATTATGTCCAACACCTGGTATATAGGAGGTTACCTCAATGCCGTTGGTAAGCCTTACCCGGGCCACTTTACGTAAAGCTGAGTTAGGCTTCTTGGGAGTTGTAGTGTATACCCTTGTGCAAACACCTCGCTTTTGCGGGCATTCTTTTAAGGCTGGGGCAGTTGATTTCTTGGTAATTTGTTCCCTGCCTTTGCGAACAAGTTGGCTGATAGTTGGCATGTCTTTAGAATACACCTCCTTCCGGTAAATAAAAGTTAAATATAATCATTCTTCAACAATAGCAGCAACGGCGCAGCCCACCTCGATGTGACAGGCTTTGCCTAAAGACTGCATGGTATCAACCTGAATTATGGGGATGCCTTTTGAAGCGCTTAACTGGAGAATCGGCTCTACAACAAACCGATCGGCATTTTGTGCCACATAAACAGCCTTAGCCTGGCCGCGCTCTATAGCTTTCATGGTTTGCTTGGCGCCTACAGTTTTTTTCCGTGATGAAAGCAGACGCTCATTAGCCATGACAACAAAAACCTCCCAAAATTCAGACACTTAAATATCGTATCATTACTGAAGTTCGTTGTCAATTACCTGACTGTCCATTTCCTCATCAATTATTTCATCTTCCATCATATCTTCATCTTCAGCGCTGATCACAATGTTGCGATAGCGTGACATGCCTGTGCCGGCCGGAACGAGTTTGCCGATAATTACATTTTCCTTCAGTCCCAGCAGCGGGTCCGTCTTGCCTTTAATGGCCGCATCTGTCAGCACCCTGGTGGTCTCCTGGAAAGATGCTGCCGACAGGAAAGAATCGGTTGCCAGCGAGGCTTTGGTAATACCCATCAAAAGCGCCTTGGCCGTGGCTGGTTCGCCGCCTCTCATAATTGCCCGGTTGTTTTCATCCTCAAACTCAAATATATCGATCAAGCCGCCGGGCAGGAGATCGGTATCGCCAGGCTCTTCTAATTTAACCCGGCGCAGCATTTGACGGATCATCACTTCTATATGCTTGTCGTTGATATCTACGCCCTGAAGCCTGTATACCCTTTGCACCTCTTGTAAAAGATATACCTGCACACCCTGAATTCCTTTGATCTTCAGCAGATCATGCGGGTTTACGGAGCCTTCGGTCAGTTCATCCCCGGCATAAATCCGATCGCCATCTCTGACTTTCAGGCGGGCGCCATAAGGTACCTGGTAAATAGTTTTTTCACCGTCGTCAGTTGTAGCTTCAATCTCCCTGCGCCCTTTTATTTCCCGCACCTCAACGGAGCCATCGGCTTCAGCAACAATAGCCTGACCTTTGGGCCTCCTTGCCTCGAAAAGCTCTTCAACCCGCGGCAGGCCCTGGGTAATATCATCCCCCGCAACGCCGCCGGTATGGAAAGTACGCATTGTGAGCTGTGTACCCGGCTCACCAATACTCTGAGCGGCAATGATGCCTACTGCCTCGCCGATATCCACCTTGTGGCCGGTGGCCAGGTTTCGCCCGTAGCACTTGACGCAGACTCCATAACGAGTCCTGCAGGTTAATACCGAACGAATTTTCACCTTGGTAATACCAGCTGCTATGATCTCCTCAGCCTGTTCTTCACTAATTTCCTTGTCGGCTGTAGCCAGTACTTCACCTGTTTTCGGATGTATTATATCTTCCAGCGCAACACGCCCGTTAATGCGGTCTGCCAGTATTTCAATAACTTCATTACCGTCTTTTATTTCGATAACTTCGATCCCCTGGGCGGTACCGCAATCTACTTCCCGGACAATTACGTCCTGGGCGACATCCACCAGACGGCGTGTGAGATAGCCTGAGTCAGCCGTCCTCAGTGCGGTGTCAGCGAGACCTTTCCTGGCGCCGTGAGTTGATATAAAGTATTCCAGAACAGTCAGCCCTTCCCGGAAATTAGCCTTGATCGGCAGGTCGATAATCCGGCCGGAGGGATCGGCCATCAGTCCGCGCATCCCCGCCAGCTGGCGGATTTGCTGAATATTACCTCGAGCGCCTGAGTTAGCCATCATGTATACCGGGTTGAAACGGTCGAGATCTGCGATTAACGCTTCTGTCACCATCTTGGTGGCATCATTCCAAATGCCGATCACTGTCTGGTAACGCTCCTCTTCAGTGATCAGACCGCGGCGGAACTGAAGCTCTACCTTTTCTACCTGCATCTCGGCTTCTTTAAGAATTTTTGCTTTCTCCGGGGGAATAGTGATATCCTTAATCCCGATTGTTAAACCCGCCCTGGTGGCGTAAGTAAAACCTAGTTTTTTCACACCGTCCAGCAGCTTGGTTGTAGCTGAAAAGCCAAGCTTGCGGTAACACTTGTCCACAATCGTGCTCATCGCTTTCTTGTCCGCGACTTTATTGTAAAATCCGTCCCATTCCATTTGTTTCAGTTCTTCTGGTATTATGTCATTGAATAATACCCTGCCGACTGTGGTCTCGACCAGGCCCAACCCGGGAATACGGACCTTTATCTTAGCATGCAGGCTGACTGCTCCGTTATCGTAAGCCATGACAGCCTCTGCCGGATCTTTAAATGCTTTGCCGCAGCCTAATGCATCCTTCTTTTCTGTGGTCAGGTAATAGCAGCCCAGAACCATGTCCTGGGTGGGTATGGCAACCGGCCGGCCATCCTTGGGATTTAAAATGTTGTTTGACGACATCATCAGCAGTCTGGCTTCTGCCTGTGCTTCCGCGGAAAGAGGAACGTGCACAGCCATTTGGTCCCCATCAAAGTCAGCGTTATAAGCAGTACATACCATCGGGTGAATCTGGATGGCCTTGCCGCTTACCAGCACCGGCTCAAACGCCTGTATCCCCAAACGGTGCAGAGTGGGAGCGCGGTTCAACATAACCGGGTGATCTCTGATCACTTCTTCAAGGACATCCCAAACTTCCGGGCGCACCCGCTCAACCATCCGTTTTGCGCTCTTGATGTTATGCGCGTGGCCATCGTTAACCAATCGTTTCATCACAAAAGGCTTGAATAATTCCAGCGCCATTTCCTTGGGCAGACCACACTGATGAATGTGCAGATCCGGTCCCACGACAATAACAGATCGGCCTGAATAGTCAACCCTTTTCCCCAGCAGGTTCTGGCGGAAACGGCCCTGCTTACCTTTCAGCATGTCTGAAAGGGACTTTAGCGGCCGGTTGCCGGGACCTGTAACCGGACGCCCGCGGCGTCCGTTATCAATCAAGGCGTCCACCGCTTCCTGGAGCATTCTCTTCTCATTCCGGACGATAATGTCCGGAGCGCCCAGGTCCAGCAGCCTTTTAAGTCGGTTATTGCGGTTGATCACCCGGCGGTAGAGGTCATTTAAATCTGATGTGGCGAAACGTCCGCCATCCAGCTGCACCATCGGCCGCAGTTCGGGAGGGATTACCGGAACAACTTCCAGGACCATACAATAGGGCTTGTTCCCGGACTTGCGGAAGGCCTCCACCACTTCCAGGCGGCGGATAGCCCTGATCTTGCGCTGACCGGTAACCTCCTTAAGTTCCTGGCGAAGATCCTTTGTGAGTTCTTCAAGATCGATCTCTTCCAGAAGCTTTTTAATCGCCTCTGCTCCCATGCTGGCCTTAAAAGACCCTTCGTATTTTTCCCGGTGTTCACGATACTCGGTTTCACTCAAGAGCTGTTTTTTAACCAGGCCGGTATCACCGGGGTCAGTTACAATATATGAAACAAAATATAAAACTTTTTCCAGTGATCGGGGAGACATGTCCAGAAGCAGTCCCATCCGGCTTGGAATACCTTTAAAGTACCATATATGTGAAACCGGCGCGGCCAGCTCGATATGGCCAAGTCTTTCACGGCGCACCTTGGAACGGGTGACTTCAACGCCGCACCTGTCACAAATAACTCCTTTATAGCGCACGCGCTTGTATTTACCGCAGTGACACTCCCAATCACGGGTAGGCCCAAAAATGCGTTCACAGAACAGGCCGTCCCTTTCAGGTTTTAAAGTGCGGTAATTTATAGTTTCAGGCTTCTTCACTTCACCGCTGGACCAGTCACGAATCTGTGCTGGTGTCGCCAAACCGATCCGGATACGATCAAAATTATTTAAATCCAGCAAAAGAACGCCTCCTTATTAATCATGGGTCATGGGTCGTGATCCTTATTCCTTAAAACTTGAAGCTATTCCTCATCCAGTTCAAAATCCTCGATCAGGAATTCTTCGGCCAAAACATCCTCTTCCTCAGTATCACCATCACTGTCACCATCTATTAATTCTTCACCCTCAGGAACAAGTTTTTCCTCTTCCTGGATGTCGATACCGAGTTCTTTGGCTGTCTCGGTAATATCGTCTTCGGCTTCTTTGATTTCAATCTCCCGTTCATCTTCAGACAGCACTTTTACATCCAAACCGAGGCTCTGTAATTCCTTGATCAAGACCTTGAATGATTCGGGGACACCGGGTTCAGGTACGTTCTCTCCTTTAACAATGGCCTCATATGTTTTTACCCTGCCTACCACATCATCAGATTTGACAGTCAGTATTTCCTGCAGGGTATATGCGGCGCCATAAGCCTCCAAAGCCCAGACCTCCATCTCTCCAAAGCGCTGGCCGCCGAACTGGGCTTTGCCGCCCAGGGGCTGCTGGGTCACTAAAGAGTAAGGGCCGGTGGAACGGGCATGTATCTTGTCATCAACCAGGTGGGCCAGTTTAAGCATATAAACATAACCCACCGTGATTTTATTGTCGAACGGCTGACCGGTACGTCCGTCATATAAGGTTATCTTACCAGTATCTGGGAGTCCTGCTTCTTTAAGTTTATCAAGGACATCGCTCTCCCGCGCGCCGTTGAAAACCGGTGTGGCCACAGAGTATCCGAGTGTTTTGGCCGCCCAACCAAGGTGGGCTTCCAGCACTTGCCCCAAATTCATCCGCGAAGGAACTCCCAGGGGATTCAGTACAATTTCAATTGGAGTGCCGTCAGGCAGGAATGGCATATCCTCCTCGGGCAGTATCCGTGCTATCACACCTTTGTTGCCGTGGCGGCCGGCCATCTTGTCTCCTTCGGAAATCTTGCGCTTCTGTGCAATGTAGACCCTTACCAATTGGTTCACACCAGGTGGCAGTTCGTCGCCGGCCTCCCTGGAAAAAACCTTGACATCCACGATTTTACCTGATTCACCATGAGGTACACGCAGGGAGGTATCTCTGACTTCCCTGGCCTTTTCACCAAAAATGGCCCTCAACAAACGCTCTTCCGCCGTTAACTCGGTCTCACCTTTAGGTGTTACTTTCCCAACCAGGATGTCCGCCGGACGCACCTCGGCCCCCACCCGGATGATGCCCCTGTCGTCGAGATCTTTAAGGATCTCCTCGCCTACATTGGGTATATCCCTGGTAATTTCTTCCGGACCAAGTTTTGTATCCCGGGCATCGCATTCATATTCTTCTATATGAATTGAAGTGAAAAATTCTTCCTTTACAGCTTTCTCACTAATCAGGATGGCATCTTCATAGTTATAGCCCTCCCAGGGCATAAAGGCCACAAGGATGTTCCGTCCCAGTGCCAGCTCACCCCTGTCAGTTGACGGGCCGTCGGCTATGACTTGACCTTCTTCAATCCGATCACCCTTACTGACCACGGGTTTCTGGTTGATACAGGTACCCTGGTTCGATCGCGTGAACTTTAAAAGCTTGCGTTTTTCCAGTTCTCCGTTGTCACTTCTGATTTCAATGTTATTTGCCGTAACTCGCTCTACTACTCCCGCATTCTTTGCCAGGACAACTACGCCGGAGTCGCGTGCTGCTTTATATTCGACACCGGTACCCACCAATGGGGCCTGCGCTTTTAACAGGGGCACAGCCTGACGCTGCATGTTCGCACCCATGAGGGCCCGGTTGGCATCGTCATGCTCCAGGAAAGGGATTAACGCTGTTGCTATACTGAACACCTGCTTGGGAGACACGTCCATGTAATCAACTTTTTCCGCCGGCACTACAACGATGTCAGGGGAGCGGGCGTTGATCCTGTTCTCTGTAAAGCGTCCCTCCTCATCCAGAGGAGCGTTGGCCTGTGCGATAACGAAATCCTCTTCCTCATCCGCAGTAAGATAAACAATCTCCTCAGTTACCCGCTTGTTCTCCTTGTCAACTTTGCGATAAGGGGTTTCTATAAAACCAAATTCGTTTATTCTGGCATATGTGCTCAACGACCCGATCAATCCGATATTGGGTCCTTCAGGTGTCTCAATAGGACACATTCTGCCGTAGTGAGAATGGTGTACATCGCGGACCTCAAAACCGGCTCTTTCCCTGGAAAGGCCGCCCGGTCCAAGCGCCGAAAGCCGTCTTTTGTGTGTTAGTTCAGCCAGGGGATTTGTCTGATCCATAAACTGCGAAAGCTGGCTTGAACCAAAGAACTCTTTGATAGAGGCCACTACCGGCCTGATGTTGATCAAAACCTGGGGCGTGATTACATCCACGTCCTGAATGGTCATTCTTTCCCTTACCACCCGCTCCATTCTGGACAGACCAATCCGGAACTGGTTTTGCAGCAGTTCACCTACAGAGCGCAGCCTGCGATTGCCCAAATGGTCGATGTCATCTACCTGTCCCTCTCCATTCATCAGCTTGAGCAGGTAACGAACCGTTTCAAATATATCCTCACTTGTCAGTTCCCTTATGAAATCATGCTGTTGAGGCAACTCGCTATTCGGGTTGGAATCAGCCTCGGGATCAGTGTCAGAATTTTCGACAGGACGGTATAGGATGCCGTGTTTGAGCTTTTTTTGAATTTTATAACGGCCTACATTAGCCAGGTCATAGCGCTTGGGGTCAAAAAACAGCGCGCTTAAAAGGGAGCGGGCACTGTCTACTGTAGGCGGCTCCCCTGGTCTTAGGCGTTTATAAATTTCAACAAGTGCCTCTTCTTCGCTGTCTGTATTGTCACGACTCAGAGTTTCCTGAATATTTTTGTCTTCATTAAAAAGCTCTACTATTTTTACGCTGGAACCACAGCCCAAAGCCCGTACCAGTACAGTAGCGGGTATCTTCCTGGTGCGGTCGATACGGACAAATATGTGATCATTGACATCAGTTTCAAATTCCAGCCAGGCTCCCCTGTTTGGAATGATTGTTGCTGTAAAAAGCTTCTTTCCGGTTGGGTCAATTGTCTCGGCAAAATACACACCTGGGGAGCGAACAAGCTGGCTGACAATAACCCTTTCCGCTCCATTAATGATAAAAGTACCCTTTTCCGTCATCAGCGGGAAGTCGCCCATGAATACTTCCTGCTCTTTAACCTCACCGGTCTCCTTATTGATCAGCCTCACCTTAACCCGCAGAGGCGCGGCATAAGTAAAATCCCTTTCCTTGCACTCTTCAACTGAGTACTTTGTTTCTCCCAGAATGTAATCCAAAAACTCCAGAACAAGGTTCCCTGTAAAGTCCTGAATAGGGGAAATGTCTCGGAATACTTCCTTCAATCCAGCCCTTAAAAACCATTCATAAGAGTTGCGCTGAATTTCAATAAGGTTTGGCAATTCCAGCACTTCTTTTAATTTGCCAAAGTCAAAACGCTTCCTGGTCCCTACCCTTTCAGGATAAGCCATCAAATGCATCCACCCCCGTCATGAAATAAAAATAAAATTATCTTTTCTATATAAAAAGTTAATTTTCTCTGGTTAAAATAAGATGATAATTTCAATAAATAAAGGCGCCCGGGGTCTTTTCTTTTATGATAAACAAGGGAAAAGCAAGGATTGTTCTTTACAAACCTCGCTTTTTTTTAAAAAGGTTGACTATCAAAAAATTACCTGATAAAAGGAATAAAATACATTTTATAACACAAAAAATCCGATAAAAACCGCATTATAATATATGGACATTCTATGATTTTAGCATATCAGATTTGCTATGTCAATGCATCCAAAGGGAGAATGGTCCAATTGGTACAATTATTTCTAATATATCAGACATATTAAAGACACAATAAAGGGCTGCAAGCCCTTTATTGTGTCTTTTCCTTTAGTCAATTGTTATTTAATTTCTACAGTTGCGCCGACTTCAGTAAGCTTTGCTGCAAGAGCTTCTGCTTCTTCTTTAGTGATTTTCTCTTTAATTGCTTTGGGAGCACTGTCAACCAGGTCTTTTGCTTCTTTAAGGCCGAGGGCGGTGATTTCCCTGACAACCTTAATTACATTAACTTTCTTTTCGCCGATGCCAGTAAGGATGACATCAAATTCAGTCTGCTCTTCAACTTCTGCCGGAGCAGCAGCCGCCGCACCAGGGGCCGCAGCAGCGGCTATCGGAGCAGCAGCGCTGACACCAAACTCGGTTTCAAATGCTTTTACCAGCTCAGACAATTCCAATACGGTCATTCCTTTTACAGCTTCAAGTATTTCTTGAACTTTAGACATTAAATCAAACCTCCTAAAATTTTAGTGTTTTTGATATTTAAGCTTCCTCAGCACGCATCTTACGCACTGCTTCCAGGGTATAAACAAAGCTGCGAAGCGTGCCCTGCAGCACACTTGCAAAACCATACAGCGGAGCTTGCATGCCACCCAAAACCATGGCCAGAAGCACCTCCCGCGGCGGCAGATCGGCCAGTGCTTTCACTCCCTTGGCGTCAATCACCTTGCCATCCAATACCCCGGCCTTGATCTCCATTTTTTTTATCTCACGGATAAATTCAGAAAGTATTTTTGCCGGCATAACCGGATCAGCACCAAAGGCAATTGCTACCTGCCCTTCCAAAAAAGGCTCCAGTCCTTCCAATCCCACCCGGCTGGCTGCCAGGTTGGTGAGCGTGTTCTTTGCTATTTTAAATTCACATCCGGCTTCACGCAGCCTGCGGCGCAGCTTCGTCGCTTCAGCTACGTTCAAACCCCGGTAATCAGTCAGAACAGCAACCTTTGAAGTTTCAAACTTTTCTTTGATCTCCAGGACTATGCTTTCTTTTTCAGCTTTACTTTTTGGCATTCCTCTTTAAACACCTCCCTTCTGAGTCGTGGGTCGTGAGATGTGAGACGTGAGATTTAAGCTGCTCTCTTAACAGATTAAAACTTTTCACATCTCAGTTTTGACGTATCATTTCACTTTTATTAAACCGGATAAGTTAAAGCAAGATATAATCTCAAACAATTTGGTCACAGGTGGTGAGTTGCTTTGACGTAGAATTATTCACATTTCTCCCTGAATTTTGACTTGTTATCCAAGCATTCATTCCCTCGTCTCACGTCTCATTACCCACGTCCAACAAAAAGGCCTCCGCAGACATGCTGCAGAGGCCCGTACGTTATCATAACGCAGGAAAATCAAGCCTCGGCTGGCGGCAATCAGCCATTATGCAATGCACCAGCGGTCTACAGCAAAAATAATTTAATTACAGAAAACCTTTAGGCGTTCACTTTTTGAGTATTGACCTTGACACCGGGACCCATTGTCGAACTTAAGGAAATACCCTTCAGATATTGCCCTTTTGCCGTGGCAGGTTTTGCCTTGACCAGCGTGTCAATCAGGGTGCGCAGGTTCTCCAGCAGCTTCTCAATATCAAAAGAAACTCTGCCGATAGGAGCATGGATATTACCAGCTTTATCAACCCGGTATTCAATTTTACCTGCCTTAACTTCCTTTACCGCCTTGGATATATCAAAAGTGACGGTGCCAGTCTTGGGATTGGGCATCAGGCCACGCGGCCCCAGAATGCGTCCCAGTTTACCGACTGTACCCATCATATCAGGAGTAGCTATAGCTACATCGAAGGCAAGCCAGCCTTCCTTCTGGATCTTCTCCACAATGTCTTCTGCCCCGACAAAATCAGCCCCTGCTTCTTCTGCTTCTTTCACCTTATCCCCTTTGGCAAAAACCAGGACTGTGCGTGTTTTACCGGTACCGTAAGGCAGCACCACCGCACCGCGGACCTGCTGATCCGCATGACGCGGATCGACACCCAAACGAACGGCTACCTCTATGGTTTCATCAAATTTAGCCGGAGCTATCTTCTTGATCAGCTCAAAGGCCTCGGTCGGCTCATACAAATTATTCCGGCCGATTTGCTTTGAAGCGTCTGTAAACTTCTTGCCATGCTTTGGCATATTTTCGACCTCCCTGTGGTACTAGCGGAAATATTCCTCCCACTAACTAACCTTCTACGATATCAATCCCCATGCTTCGGGCAGTGCCTTCAACCATTCGCATGGCTGCTTCAACACTGGCCGCGTTTAAGTCAGGCATTTTTAATTCTGCTATCTCCCGCACTTTTGAGCGGGGGAGTTTCGCGACTTTCTTTATGTTTGGCTCCCCGGAAGCCTTTTCGAGACCCGCTGCCTTCTTTAACAGAACAGCCGCAGGCGGAGTTTTGGTGATAAAAGTAAAGGAACGATCTTCATAAACAGAAATCTCAACCGGGATAATCAGCCCCACCTGAGCAGCAGTTCGTTCATTGTACTCCTTAACAAAGGCCATAATATTAACCCCGTGCTGGCCTAAGGCCGGTCCTACCGGTGGAGCAGGGGTTGCTTTACCCGCCGGAACCTGCAGTTTCACAATTGCTGATACTCTCTTTGCCACTTGCACTTACACCTCCTTCTCGGATCGTTGGGTGCTTACCATGAGATGCTTGATTCGCAGTCATAAATCGTGCAAAATCAAAATCTTGATGCCCTGTGATTTACGAAATTTTTTCAACCTGGATAAAATCAAGTTCTATGGGGGTTTCTCTCCCGAACATAGAGATAATTACCCTTACTTTGCCTTTATCTATATAAATTTCATCAATTAGTCCTATAAAATTCTCAAACGGCCCGGCTATAACACGAATATTTTCACCAACGGAGAAATCAATGCGCGCCCTCGGTTCTTCCACGCCCATCTGCCTGATGATCTGTTTCGCTTCGTCTTCATTCAGGGGGATCGGTTTCGAACCGGAGCCCACAAAGCCAGTCACACCGGGTGTGTTTCGCACTACGTACCATGAATCATCCGTCATATACATCTCAACAAGCACATAGCCCGGAAATATCTTGCGTTTAGATATCCTCTTTTTCCCGTCTTTAATCTCAACTTCGTCTTCCATAGGCACTAGAATACGAAAGATCTTTTCTTCCATATTCATCGACTCTATGCGTTTTTCGAGGTTAGCTTTAACCTTATTCTCATAACCAGAATAGGTATGTACAACATACCAATTTTTATCCATAAAATACAAGGGACCATCTTTCAAGTAAGGTCCCTCACCCCCTCAGGAATTTATCTGTTTAAAATACCTCTCAGGACATAACTTAAGGCCGAGTCAAAAATCCAGATCAGTGCTGATACGAATAATACCGTCACAACAACGACTGCCGTGTAAATAATTATTGTTTTGCGGCCTGGCCAGGTAACCTTCTTAAGCTCATTAAACGCCCCTTTGAGAAACTTCCGGACCAGTTCAATATAATTGACTTTCTCTTTCCTGACCGGCTGATCTTTTTTAGGATCTTTTTTCGCAATTTCTTTTTTATCTTTAACTATGGCAATATCTTTCTTGATTGCCTCTTTTTTTTCTTGTTTTTGTGTGGTGTTTTTTCTTTCATCATTTTTATCTTTATTAAGGATGAACCCTTTTCCGGCGCTTTCTTTTAGGTTGGTTTCTTTCTTGCTCTGTTCTTTTTTGTTATTCCCATTATCCTGCTTTTTTGTCAGAACCATGTAACGCCACATCCTTAATTTTATATATTAATTGCGCCCAACACGATAATTCCCCTGCGTTTCTTCCTCATAATCAGATGCGGCTAATCAACTAAGTGCACTCCAATCGGGGCATAGCATCATGAACATTTTAACGTGGTTGTTCATTTATTATATTAGGTGGTTTTATGGTTGTCCCAGTTCAGCCTCTGGCCATCTGGCCCCGGATGTCGGCCAGGCAGGATCAGCTTTATTCGGTCATCTCAACTCATCCGTAACCGTGATTTTCCCTATGTCAAACATAATATCTACCTGCGCTATCTGGTTTCTTTGTGCAGGGTATGGGTTTGGCACCATCTGCAGTATTTTTTCATTTCAATCCTGCCGGAATCATTTTTCTTGTTTTTTTCAGTGGTATAATTCCTTCTTTTGCATTCAGTACAGGCCATTGTAACGCCCACTCTCACCAGAGCCACCTCCCCTAAAGCCAAAAAAAAATTAGGTGCATTTTTTTTGAAATTTTTACTTATCAAATTTATCACAATTAAAAAGGGATGTCAATAGATTTCAGTATTGCCGAAGTGAATTGGAGATTGCAATTTTAATTGCCTTACATTAATTAGCAAAACCCCGTTATCCCACCATTTCGTTTGCTGACCTATATCCATGAATTTTTCTTGGATAGTCATTCATCCAATTTTCAATCCTTTGTATTTCTTTTTTGCTCAGTTTCCCTATATCTGTTCCTTTCGGTATGAATCGCCGAATCATTTTGTTGGCATTTTCATTGCTGCCCCGTTCCCAGGAACTGAAAGGGTGCGCGTAGTAGAGCTTAAACCGCTGCTGTCCTGGTTTCCTGGCCGACATCTCTAGCGCCTGCCAGTTTAAAAATTCACTCCCGTTATCGACTGTAATTGTCTTGAATTCCTTGCAGAACCGGTTCCCCTTTGCCATCTCCAACCTGTCCAGCGCCCTTAGCACGGATTCCTGCGTCATGTCCGGCATCTTCCGTATAATCTCTTTGCGGCTGCTCCGTTCAGTGAGTACAAGCAGTGCAGCTCTGCTCCCACTCTGCCTGCCTTTTACACAGTCCATTTCCCAATGCCCGTATTCCTCACGGCTTTCGATATATTCGGGCCTTTCCTCTATGCTGGTTCCTTTTATATTTCTATGAGTGATGCGGACCTTCTTGTATTTGCCTTTTTTACGCTTTTGCTTTACTAATAGGTCTTTGTTTGTGATGTTGGTGAATATTTCTTTGTCTATGTAGTTGTACAGTGTCTTTGTGCAGATGCTGGTCTTGAATTCTGTTTCCTTATTTCTGATTTCTCCTATAACTGCATCAGGTGAATACCTGTCTTTGATGATCCGCTTCTCAATATGCCCGGCCAGTTTGTGATCTCTGCCGATTTTCAGCCCGGGTCCTTTGTTTTGTGCATTCTTCAGGTATATGCGTTGTGCGCTGTCCGCACAATATCTGTTTTTATATGTTAGGTCGCTGTTTAACATTCTTACTGTCCCGCGGGCTATCTCCCTTTCTATGGTTCTCCTGTGCTTGCCCAGCGCGATGGCTATTTCTTTAGGACCGTTCTTTTCTTTCAGCAGGATTTCAATTTGGTAGCGCTGTCTCTCTGTCAGGTGTTTAAAGCTCCTTGCCTTCGTGGTACAATGGTTGTGACTCATATGCAACCCCTCCGAATGTTTTTGGTTTGGTCGCTTAAAACATTATCAGAGGTTTTGCTTTGAGTCTCCTTTTTTATTGCTTGCGGCAATTAATTTTACAACTTACCCATGTCCACGGTTCACAATGTCTCAGGTTTGATGAAACAGTACCTTAATTCTTGACCGCTATTGGCCCCCTTGACAGGGCAATTTTCCCTGTCCGGACCAGTTCGACAATGCCGTAATCCTCAAGCACTGAACAGAACGCGCTGA
>CAYNIY010000032.1:0-15384 GCA_964397525.1 uncultured Eubacteriales bacterium
ACCAATAAACATAAGGCTTCCAGCGATTTGGAAGCCTTTTCCTTTAGGTTAATTTAGGAGATATCTTCACTAAGGTCAGTCCAATAAGGTGCGTCCCACAATGTTTCACTCCACTAAGGGCAATCCAACTTTCGTACTGCGAAAATTTGAGTTATTAATCATCAAGGTTTTTTTGTAATTTAGTCTTTTTTACGTGTTGTATCATTCTTTCCACATCCGGATTAGTATTAATTGGGAAAAGTATTATTTCAGGGTGTGCATTTTGAAATACTCTAAAAATCTCGTCAGCAAAAGCTTGCCCAATAATAACTACGTCTTCGAAGTTTAGAACGGCTTCTTTAAAATGATCCACTCTAACTAAAAGTCGTCTCGCCTGAGACCTTGACATCAATGCTTCTCCTTCAAATTGCATTAACTTTACGCTAATAATTGTTTTATGAAAGCTTGGATCATTATCGGGATCACTAAATTGATTAAAAACGTCTGTAATATTTGTTTTTGATTCTTTTGAAATGTCCATAATAACCCATGTTCCTTTCTCATTAAGCTTTTCAGATTGCCTGTCATCCAGATAATCGTTACCATCATGTCCGCTAAAGAATAATCCCTGAGACATGATTATAAAACTATCAAACATTCTTGAGGTAAAAAAAATCCCCTCTCCCGTATGCCTTGTAGGATCTGATGTAAATTTTCCTTTAGAAAGTTCAAAGACTGCATGAGACGGCAAGGCGAGCCCCATATCGTTTTGGATTTTTTTGAATATGCCTATACCTGTGTCGTGTATTACTATTTCAATCTCATTATAAGCTTCTTCAACTATTAAAAACATTTCAACTGAACCAGAGTGTTCAATTACATTATTGATCATCTCAGTTGCACCATATTGAATGATGTCCCTAACATTATCCGGGAGATTGGATATGAGTGGTAGTAAATATTCACGGTAAACCATATCTTCTTCTAGTTCTTTGTTTACCACAATCATTTTTGCTAGTTTGCGTTTTTTTACAGACTTATATACTGGTCGTTTTATTGTTCCAGTCTTCTCGAGGTATCCGTTATTAATAAGATGCTGGATATATTTATTGACCGTTGGTCGGGTAATATTAAACTTATCCATTGTCATAGAAACAATACAGGTACTGTTTTCATTAACATGTGCCATAATATAATCATTAATCGTGGATATAAGTTCTGCTGGCATTCTCAATGTAAAATAATCCTTTCCGTACTGTTGTTACATAACTATATAATAATATATGCAACAATGCAATATTTATTTTTACTTATAATGATATTATTGTATTTTATATTAAGATAATGCTATCACTATTTTTGCATATGTATATATGTGAGAAAGCCTTTTTCCTTTTTAATAAAGTTAAAAGCGCATTTATTGACTTGGCTGCAAAACCCGAATACAATATTATTTATAAAATGAATTTTGGTTCATTATTATAATCACAGACTCAGAGGTGATCTCCCGTGGCATACCGGCAGACAAATAAAGTAAAAGAGAAACTGGATCTCAAAAAAAAGGGGATCATTAAGGCTGCACGGGAAGTGTTCGCGGAAAACAGCTATCAGGGAACATCGATAAAGGCTGTAGCCAAGAAAGCAAAAGTTGCCACTGGAACGCTTTATCTTTATTTTACAAACAAGGAATCACTGATCAATATGATTGTAGATGAAATGTTCAGCGAGCTGCTGGAACACATAAAAGAAGAACGTGCTATATATACGGATGGCTTTGATAAATTG
Source organism: uncultured Eubacteriales bacterium (assembly GCA_964397525.1). GTDB lineage: Bacteria > Bacillota > Desulfotomaculia > Desulfotomaculales > Pelotomaculaceae > Syntrophopropionicum. The sequence goes on from CAYNIY010000032.1 coordinate 1,765, forward strand.
CAGGCATCAATGGAAGCTTGTCTTAAACTTTTCACTAAAGAAAAGAATATGGCAAAAATCCTCTTGATTCAGGTACCAGGCGTTAACAACGCCTTTAACTCCCGTTTGATCGAGATAGAGAATGAGTTGATCAAGCTGACTAAAGAAGATCTTGATGAGCTTAAAACCATGGGCAGGCTGAGCGGTGATGATACGCTGGTCAGCGCTATGGCTTTTGTAGGAAGTTTCCGGCAGGTAATTATCAACTGGCTCAGGGAAGAAAAACCTGAAAATCTGGAAGAAGCTTTTGCAACACTCATGAGATATAATCTTAGAGGTTTGGGAAAAGTCTAAATAATTCTGGCGGGAAATGATGAAGATGAACAATGATTACCTCTCCATTAAATCATTGAAGGTTGAATTCACGCAAAACGGACAGGCTTTTTCCGCGTTGGATGCTGTTGATTTATCTCTGGCCGAGGGGAAGATCGGGGTCCTTATTGGCCCCTCCGGATGCGGCAAAAGCACTCTCTTAAATGTATTGGCCGGTCTGAATCCCCGGTATGCCGGTGAAGTGCTGATAGAAGGCCGGCCGCCGGCAGGCGGAGGAAGTACAGCTTTAATTTTACAGGATTACGGCTTGCTGCCCTGGAAAACAGTCTGGGATAATGTAATTCTGGGGATGCAGGTAAGAAGAAAAACTCCCCGGGAAACCAAAACAGCGGCAGAAGCAGTTCTGGATAAATTAGGCCTTTTGCCTATGGCCAGGCGGTATCCAGCCCAGCTGAGCGGCGGCCAGAGACAGCGTGTTGCCATTGCCCGGGCTTTAATCCTGGACCCCAAGCTGCTGCTTATGGATGAGCCATTCTCTTCCCTGGACGCTCTGACCCGGGAAGACATTCAGGATTTCCTCCTGCAAATCTGGGAGGAAACCAAACTGACTATTTTGCTGATCACCCACAATATTGAGGAAGCCGTGTTCCTGGGGCAAAAGATTTTTATCATGTCCCCCTGCCCGGGAAAAATAGAACAGGTAGTAGATAATAAAATGGCTGGGGACTATAATCTGCGGGGACGCGTCCAGTTCCTGGAGATGTGCAGTTTTCTGCGCTCATTTCTGCACAGGAGGGGAAACTATGATCTGGATGCTTAAAAAGGCTGGGAAAACCCTGCCTTTTATATCTTCTGTGATTATTCTTTTTGCTGCCTGGTGGCTTCTCTCTCTGGGACTTAAAAGCCCTGCGGTCCCGCCGCCGCCGGAAGCTTTAAACAGCTTGTGGCAGAGTATGCAGGGAGATCTCCCCGCTCACCTGGCGGTCAGCCTCTACCGCATTCTGATAAGTATGTTTTTAGCCACAGTGATGGCGGTGCCTTTGGGTCTTATTCTGGGAAACAATCCGAAAATGGATAACGGGGCGGCCCCCTTGATTTATCTGACCTATCCGATTCCTAAAGTGGTATTTATGCCCATTCTGCTGATCTTGCTGGGAATTGGCGATGTCTCTAAAATTGTTTTAATTACGCTGGTTGCCTTTTATCAGATCCTGGTCACCACCCGTGATGCTGCTAAAAACCTGGATAAGGAATATGTGATTTCCGTGCGATCTCTGGGCGCCGGTTCCTGGGATCTATACCGCCACGTTTATCTGCCAGGATGCCTGCCGTCAATCCTCACTTCCTTAAGACTGGGATTGGGCATAGCAATGGCTGTCCTCTTTTTGGCTGAAACCTATGCTACCCAGAAGGGAATAGGTTTTTTTATCTTGAATTCGATGAGCCGGATGAATTATGAAGAGATGTTTGCCGGGATTATAGCTATGGGCCTGATGGGCTTTTCCCTTTACTTAGTCCTGGATCTGGCGGAAAAGAAATTATGCGCCTGGATGCGCGCATAAACTTCAATTCAAATAATATAGCTTATCCAAAAGGTAACCTATGGAAAATAAAATGCTGAAAACCAAGCCTAAACGGGCAGTTCCTGCCAATGTGGCATTAAGGGGAACGCCCCTTTTCGTGCGGACATCCCGGACCAGCGAGGGGACTAAAAGCAGCGCCAGCCAGGAAACCAGAATCCATGCCGAGGTCAGGTCAGACAGGTACATTACCAGGGGTACGGCCATGGATGCGAACAGCAGGAGATAATACTCCATTTGAGTGCCAGACAGGCCCAATCGGACAGCCACAGTCCTCTTGCCCGCTGCTTTGTCGGTTTCTATATCCCTGATATTGTTGACTACCAAAAGGGCAGATATCAAAAATCCCATGGTCAGTGAGGCCCACCAAACCACTGTATTGAGTTCCAAGGCCTGGACATAGTATGTGCCGCAAACCGCCACCGGTCCAAAAAAAACAAAGACCAGGATTTCACCAAATCCGTGATAACCAAGCGGATAAGGTCCCCCGGTATAGGCAATTGCCGCAACAATAGACAGCATCCCGATCACAAATATCGGCCATCCGCCTACCCAGGTAAGGTATGTTCCCAACAAAAAGGCCAAGGCAAAAACCGCCCACATACCGGCCTTGACCTGGCGGGGTGTCAAGAGACCGGCCTGAGTCACTCTTACGGGACCGGTCCTCTCTTTGGTATCAGTACCCTTAATGAAATCAAACACATCATTGGCCAGGTTAGAGCCGATCTGCAGAAGCAGGGCGGCAGCCAGAGCCGCCGCCGCCGGACCGAAACTGAACACACCGTCACCCAATGCCAATGCCGTGCCCATGATCACAGAACCAATGGCGGCAGGCAGGGTTTTAGGGCGAATGGCCAGCATCCATATTTTGAAACTGCTTAAGTTTTCACCAGATTGTGTCATGAATTAATCTCCCGGCTCGTATATCGTCTAATATTCGTGTTTTCATATCATAATCCTGCCACATTATTGCAGCCCCAAACTGAGGATTTTAACCTGTTAAGAATTAGCCTATTGACTTTCAGACAGTGAAATTTTATGATAGCATTAATAAAATGAATAAGTATTCATTTTATTAAAACAGACTTGTTAAAGGAGGACTTGCCAGTGGGGATGAGGAAAAAGTTACAAATAGTACTGCTGCTGTTTTTAGCTCTGGGTTTGCTTGCCGGGTGCGGGCCGAAAAATGAAACAGCAGGGAAAGCGGCGCCGGTACAGCTGAAAATTGGGGTAATACCCATTGAGGATATTATGCCTTTGCTGGTAGCGGAAAAGAATGGCTACTTTACTCAGGAGAACCTGCAGGTGGACATTGTAAAGATGCAGAGTGCCGTAGAGCAGATCAATGCCATGCAATCGAGGCAGCTTGATGGGATGGTAACCGACATGATCGTGGCTGCCATGCTGAAAGATTCCGGGCAGGATATAAAGATTACCTCATTGACCCTTGGTGTGACTCCTCAGGAAGGCAGGTTTGCCATCGTGGCAGCCCCGGGGTCCGATATAAAAACCATAGCTGATTTAAAAGGTAGGACAGTTGGTATTGCCTACAATACAATTGTTGAATATATTCTTGATGGCTTGCTGGCAGACGCGGGGATAAACCCGTCAGAAGTTGTGAAAACTTCCATCCCTAAAATTCCTCTGCGCATGGAAATGCTTTTCAGCAACCAGATTGATGCTATCGTTGTGCCTGATCCCCTGGTGACATTTGCACAGTTCAAAGGGGCCAAAATCATCGCCGAGGACAACGAGCGGAATCTTTCCCAGGCGGTTGTGCTGCTCGACAGCAAAATATTGCTTGAAAAGAAAGACGCCGCACAAGCTTTCTACCGGGCTTATGACAAGGCGGTTGAAGATCTGAACAACCATCCGGAAGAATATAAGCAAATGATGATTGATAATGTCAATATTCCTGAGCCCATTGCCAAAGACTACAGCATTCAGCGGTACCCCAAGCCACAGCTGCCGGCTGAGGAAGACGTTAACAACATAATACAGTGGATGAAGGCTAAAAATTTATTGAAAAATGACTTGAAATATAGTGACCTGGTACACAAAATATAAAAATTAAAATGAAGCAGAAGAAGGGATAAAGGCATGAGATCTTAATCCCTTCTTTTTTTTATATGCCGGACTAAACCGCAAAAACATGATTGCCGATGGTCTTGATTACAGTGCGGGTGTATACCCAGCTATCGGTTGCTGTATCCGGATTCCAGAAATAGATTGCGCCGTTGGTCGGATCCGATCCGTTCAAGGCTTCTCTCGCTGCTTCATAGCTGGCATCATCAGGCTGCAGATTGTACTGCCCATCACTCACAGCGGTAAAGGCGCCCATTTGAAAAATGACCTCGCTGATACTATTCCCATACTGTCCGGATTCCACACGGTTCAAGACTACTGCAGCCACTGCCACTTTGCCTTCATAGGATTCTCCTCTGGCCTCACCGTAGATGGTATGGGCCAGGTATTCCAAGTCCTGGCTGGAACGGGATATATCTCCGCGGGTGGGGGTAGTGGCTGGAGTTTTGTTTGCCTGATTTTGGAGAACCCCGGCGGTCTCTTCTCCGGCCACATCTGCATTCAAGTTATTCTGGGCTTGCAGATGCTTTGCTACACCAAGCGTCTGAGTAGCAATTATACCGTTGACACTTCCCGTGTTGATTTTCAGGTTGAATATATATTCTGGCAGCTGTTGCTCATCATAACTTTGAGCAGGCTGCGGCTGGAGTTTATCCTCAGTAACAGATGCCTGAGCTGCCTGCATCGGCATGATATTTATGTTTATTATTACTGTCAAAATTAGTATGATAATTCTTGTACGCTTTCGAATAGTGTCTGCCTCCTTACTGTTTGTATCTACTAATTACACACAGGCAACAAAAAGACCGCACAGTAACCTATACGGTCGGTTGCGCTACTGGTTCAGTGCAGCTCAAGCGCCCAATTTGAGATCTGCACATCATTACCCCCGAAAACTATGGAATAACTGCCATAAGTATGCGATAAGTGCTTTATATATAAACTTTTGAATTTAGGACTTTAGTCCTAGTTATGTTTCTCAAGTTTAATTTTTTATATTTACTAAATATGATAACTTCATGTTTAAAAGGAAAATACATACAAGTACACAATGTAGTGAGTTTCTACATTATAGTTTAAAATTGTTTGAGTTGTCAAGTTTTCTATATATCAATGATACAAAAATAAACAAGCCCGCCAGAAACTGGAGGGCTTGTTCTATTCATCTGATGACATTTACTGTATTAAAATAATCATCCTGTTACTTAAAACTGCTCTGGATCTCCTCAATCCAAAATTCGCGCTCCGGTTCATATTCCGGGCATTCTTTTCTGCCGCATTTAAGGTCCAAACCGCAGGAGAAATCAGAGGGCAGTGTTTCAATAGAACCAATTAACTTAACACAGGGAATATTGTTTTGCAGACAGGCACGTAATTCTTTTTTGTTTTTTACCAGCAAGATTAATCCCTCTCCTCGATCAAGCTTTAGTTACTTATCATCCCAACCCAAATATATCACTTTTTAATTGTTTTTTTAAGCACCTTTTAAAATAAATCTGCCAGTGATTGCTTCAGCTTTTTATAAGTTCCTTCAAGCGACTCGGATATTACCCTGACATCACCAAAAACCGGCATAAAATTGGTGTCCCCGATCCACCTGGGGACAATATGTATATGAAAGTGCCCCGGTATGCCTGCTCCGGCTGCCCTGCCTATATTAATCCCGACATTAAACCCCTGGGGCTTAAAATAGCCAAGCACCTTTACCATTTTCCTGGTCATTTGAAAAAGTTCCATCATTTCTTCTTCATCCAGGTCCTCCATCTCCCCCACATGCCGTTTAGGCATAACCAGCAGGTGACCGTTGTTATAAGGATAGAGGTTCATCATAACAAACGTTTTTTCTCCCCGCAGAAGCACCAGATTTTGCTCATCCTGTGCTGATGACGCTTTATCACAAAAAACGCAGCCATCATCCCGGTCACCGCCGATATAAACCATGCGCCAGGGCGCCCAGATCTGTTCCATATTTTAAAGCCTCCGCATATAAATAAGTTCACATAAAAAACTACGTTACATATTACAAATTTCGACGCGCCTGCATTTTACTCCTTTAGATATTTTATATTTGAATTTTCTGATAACTTATTGACATCATTATTTTTATAATGTAAAATCTAACTACACCCGGGGTATCAGTTGCGCTGAAATTACCGGGATGAAAAACCCTGCGTTCGCCGGCAGGAAGCTGACTTTAACCCAAACTGTCAACGCTGTCTTAAGGAATTCAAAGAATGGCAGCCGAAAGGAAGTCATTCAGGTTTCAAACAGTGTGAGCTGGAATTTACTGTGTTGGCATCACAGCCAACCAGGATAAGCTACAGGAAACCAGGAGGCCTGAGTTGGAGCTGGCAGGAATAAGTTAAAAGAACTTCCATCGTGTCGATGAGGTCTGAGGCGCTTGCAACAGCAACCGAGATACGGAGCGAACTAGCGGGAACAGGCAGTCCTGGTGAAGGCCTTTACCTGCGGCGGGGTTATAAAGGGGGGACGTACTGGCTTGCAGTACACCTCGGGGATTGGGTGGTGAGATTCCGATGCGGAGTCAGAGCTGCCCCTTCCTGTTTTATGGGGTCTTGGTCAATGTAACAGTTGGCCGGGTTCTGCCATGCCCTGTCTGTCCACCATACCGACAAATTCATTGACTAATACCGGATCAAATTGGGCGCCGGAACATCTTTTCAGCTCTTTTAAAGCATCTCCGTTGGACATAGCCTCTCTATAGGGGCGATCGCTGGTCATCGCGTCATAAGCATCGGCAACAGCCAGGATCCTGCATTCCAGTGGTATCTGTTCTTCCCTCAGCCCAAGAGGGTAACCCTCACCATTCCACCATTCATGATGTTTGAGTATGAAATCAGCGATGGGGCCAAGATCGGGCGGGGACATTGCTATAATGTGCCCAATTTCACAGTGGCGCTTCATTTCAGTATATTCTTCGTCTGTAAGAGGTCCGGGCTTGAAAAGGATGCTGTCTGGAATGCCAACCTTGCCAATATCATGAAATTGAGCCAGCAGGCGCAGGTCTGCCAGTTTTCTTTCCGGCAGGTTGATGGTTTTGGCAAGATCTGTGACCAGATCCTGCATGCGGTCGGCATGTCCTTCGGTGATAAAATCCCTGGCGCCAAGCGCTTTCTTTAAGGTTTGGACAATCGCACTGCGCGCACTCTGGCTGCGGTGCAGCTTTTCCCGGTACATGTTATTATCCGCTTCCTTAAAAAGATCGCTCACATCCAATCCATCATGACTTGTGGCGCGGCCCACAGATATGCTGATCGGCATCTTTGAATTCTCATTATTGTATGATGTAATCGCAGCGAGTATTTTATTGTTGGTGTTTTTGACGACAGTTTCATTGCTGTTCGGGATCAACAGCGCAAATTCATCTCCCCCTGTTCTGGCCACCACATCTCCTTCGCGAAACGAGTCCTTGATCACATTGGCTACCGTAACAAGGAGAGAATCTCCAACATCATGCCCCAGAGTGTCATTGATAAATTTCAGCCCGTCCACATCGTAAACAAGTATCGTCACCGGACTGTAACGCGCGGCGGAAAACCGCTGCAGCTGCTCTTCAAAAAAAGCGCGGTTGTATAGACCGGTTAGTTTATCGTGAAAGTTTAAATAATTCAGCCTCTCCTCTGTCCGGTTGCGCATGATAATTTCCTGTAAAAGCTCACTGTTGATGGATTTTATCTCCTGGTTTTTCTTTTTTGAGGTTTGATTGAACCACAGGACGAACAAGGCGCTGATTACCGCAACCAGAAAAATGCTGGCAATATTTGTCTGTAACCTGGTGAGATCTGGAAATAGAGTATCTTTTAAAAACTCGCTCAGCGCAAAAACAACAATTATACCTATGATGACAGGAAGAGCCCTGACAAAAGAGATATTGTTGTCTTCTGATATGAAAGCCGCTGCATTTTTACGGCTTTCATCAACCTGATCAGGCGTTTTTGTCATTAACTTTCTTAACCCCCCTTACTGATTAATAGGGTTAGGGTCAATATATCTGCAAATAATTATAAACTCCCGCTGCCAAACCGGCATTGCCGCTGCGGGAGTAAATGCTGGCAAGTATCACTATCAGGATATGAAAGAACAACAAGTTCTTTGATCGCACCGCGTTTTGTCGCAACTGAATTGATCGCCCTGGCGGCATTTATGGTTTTAGTATTACAGCCACGGTAAAGGTCCCTGACGAAATCCGTATTTGAATTACTCATCATCACGTAACAACCCCTGGCCTGAAGGATCCCAAACACTTCCCGCAGCCGCCGGTGATCAGCAAAACCAAATGAACCGGCTGTATACCCTGTAAAGCTTGATGTTGGCGACAGAGGAACATAAGGCGGATCCAGATACACGAAGTCTCCGGCCTCTGCATTTTCCAGGACAATCTCAAAATCACCGGCAGACAGTTCGGCCTGCTGAAAAGCAGAACTCGCCCTGCGCAGCGATTCCTCGTTAACGATCACGGGATCTTTGTAATCCCCAAAAGAAACATTAAACTGACCTTTGCTGTTAACCCTGTACAGCCCGTTAAAGCAGGTTTTATTCAAATACAGGATCCGGGATGCCCGCTGCACCTCATTCAGCTCAGCCGGGTTTTGGGATCTTACGTTATAGTAATAATTTTCATCATATACATGATATTTTGATGTTGTGATGAGCATTTCCACATCGTCCCTGATCACTCTGTACAGGTTGATTATTTCCTCTATAGAATCAGACAGGTAGGCTTTTGCTTTTCGATTATTAATTTCCGAGAACAAATAAAAAAATACCGCGCCGCCACCCATAAAAGGCTCGTGGTAGTTAATATATTCACAAGGAAAGTATTTTGACAGCTGATCAAGCATTCTTGTCTTCCCGCCAGCCCATTTGACTACGGGTTTTGAAGGATAATTACTCATTAATCAACACCCTATATTAATATATTATATATAGGTGTAGTTTTACAAACTTCAAAAATGATCATACTCGATCATTTTTGATCAATATAACTTAAATACAAAGATCACCTCCTTCACTCTTGATCTAGATCAGCATTTTGATCATTATGTAGATTTTATATTTTTACAGCGGCAATTTCACATAATCTCAACATTTTTTATTAATTCAGGACCATCAGTTTTTGAGAAATTTACAGCCTTTGACACTGGGTACACCGCCAAAGCGCCGGTGTATGGCTGCAGCAGTTCTTTCAAAGCTGAAGTATCGTTTTGCTCCAGCCATGTCCGGTACTGCTGTTCCTGATCAAGTATCACCGGCATTCTATCGTGTATTTTAGAAATACATTCATTTGAATCAGTCGTAATTATACTGCAGGAATTTATAGTGCTGCAATCAGGCGCTTCCCAGTGCGACCAGATACCGGCAAAAGCAAAGACCTGCCTGTCAGGCAGGCTGACATATAACGGCTGTTTGCCGTCAGTTTTCATCCATTCATAAAAGCCGTCTGCCGGGATCAGGCAGCGGTTTTGCCTGAAGGCGGTCCGAAAAGCAGGCTTGCAGTCTACGGTTTCCGCTCTGGCGTTAATCAAACGGCTGCCAATTTTCGCATCTTTAGCCCAATAGGGTATCAGCCCCCATTTCATGTACGATATCACTCTGCCTCCTGGTCCCTGGGTGATAACCTGTATGTCCTGACCAGGCGCGATATTGTAGCGGGGCAAACAGTCAAAAATGCTGTTGGTCAAGTGGAAAACCGTGTTGAGCTTTTTGCTGTCGACATACAAAGTGAAACGCCCGCACATAGCCTTTATCCCCCTCGCTGTTTCATATAAGCCGGCATTACATGTTCATAAGAATAATATTTGCCTAATTCTTTTAAAACATAATATTCTCCTCCTCAGATCAATTCCAGATCCAGCGATTATTCCATTGCCATGATGTGCCCTGCTGTGATATATGTATTAAATGTGGATCGTTTTGAACAAAATATTGTTTTACAGAAAAGGACAGATACATGATCATAGACGCGCACACCCATATCTACCCCGACCACGTGGCGAAAAAAGCGTTGCGAACCATCTTTGACAATACAAAAGGCCGGGTGGATACCCATACAAACGGTACTTATGACAATTTGCTTTCCTCTATGGAGACGGCAGGTATAGACCTTTCCATCGTGCTGACAATCGCCACCTCGCCCGGGCAGGGATGCGGCATTTTAAAGTGGCTGAAGCAGGTGATCGGCCGCACACCGCGTATAATTTACTTTGGCTCGGTCCATCCCTATGATTCAAACAACAAAGAAATTATACATGAAATGATAGATATGGGCATACAGGGCCTGAAATTTCACCCTGCCTACCAGGACTTTCCGGTGGACTCCAAGGAAGCTTATAAAGTATTTGAAGAAGCATTGAAAAATGACCTGCTGCTGTACTTTCACTCGGGTTTTGATATCAGCTTGCCAGAATCGGACTTTGCGTCAATCGAGCGCTTTGCCAAACTGCTGCAGGACTTTGATAACAAAAAAATAATACTGGCTCATGCCGGCGGTAACGGCGAATGGAATAAAATTCTTGATTTGCTGGGTGACAAGAAGTGTTATTACGACACATCATTCGTGCTGGAAACAATGATGCTCAATAGACAGGCAACAGAACTGTACAGGAGTAATGAAGATAATTTTATCTTCGGCACAGACAGCCCCTGGCGGGATCAGAAAAAATACGTAGACCTAATCAAAAATTCAGATTTTTTCAGCCAAGAGCAAAAAGATAAGCTCTTATATAAAAACATTATGAAACTAATCAAAATTTGAGGACAAACCCTACTAACAGCTGAAAACAAAAATAGACAGGCTTTTTGCCTGTCCTTAAATATTTATTATTATTATAATTTTTATTGCAGCGGATCCGTAGATTTAACTATATTCACACCCGCTGCGCGAAACTCTTCCATGGTCTGATCAGCAATTGCCGGGAAATCCGCTCCGGGAACTGCAGGCACTGGTGACATGCAATCTTCCAAAATATATACTTTATTAATTATGTCTGGATCGGTTGACTGGATATTCTGGAGCAGGTCTTTAATTGTCCACATCACGCAGTGGCTCTTAGCTTCTCCCCAGATATATAAACGGTCATTATTTGTCAGGGCATCGAAGAACTGGGTGTTATACTGCGCAACGGAGCGACCCAGAATATTCTTTACCTCAGGCGCCATGATACTATAATTTTCAGTCAGCGGATGATACCCCTTGGTTTCGAAGGTTGTCGGAACCTGACGTGCAACTGAATGGTACATAGCGACTTCGTACAGAGAGGGCATCAAGGCATGATCAGTTGAACCCAACATGGTGTGGAAGGGCCAGATAGTTAAAACGTACCTGCCCAGACTCTCAAGCTGCTCAACATAGTCACGAATTTCTTTTTGGTTGGTTACCGGGCGCCACTTGCCGGAATCAATATCAGCCGCTGAAATCATGGTGTATGGCTCCGGATGTTGTCCGGCATCATTGATAAATAGTGTGTTGAAAAATACTTGATATGTCCTGTGTGTATCCAGAGTAAAGTACAAATTGGTTATAGTGTCCATATTGTCCAGTAAAAAATTACAGGCACGTGTAACATCCCCAACAGCTCCAGGAACAAATAACGAAGCTTGAGGATAACAAAAACCAACCTGTGCATCAATCCCTAACACGCCAACCTTGAAAGTATCAGTATGGGCAGGTTTTACATCAGCCTTAGCTGCTTCCTGCATAACCATATCATAGCGCGGCAGAAAGAATTCACCTACTTGGGACTCATTATAAAATGCGGGTCTGGTCATCATCTACCTCCTTGAGCGAAATATTATACAATTTACTTAAAATACTCTTTTCCATCTTCTTTTTTAGCCAGTTCAGCAAGCGCTTCCTGAAAATCCAACAATATCAGCTGCCGGTATTTTTTATTGTCAAAAGCATTAAATTTGATGCTCGGATCTTTCGGCCAGCCTTCGCTGTTCCACAAAGTATCAGACATATACTCGTATTTATAATACTTATATTTAGAAGTATATGGCGCCATAGGGCTGCTGTTGACGTCACCCACACTGCTGATATAATTTTGAAACATCTTGGATGGTTCAACAAGGTAATAAAGATAATAAGAAATTAATCCCAATAAGTAACGATCCTCCAGAAGCGCATTCACAGCCAGCGTAATAGAATTCTTTTTATCTTTCGCCAGGCAATATTCCAGTGTTTTTATTGCTTCCTCTGATAATCCGGTCCGTTCATTGATCGAGGCATGTACCTTTGTAGCGCCATCATCAAGACCAAGCAGGTAATCAATTGTTACATTATAATGTTTAGCAATCTGGCAAAGGAGATCGTATTTGGGCTCCCGCCCAGCTTCATAGGCACAGTAGCTTTGTACGGAAACCCCTAAGATATCAGCGATATCTGATTGTTTTTTATTATCTTTTAACCTTAATTTTTTGATCCGGTGCGAAAACTCAGACATGATGCATCCCCCCTGTTCCTCAATAACTTTAACAACAATATCATGATATTAATATACTGTAAACAGGGAAATCATCAATAATAACAGTTGTGATTTTGGGTAAAAAATATAAGCCCCGAAGGGCTTAATTTTGCTGGCATTCCAGGTAGGATTCGAACCTACCCGGTTATTCTGCTTTTACTTCAATCCTATCAATGTCTAGGACTTCATAAAGTCCTTCCCTAAGAACCTTTGAGTAATTGACATTCTTACTCTCTGCTATCTCTTTAAGCCAGGATGGTATAGTAACATTAACCCTAGTATATTCTGTCTTCTTGTTTCGATAAACAGACAAAATAACATCTACATATGCTACGATAACCCGACCTCCCTCCGGAAACTCCTGATCGAATTTTAAAGACTCAATCGAAGTAGGTTCTGGGATAGGTTCGTTATCCTCGATTATACCTTCTAAGTGTAACGATATACCTTCTCTAGCTGCGTCCAGGGCTTCCTCGAAGGTAGCATCCGGACCTGGGCCGGCAAAACAGCCAGGAAGATCGGGGAATGTAACATCGATTTGCTTATGATTATCAACATCTGACCAAATATGGAATACTCCAGGGTATGCATAATAATTTTTGTACTGCATTATCAATTCTCCTTTACGTAACTAATACTTAATTCTTTAACTGATACTAAATTATTCTGGTAATAAACTAAAACTATCTATCTACTATATTTACATTATTTCGAGGTGGTCGGGAGATTAGAACTTAATCCCCGACTGCCTCTCGATACTTTTTACTGTGTTGATTCCAAGGGTTTTTCCAGGATGTACAGGGAGCGTGACCAATCCAGGTTTCGTCGGATGTTTAAACTGCTTGTGACTGCCCCTGGTTCTGACCACGTACCAACTATCGTCGGTCAAAATCTGTTCTGCTTCTCTTGCGGTATAGCTTCTGGCAACCATGAAAACAACCCTCCTTATTTACCTGCTTCTATATTATGCGTATTGGAGATGCGTGTCAAGGGGATATATTGCGTATTGCAGATACGTATTGAAAAACATTTCTTTAATCTATGATTGAACTCTAGCCTAAATATTCCCTATTTCATAAATACAGCCTCCAGGCAAATGCCTGGAGGCGTTGATTTTACTGGCATCCCAGGTAGGATTCGAACCTACGACCTACGGA
>CAYNIY010000033.1:0-3462 GCA_964397525.1 uncultured Eubacteriales bacterium
CCCCGGAGTTCTGCGATGCCGATTTTCCCGATGCCGGTCTGGTAGAAAAAAACACTGTGCACAGATTAAAACCCCCTCCGTGCTGCTTATAATTGTGTGAAAACGGCCACGAGAACCGTCCCCTTGGCTTGTTTTTATTTGCGCAGCAGGGAGCCGAGGATGCCTCTTACCAGATCCCGGGCGATCTGGCGGCCGGCGCTGCTGGCAGCTGTTTTGGACAATTTTTCGATCATCGTGTCAGGTCTTCGGCCCGGTTTGCCCGGACGTTTCTGCTCATCTCTTTCTTCGCGATCGGCGCGGGCTTCTGCTTCTTCCTTATCCCGGAGCGCTCTGGCCTGCAAATGTTCATATGCTGATTCCCGGTCGACGGTTGCTTCGTAGCGGCCCTTCATTTCAGAGCGCGATATTATCTCATTTCTCCGTGCCGGCGGGACCGGGCCGATTTTACTGCGCGGGGGCAGGATAAAGGCTTTTTCCACGATGGACGGGCGACCTTTTTCATCTAAAAATGAGACCAGGGCTTCACCGACGCCCAGCTCGGTGATTACCTGCTCGACTGTATATTTGGGATTCTGGCGGAAGGTCTCGGCGGCAGCCTTGATCGCTTTCTGGTCCTTGGGCGTATATGCCCGCAAGGCGTGCTGCACCCGGTTGCCCAGCTGGCCCAGGACGCTGTCCGGGATGTCCACCGGGTTTTGGGTGATGAAATAGACGCCGACACCCTTGGAGCGGATCAGCCGGACTACCTGCTCGACCCGTTCCAGCATGACCTTTGGCGCATCGTTGAACAGCAGGTGGGCCTCGTCGAAGAAGAATACCAATTTCGGTTTATCCAGATCGCCGACTTCCGGCAGCTCTTCGAACAGTTCTGAGAGGAGCCACAGCAGGAAGGTTGAGTAGAGAGCCGGTGACTGGAACAGCTTGTCGCAGGCCAGGATGTTTATATAACCCAGGCCGTTCTCGTCGGTTTTCATGTAGTCTTTAATGTCCAGGGCTGGTTCGCCGAAAAACCGGTCCCCGCCCTGCTCCTCGATGACCAGCAGGGCGCGCTGGATGGCGCCGACTGACTGCTTTGATATTGTACCGTACTCGACCGTGTATTTCGCGGCGTTCTCAGCAGCATAAACCAACAGCGATTTCAGGTCTTTCAGGTCCAGCAGCAGCAAGCCCTGGTCATCGGCAATGCGGAAAACCAGGTTGAGCACGCCGCTCTGAATCTCGTTGAGGTTAAGCAGCCGGGATAGAAGGAGCGGTCCCATTTCTGAGACGGTAGTGCGTACCGGACAGCCCTGCTCTCCGAAGACATCCCAGAACTGTATGGAGAAAGGCCGGTAGCTGAAATCCTTGATATCCAGCTGTTTGACCCGTTCTTCGATTTTCACGTTTCCGCCGCCCGGCTCGCAGAGACCGGAAAGGTCTCCCTTGATGTCGGAAAGGAAAACAGGGGTGCCGATTAAGCTGAAAGACTCTGCCATACCCTGGAGGGTAACGGTCTTGCCGGTGCCGGTGGCGCCGGTGATCAGCCCGTGGCGGTTGGCCATTTTGGGCAGCAGGTAGAGGTCGTTTTCTCCCTTGGCGATCAGCAATTTGTCATCAGGCATGAAATCACTCCTCATTCATATTAATTCATTATAACATAAGCTATACACGCAAATATTTATTAATATTTCATAATAAATTAAGTTAAATTTAATAATATTCATATAATATTATCTGTGGATGTGTAGTTTATATGAAGTATAGTGATAATAAGGAGGGTGAATTATGAATATTCAAGACCTGATTATGAAGCAACTGGCTAACCCGGAAGTCCTGGAGCAACTGGGAAAGACAGTGGGGGCAAAGCCTGAGCAGGTCCAGAAGGCGGCCCAGCTGGGACTGCCGACATTACTGGAAGCGCTTAACCGGAATGCGGGGACACCGCAAGGGGCCCAGGCTCTGGCCGGGGCTCTCGAGCAGCACCAGGATGCGAAAGTAGATGACCTGTCGGGTTTTCTGCAGAATGTGGACTTGCAGGACGGAGCGAAAATTCTTCAACATGTGCTGTCCGGCAACAGCGGCCGGGTGCAGAACAACCTGGCCAGGCAGACCGGGCTTGAGGGCAGCCAGGTATCCGGGCTGCTGCAGCAGTTTGCCCCGCTTTTATTGGGCATGCTGGGGAACAAAAAGAAAGAACAAAATTTAGATGCTGCTGGTGTAGCCGGGTTGACGTCGCAGCTGACAAACACGCTGGGCGGCTCCGGAGGCGGCGGGTTGATGGGTTTGGCCTCACAGTTCCTGGATGCGGATAAAGACGGGGACATCGTGGATGACCTGGGCAAGCTGCTGGGCGGTTTCATGGGCAAAAAATAACAACGATTTTTGCTGCCGCCTTCCCATAAAACGGAGGTGCGGCAGCATAGCTGTGGACGGCAAGGTTCTGACACAGTGACGTATGGGGGCGGGAAGACAGCATGCTCAAGAATCTTTACGTTAAAAACTTTCTATATGCCCTGGCGGTTGTTTTTTTTGGCTTTAATTTGCTGGTTCTCGCTTTTGTTTTTAATTGGTTTACAACAGCATTTATCGGATTGTTTTTTCCGCCCGGCTTCCCCGCAGCCAATCCGTGGTTTGCGCAGCTGGCGCTGGTTATATATCTGATCATCATTGTTTATATTTCCTGGTTAATATTCAGATCGAAACTCGAAGAAATTTTTAAGGGCATCTATTCTACTGTGCCGTCGGCAGTGGTCTTTGCTGTTACCTGGCTGCTTCTCAAGCCCTGGCCGGTGCTGGCATACAGCACCTGCGCCATAATCTTTTTAACCATAATATATTACCTTTACCGGACCAGGAAATCATGGCGTTATTACTACCCGGTTATCCTGGTGGCTGCTGTGCTGCTTGTGATGAATATATTGGGCATAGAGATATTGTAGGTTTCCGGTATGCAAAAAAACCAGGTTGCCTTTTGGCAAGAGAACAACAAGGGACGGTGCGTTTGCACCGCCCCTAATTATTTTGCATCACTATTATCATTCTGGGCCACTTATGTCATTCTGAGCAGAGCGAAGAATCTTATTTTATCCCATAGCGCTTAAAAATTTCTTAAAAAATAACGTTTTTCGGATATTAGATTGTATAATTAAGCAACCAATTAAATGTAGCAACCTCTGAAAAATATTTTCACTGTCATTGCTATGAATCAAATTTGCAGCAAGACACGGCAAATTATGTATGGTTTACATGATTCGTTTATTGTGGTGCATTTACGCGTGTAAATTCTGAACGTAGTGGAGAATCTTGTTGACAGATCCTTCGCTGCGCCCAGGATGACATGAAGACAGTGTCATTCTGAACGCAGTGAAGAATCTGGTTCATTATTCGCGCGGGTGTAATGAGGAACAGTTATAAATAATGCCAGTAAGGGAGCAGTGCCATGGATATTAAGTTCGAGCCGATGACGGAAGAGCACAGCATGGA